>CAYMHP010000116.1:0-5600 GCA_964390225.1 uncultured Solibacteraceae bacterium
TGTTCGATATCGGGATAGCCGGTCCTCTGGCCGGCTTTATTTTCCTGTTGCCCGCGCTTTCCGTCGGGCTGGCGTTCTCGAAAGTGATTCCGGGGCTGTCGCACCAGGGCACCATTCATTTCGGCGTCCCACTTCTGCAGGCGATTCTGGAGCGGGCGATTTTCACGGGCGTAAATCCCTCCGATATCTATCTGCACCCGGTAGCGCGTGCGGCATGGGTCGGCATGTTTGCGACCGCGCTCAACCTGCTGCCGATCGGGCAACTGGATGGCGGACACATTCTGTACGCGCTGACTGGCGAAACGCACCGGCGGATCTCGATGGCCGCGATTGCCGCGCTGGTGCCTCTGGGAATCTTCTTCTGGTGGATGTGGCTCTTTTGGGCCGTGGTGCTGTTTTGGCTCGGCCGGCGGCACCCGCTGATTTTCGATGACGGCGATGTAGGCGCGGGCCGCCGCAAATTGGGCTGGATCTCGCTCGTCATTTTCCTGCTCTGTTTCACCTTCTCGCCAATCGTCACACCCGGATTCTAGGCCGCCATGAAGATCACGGCGACCATCATCACGCTCAACGAGGAGCGGAACATTGCCCGCGCAATCGAGAGCCTGCGCTGCTGCGACGAAATCGTTATCGTGGATAGCGGTTCGGTGGACCGCACGGTCGAATTGGCGGAGAAACTCGGGGCGCGCGTAATCGAGGCCGGATGGCTTGGCTATGCCGGGCAAAAGAACTGGGCCGCGGAGCAGGCGTCGAACGAGTGGATTCTGTCGCTCGATGCCGATGAGGCGCTGAGCGAGGCGCTCGAAGCCGAGATCTGGAACCTGAAAAAGAACGGGCCGCAGTTCGACGCGTACACCGTTCCGCGGCTCGCGCGATATCTGGGCCGCTGGATTCTGCATTGCGGCTGGTATCCCGACCGCAAGATCCGTCTGTATGACCGCCGTAAGGCGAAGTGGGTCGGCGATTTCGTGCATGAAACAGTCCAGGTCACCGGGCGCATTGGCCACCTGGAAACGAATCTCCTGCATTTCACCTGCGACTCGCTTTCCGAGCACTTGAAGACATTGGACCGCTACACGACGCTCTCGGCGGGGGAACTGGTCGAGCGGCGCGTGCGCATCGGGCTGTGGCGATTGATTCTCGACCCGCCGTGGACGTTCGTGAAAACCTACTTCTTCGAGCGCGGCTTTCTCGACGGCCTGGAAGGATTGATCATCGCCTACATGGCAGCCTTCTACACGTTCGTAAAATACTCCAAAGCGAGAATCATGAGCTGATGCGGATTCTGCACCTGGACGCGGGACGGGAGATGCGCGGAGGCCAGTGGCAGGTGCTGCGGCTGATTGAGGGGCTAGCCGCCGAAGGCGTGGACTCAACCCTGCTGGCGCGGGAAGCCGCGCCTCTCTATCACAGGGCTTGCAAACAGGGCTGGCGAGTGATGCCGTCGGGCTTCCACCGGGCGCTCATCGCTGCCCGGGATCATGACCTCGTTCATGCGCACGATGCGCGAAGCCACACGTGGGGAGCATTGATTCCCGGCGCACGGCTGATAGTGGCGCGCCGCGTGGCGTTCGCTCCCGGATCTCGCTGGAAATACGGCCGCGCCTCCCACTACATCGCAGTATCGGAATACGTCAGATCCGTTCTGATGCAGGCCGGGGTTCCCGCCTCGAAGATCTCGGTGGTTTACGATGGGGCGCCTCTGCTCCCGCCCGCGAACGGTTCGGAAGTGCTCGCAGTAGCGAACGCAAACGATCGCCAAAAGGGCGCATCGCTCACCGCCGAAGCGGCGCGCATCGCCGGGTTTCCGGTGAAGTTCAGCGTCGATCTGGAGCGCGACCTCCACGACGCCGGCCTGTTCGTTTACATTACACACAGCGAGGGCCTCGGATCGGCCGTTCTGTTGGCGATGTCCGCAGGGGTGCCGGTGCTCGCGAGCAACGTGGGCGGGCTGCCCGAAATCATCCGCCATGGCGAGAACGGAATGCTCACACCGAACTCCGCGCGCGAGATCGCGAAGAACATCGAGGAGCTTATGGCCAACCCGCCTCTCGCCCGGCGGCTCGGCGAGGCGGGCCGCCGGACGGTGGAGCAACGGTTTACTGTGGAACAAATGGTGCACCGTACGATGGAGATTTACGGGCAGGTGCTCAGGTGATGGAATCGCTCCTCGCGTTATTATTCGGCCTGCTCATCGGGAGCTTTTTGAATGTTTGCATCTACCGGTGGCCACGCGATCTTTCGGTGGTGCGGCCGCGCTCGCACTGTCCCGAATGCGAGAAGACGATCGCGTGGTACGACAATGTCCCGGTCGTGAGCTATCTGATCCTGCGTGGCCGCTGCCGCTACTGCCGCGCCCGCATTCCCCTCCGCTATCCCGTTGTCGAATTGCTCACTGGAGTACTGTTCTTTTATTTCGTGTGGACGCTCGGGCCGGGCATCCCTGCTCTCAAAATGTGCGTGTTCGCTGCGGTTTTAGTCGCTCTGATATTCGCGGATCTCGAGGAACGCATTCTGCCCGACGAGTTCACGCTCGGAGGCGTCGTGCTGGGACTGCTTTTCGCGATTTTCGTGCCAGTGCCCGATACGATTGCGCAGGTTCTCTTCTTCTTCGCAGGCGTGGAACTGAGCGGCCGCGCGCAGTGGATGGCAGAGGCGGCACTTGGGGCGCTTTTACCCGCCGTGTTTCTCTGGTCGGGTGGATGGCTTTACGAAAAGATCCGTCACCGCGAAGGCCTCGGGCTAGGAGACGTGAAGCTGATTGCCATGGTGGGCAGTTTTCTTGGACTGGGAGGTGCGCTGTTCACCCTGATGGCCGGCTCGCTGGTGGGCTCGTTCATCGGCTACACCTATATCAAAGTTACCGGGAAGGACACCGCCACTTATGAACTGCCCTTCGGAACTTTCTTGGGAGCCGCCGCTCTGGCCATTGCGCTGGCGGCCAGGCAGATCCTGGGATGGTACAGCGGCTCCTGAAGAGGGCTATGCGTGTTCCAGGGCTTCGCGAAGATTTTGGATGCCAGCTTCCAACCGCTGCGGCGGCTGCACATGGAGAAGGCGCGCGACGGCTTTTCCGATGGCTCCTCCTAGAGTGCCATAGCGCAGGTTCAGGTGTACCTTGGTCCCACGCGCCTGCTTCCGCTGGAATCGCCTGGAACCGGAAAGGTCGATATCCGACCCGGGACACGGAGGCCCAGCGCTCACGTGTGCCGATGTGGTGATTGGCACGTTTCTGCAATACGTCGTCATTCCAACGCTGCGCTGGCAATTGAGCGGCCAGCGAGCAAGCTGGAGCCTGGCCGCGCCGTGAATTACTTGGCATTGCGCGTGCTCTCACGAACAAAGATGAATCCGATCGAAAACGAATCGATCACGCCGGCCGAACCATCGGCGGGCGGAGCGGAGCCGCGGCGGTTTCTCGAAACCGGCCCGGGGCGAATTCTGCTTCTCTCTTCCATCGGTGTGCTGGGCGCAGGCCTCATACTGTTTACCCTTTATTACCAGAGGTTCGCGCACATCATCGACGCACGCCTGGCTGCGGGAGCGTTCGCCGATACCGTTAATATCTATTCCTCCCCGCGAATCGTCGCGATCGGAGATTCATTCACCGCCGAGCAGGTGGTGGCTCGCTTGCGCCAGAGCGGGTACACCACCGCGCGCGGCAATACCGTCGGATGGTATAACGTGCGCCCCAACGCGGTGGAGATTTTTCCCGGCCGGGATTCCTTTCTCGGAGGAGAACCCGCGGTCCTGACGTTCAAGAACGGAAAACTAGCGGGCATTATTTCTCTCCAGGACAACACTGAACGGACCGAGTACCAACTGGAACCGCAACTCATCACGAATCTCTCGGAGAACCGCGAGAAGCGCCGGTTGGTGCACTTCGCGGAAATTCCGCCGGCGCTGGTGAATGCCGTGATCTCCGCGGAGGACAAGCGGTTCTTCACACACACCGGTTTTGATATTTTCCGGATCCTCAAAGCGGCCTACGTCGATCTGAAGGACGGACGCAAGGAACAGGGCGCTTCGACGCTTAGCATGCAGTTGGCGCGGGGATTGTGGCTTGAGCCGGATAAGCGCTGGACACGCAAGATGGCGGAGTTGATGCTGACCCTGCATTTGGAACATAAGCTGACCAAACAGCAGATTTTTGAAGACTACGCCAACCAGGTGTACCTCGGCCGGCGCGGCCCGTTCAGCATCAACGGATTCGGCGAAGGAGCGCGCGTGTACTTCGGCAAAGACCTGGGACAACTCACCATCCCGGAAGCGGCAATGCTCGCCGGGATAGTCCAGAGGCCCAGCTACGACAACCCGTTCCGATATCCGGAGCGAGCGAAGGATCGCCGGGACCTGGTACTCGCGCTGATGCGGCAGAACGGCTTCGTTACCGAAGAGCAGTTTCGTGCCGCAACCGCCGCGCCGCTCGGCCTTGCGCCGGAGCGCATGGAAGGATTGGACACGCAGTACTTTCTGGACGTGATGAACGACGAACTACAGGCCCGCCTCGACGATCATGAGAAGCACACCCAATATGTGTACACCACGCTCGATCCCGATCTTCAATCGGCCGCGGAAGCAGCGGTCCGTATCGGCATGGAAAACGTGGACGAGCAGTTGAAGAAGAAAAAGAAAAAGAAGGGTGAAGCAGTGCCGACAGGGCAGCCTCAGGTCGCGCTGGTGGCCCTCGATCCGCATACCGGTGAAATTAAGGCGCTGGTAGGCGGGAGAAATTATGGCGAGAGTCAGTTGAATCACGCGCTCGCCATGCGGCAACCCGGCTCCGTGTTCAAGCCGTTCGTCTACGCGGCGGCTCTGGATAGCGGTGTCTCGGGCGGCCGGGAGATCTTCACGACCGCGAGCGTAATCGACGATAGCCCCACTACCTTTGAGTTCGCGCATCAGGTGTATTCGCCAAATAACTTCAATCACGAATTCATGGGAGAGGTCACGTTGCGCACCGCATTGGCGCACTCGCTGAATGTCGCGACGGTGAAGCTCGCCGAGCAGGTTGGTTACGACAAGATAGTCGCCCTGGCGCGGCGCGCCGGCTTGAACAGTGCCATCCAGCCAACGCCGGCGGTTGCGCTCGGCGCTTACGAGACTACTCCTCTCGAGATGGCGGGCGCCTATACGGTTTTCGCAAATCACGGTAAGCGCCTCGGACCAGCCAGCGTATCCCTTGTGCGAGCCAGAGATGGAAGCGTGCTTTACGAGCACCAGCCGGATCCGCAAACGGTCCTCGACCCGCGCGTCAATTATCTAATGGTCAGCTTGATGCAGGAGGTCTTGCGCAGCGGGACAGGAGCGGGTGTGCGCGCCCGCGGATTCGCGCTGCCGGCGGCCGGCAAAACCGGAACCTCTCACGACGGCTGGTTCGCGGGGTTCACGAGCGAGTTACTCTGCGTCGTTTGGGTCGGATTTGACGATAATCGCGAACTGAACCTGGAAGGCGCCCGCTCAGCTCTGCCGATCTGGGCCGAGTTCATGAAGCTCGCCTCGCGCTTCCGCCAGTATCGCGATGCCAAGGCGTTTCAGATGCCTGCCGGAATTGTGTCCGCGGAAATTTGCGCCGACAGCGGCCAGCTCGCCTCACCCTC
>CAYMHP010000116.1:5610-15824 GCA_964390225.1 uncultured Solibacteraceae bacterium
CAATGTGCACTCGGACGTCTTCCTGGATGGGACGCAGCCAGTCGTGGAGTGCCAGTTGCACGCGCCGGGTGCGCAACAAAATGTGGCAGACCGCGTGGTAGACCCCACGTCCGGAGTGAATCAGACGATCCGGCCCGTGAACACCGGAGCGGACCTGGCGCCCGGCCCGGCGCAGACGCTCCGCGCCAAGTAGCGCCGGCGGCGCTGCGGGCGGCGGCCGTGAAGGCGCGCTTCTAGCTCCGGTGATGCCATTGTGTAAGTGGAACCGCGGCATCACCACCGCGGCTGAAAACGAAGGAGCCGTTATCGGCCGGCGTCGGCCAGCGAGTAGCGTTTGAGCTTATTGATCAGACCTTGCCGGCTGAGCCCCAACATGCGCGCCGCCTGCTGCTGGTTATTGCGCGTGGCGCCAAGAGCCTCCTGAATCATGCTCTTCTCGAGTTCTTCGATGGCCTTCTTCAGCGTGATCTGCCGAACTTCTGCTTTTGCGGGCGCCGGCCCTTTCTGCTGCACCGGAGTGGCGGGCGCCGGCATCCCCTCGGAGAAATCTTCCTCGGTGATGATTTGCCCCTGCGCGCACGCGGCAAGCCGCATGACTTCGTTGCGAAGTTGGCGCACGTTGCCGGGCCACGCCGCGGCACTCAAGCGGCGCAGCACTCCGCCGGAAAGCTGCCGGGGCGCAGTCTTCATCTCCTCGCAGTACTCCTTTAAAAAATGGTTCGCGAGCAGAGGAATATCTTCGCGGATCTCGCGCAGCGCGGGCATATGAATGTGAATCACCTTCAGCCGGTAAAACAGGTCCTCGCGAAATGTGCTCTTGGCGATTTCTGCTTCAAGGTCTTTGTTGGTCGCAGCCAGGACGCGGACGTCGACAGGAATAGAGTTCCTTCCGCCGACCCTCTCGAAGAGCCGCTCCTGCAAAACGCGCAGAA
Organism: uncultured Solibacteraceae bacterium; assembly: GCA_964390225.1. GTDB lineage: Bacteria > Acidobacteriota > Terriglobia > Bryobacterales > Bryobacteraceae > PSRJ01. The sequence goes on from CAYMHP010000116.1 coordinate 6,543, forward strand.
TCTTGGCCTGCGCCGTCAGGCTGAGATCGCCGATTTCATCGAGAAAAAGCGTGCCGCCGTCGGCCTTCTGAAAAAATCCGATACGCGGCTGGACTCCGGTAGCCACGCCCCTCTCGATACCAAACAGTTCACTCTCGACCAGGGTCTCGGGAAGGGCGGCGCAGTTGAGAGCCACGAAAGGCTTGCGGGCACGCGGGCTGGTGTAATGGATCGCCTTGGCCGCAAGCTCCTTTCCGGTACCGCTTTCGCCCGTAATTAAGACGTTGACGGAACTGTCCCGAATCCGTTCGATGAGACGTACAGCCTGCTGGATCTTCGGCCCGGTTCCGATAATCCCGTGTCCCGCGTAGCGGCTCTCCACCTCCCTCAAGAGGTGGTTGTTCTGGGTGATCAATTCCTCTTCCCGGCGGCGGAGCTCGCCGATCAGTTGGGCGGTCTCGATTGCGATCGCCGCGTGCGCCGCCAGAGCGTCCAGCGATTCCTCATCCTGCGGCGTAAAAGGGCCGGTGCGTTTGTTCAGCGCTTCGAAGGCACCCATCACCTCACCGCCCTGATCCCGCATCGCGACGGCGAGCACGTTCCGCGTTCGGTACCCGGTGCTGTCGTCAATCGCGACATAGAAGCGCGGATCGCGGTAAGCGTCTGCGACGTTCACGGTCTCGCCAGTGACGACAGCATGTCCGGCGATGCCCTGGTCTGCGGCAAACCGCAGAATTTCGTCACTCCCCAAAGCCACCTTCGACCATAGCTCGTTCTTCTCCCGATCCAGCAGGAAGATGCTGGCCCGCTCGCAATTCAGCAGGTTGGTGGCTTCCCGCGCGATCAGGTCGAGAAGTGCACCCAGGTCCCGCTCGGAGTTCATCTTTTGACAGATGGCCAGAATGGCGGAGAGTTTTTCGTTCAACTCCGGTTGCGGAGAGGAGCTCATCGGGTCTCAGTCTACTCCATTGCCGTCCGTGTGTCCAAGGCGTGGACAGAGGGTGTGGCGAACGGTTGACGCCGTGTCCACGTCGCATACACCCTGAGCGTGCACTTCGCGATGAGAACAAATGGCTTAGTGCATGGTTCGATTGGCAGCCCGCCTGCCTGGATTGCTTTCAGACGCAGAGGCGTCCCCCACTCGGAGACGGATCAGCGGTTTGCGGAGGAACGCTGCTCTGATCCGGCTCAGGACGCCTCTTCCCCACCGGTATTTTACGGTCGACCGCGGAAAGACCGCTCTTGCATCGCCGGCGGTCCGGTCTTACACTGAGGATCGGAGGGAGCGAAATGGCCCCCGCACGTACTCCCTTACCCCGAAAGTCCGTCGATACCGCGGCAGAGGCTTCAGGCAGAGCACCCGTAACCGTGCTCGCCGTCGGTTCCGAACGGGACCTTCTTTCCCTGCGTCACATCTTTAGGCATTGCCGGTGGACTCTGGTGGAAGCGACCACCCTCGCCGAAGCGGCTGCCCATCTGCGGGAGCACTCCGCTTTGGTGGTGATCTCCGAAGCGGTCCTTCCCGATGGAACCTGGGCAGAACTTCTGGACCACGCGCAGCGGCGCGCCTGCCCCGCCCCGCTGATTGTGACCTCATGGGAACCGAACGGCGACCTGTGGTCGCAGGTGCTGGAACGCGGCGGCTACAACATTCTCGGAAAACCCTTCTGCGACCAGGAGGTCTTCGAGATGGTCAGCGTGGCGTGGCGCCACGGGACGCCCGCCGGCGCACCCGCTGCGCTTCGGGCAGCGGGCTAGCCTTGGAAGGCCGCCGCCATCGATATCGGGTGACCAACCGCTGGACGGGGAACCTCGGCCCCGGAACATCCGATTACCGCGCCTACAAACGCGATCATGAACTTTGCGCGGCTGGCAAGTCGGCGGCCATACCCGGATCCTCGGACCCGCTGTTCCGCGGCGACGCGAGCCGCTATAACCCCGAGGAGTTGCTCGTTGCGTCGCTTTCCGCCTGCCACATGCTGTGGGTGCTACATCTCTGTGCGGAGGCTGGAATCGTTATCACCGAATACTCCGATGACGCCGAAGGCGAGATGGTGGAGAACGCCGACGGCTCCGGCCAGTTCGCGCGGGTTGTGCTTCGTCCCCGCATGACCATCACGGACGGACAACGCTCTGCGGAGGCCGCTGCGATTCACGGCCGCGCGCACGAACTCTGTTTCATCGCGCGGTCTGTGAACTTCCCCGTCGAGTGTTTCCCGGAAATTGCTTCCACCGGAAGTCCCTTGCCGACCGGCGCCGGTCTGGTGGTGTAGCCCGCTCTCTCCTACCGGGGCCGCAGCGCTCGGTATCAGACTCGCGGGTCTATCATGGGGGTAAAACCACACCGAGGGACAACAGAACCATGAACGATGATGATCTGATGGAACGGCTCCGCATCCGTGAATTGATCGACAACTGGGTCCTGTGGCGCGATGCGAATGAGTGGGAGAAGTTTCGCACCGTCTGGCACTCCGATGGCCGCATGATGGCGACCTGGACACAGGGAACCTTTGAGGAGTTCATCGAAATGAGCAAGTCGGGGTTCGCGAAGGGAGTGCGGATCCTGCATTTTCAGGGGCCCAGCACCGTCGAGATCTCGGGCAACCGCGCCATCGCGTTCACCAAGATGATCATTTCGCAGCGCGCGAAGGTGCACGACGTGCTTTGCGACGTGAACTGCACGGGCCGTTTTTGCGATTTCCTGGAGAAGCGCGCGGGCCATTGGGGAATCGTGCTGCGCCAGCCGATCTACGAGAAGGACCGCATGGATCCGGTGGACCCCTCCGCGACGCTCAAACTCGACCAGGAAATTCTCGCCCGTTTTCCCGAAGGCTACCGGCATCTGGCCTATCTGCAGCACCAGATCGGTTATAAGGTGAAAACCGACATGCCGGGGCTGACTGGACCGGAGGTCCAGGCGCTTTACGCACGCTGCGGCGCCTGGCTTGGGGGCCAATCCCAAAAGGCCGATGCGCGCTAAGCCGCCCCGGGAGCGCGTGATATGCTCATTCGTTTACAGATTTGAAGAGCAAGCGAACAAGGGAGAAGAACCATGAAGACGAGCACCGACCGCATTCTGACGACCCACGTCGGCAGCCTGCCTCGCCCGCAGGATGTGGTCGATCTGCTATTTGCGCAGGACAAGGGTGAAGCCGTCGATTCGGCGAAGTGGAACGAGACGATGGAGCGCGCGGTGGCCGACGCGGTCACGAAGCAAGCGCAGGCCGGGCTCGACATCGTGAACGACGGCGAGATGGCCAAAATCGGGTATGCCACGTACATGCGGCACCGGCTGACCGGATTCGAGTTGGGCGACGTGCCGCGCGCGACCCCGCAGGATCTGGACGACTACCCCGAATATCGCGACAAGATCGCCTCGGCAGGCGATACGCCGAAATACAAGCGGCCCATTTGCAAAGGCCCCATCAAGGTGGCAAATCTCCAACCGCTGCACGAGGACATCGCCCGCCTCAAAGAGGCTCTCTCCCGAGCCAACGTGAGTCAAGGATTCATGACCGCGGCTTCGCCCGGCACGATCGCCGTGTTCCAGCCGAACGAGTATTACCCCTCTCACGAGGCATATCTCACGGCCCTTGCGGAGGCGATGCGGGAGGAATACCAGGCCATCGCGAATTCGGGGCTTGTGCTGCAAATCGACTGCCCCGATCTTGCCATGGGCCGGCACATCCGCTTCAGCAATGCGGATGACAATGAGTTTGTGCGCAATGCGGCACTGCAGGTGGAGGCCATGAACCACGCTCTGGAGAAGGTTCCCGCGGACCGCGTCCGGTTTCATGTCTGCTGGGGCAACTACGAGGGCCCCCACACACGCGATATTCCTTTGGCCAAGATCGTCTCGGTGGTGCTCAAGGCCAAGCCGCAGGCGATTCTGCTCGAAGCCGCTAATCCGCGGCACGAGCACGAGTGGGAACTCTGGAAATCGCAGAAACTCCCTGACGACAAAGTGCTGGTGCCCGGCGTGATCAGTTCGACTAACAACTACATCGAGCATCCCGAGGTGGTATCGCAGCGGATTCTACGCTACGCCGAAATCGTTGGCCGCGAGCGGGTGATGGCCGGAAGCGACTGCGGCTATGGTACGTTCGCCGGGTTCGGCAAAGTACACCCGCCCATTTGCTGGGCAAAAATGAAGACCCTCGCCGAGGGCGCCGCGCTCGCATCCAAGAAACTTTGGGGCCGCGCGGGATCAGTGGCGTAAAGGCTCCGGGATTGCTGGAACATTTCGGCATCGATCTGCGTATCGGCGAATGGAGGCCGAAATGTTCTGTACGCAGTGCGGCACCGAATTGCGTGACGCCGACCATTTCTGTTCGCAGTGCGGACACCCTACGCCTGTGGGTACCCCGCCCCGACCCGAAGCTTGGCGTTTGACCCGCGACCCGCAGAACAAGAAAATCGCAGGAGTATGCGGAGGGTTTGCGCGCTACCTGGGGGTCGATGTGGTCCTGGTGCGCGTCATTTGGCTAGCGCTGGCGCTATGCACGGGTGTCGGGTTCATTGCCTACCTTGTTGCCTGGATCATCATGCCCAAGGACGCTCCGCGGCTCGATGCGCCCGCGCGCGAATACGCCGCCGCCTGAGAAGAGGCGCCGGAGCAACCGATCCTGCGCAAGTCAGCGCGCCGATGGGGTCAAGAAGAACAGCCCCGCGGCCAGAAAGATGACGAGCAGCAGGATCAGCAGGCCGGAGTTCAGAAGGGCACGGAACAGCGCCGTTTGAACGACGTGTTCGGCGTCCTTAATGCGGTGATGAAGGACTCCTTGCATTTGTCTGCCCCTGTCTTCAATTCTACCGGAAAATCGGGTTAAGAGAGCTCATATACTGTAATCGGTTTATACTAATAGCAGGGACGAGTTTTTGAGGAGGACTCGATGGTCATAATCTTGATGCTGTGCGCGTTTGTTCTCGTGGTCACTTTCGTGGCGACGTGGGTGATCGCTGGAGGCGTGCTGGCCGGTGCCGTGACCGCCGGGATTCCCGGACTGCTGGACCGGATCCTGGACTACAAGGGAGCGAACTGCGCGTGCCATTTTCCGATGAAGCCGCATCACTCCGGTCCGACGGGAAGCGGCACAGCCGCCTCCTGATTTGGGTTCACCAGCGAGGCAGTATCGCGAGAGGAAGGTGTCTCATGCCCACCGCTGTTGCAGACCGGACGGCCCGCTTGTTCCGGGAGTTATTTCTGCTCGCGCTCCTGGCCGGACTACTTCTGGCGATCCCCTGGCAACTCGATCTGCTGTCGCGCTTGTTCGGGCGGTAGTCGGTCGGTTTGCTTGCGCAGCGCCGGCTGGAAGAGCTCGCCGAGATAAATAACTGCTACACAGTTCCGGCGGACAGATATAAAGTAGTTCTCCTGTTCTGTCCCGCCGCTTTGATTGTTCGCACCTGCCGTTTTTGCGAGCTTGGCGTCGCGGCCGGTGTGTCCTAGAGACCGATTACGAGCGGGTTTCAGATTTCCGTCAATACGCCGGACAGCACCCATACGATGTTATGATCCTATGATCATGAAATCCGGCTTTTTCATTCTCACAGCTATATTCCTGTTGGTTTCCGTGGTGTTGGCCGAAGAAGCGCCGAGCCAAAACGTCTCCTTAACCGTTCCGGCTGGGGCCCCGCTGCGGCTATACCTCACCAAGAAGGTATCCAAGCGGCCGGGCGCACCGGTCGAGGCAAAACTTCTGGAGCCGATCTATGCGTTTGATCGCGAGGTTCTCCCGGCGGGAACATTGGCGTTTGGCGAAATCGGGCGCGTTCCGGCCGTCGGCAGGTGGCAACGGGTGAGGGCGATCTTGAACGGAGACTTCACGCCGCTCCGCAACGCCGAATTAGAAATCAATACACTCAATTTGCCGGACGGGCGTAAGCTTTTCACTCGTACCGTTGCCACCCCCGCGCTGAATACCCTCTACACCGAACCCTCGAAGAAGCAGAAGAAGAACCAAAAGGGACAGCCGCAGACGCAAAACGGCGGAATCCTCGGAACCGCAAAACAGACCGCGAAGGACCGAATCAACGGCGCCATGAACGCGCGCAGCAGGGGGGTCGCCGACATCGTCCGCAGCCCAAATAAAAAGGAAAAACTCGTTGATCTGTTCTGGTCCAAGCTGCCTTACCATCCCCAATACCTGCGGCGCGGCACGCGTTTCGACGCACCGTTGCAGGACCCGCTGCAGTTCGGCTCTGCATCCATCAAGCCGGGGGACCTGGCTGATTTAGGATCGCAGCCACTCCCGGATAGCGTAGTGCACACCCGGCTGCTCACCGAGTTGAATTCCGATTCCGCGAAACCTGGAGAAACCGTTGAAGCCGTCGTCTCGGCGCCTCTGTTTTCCCCGAACCACAAGCTGGTGCTCCCTGAGGGCACTCACCTGATCGGTACAGTGGTTGTTGCCAAAAAAGCACGATCGTTTCATCGCGCCGGCCAGCTCCGCTTTAACTTCCAGAGGGTTGATTTACCCGAGGCGGTCGCCAATCTGAACGTGAGGACCCCAGCACCGGAGCGTGTTGCTATTAAGACACAGGCTACGCTCGACTCGGCCGAGGGAAGCGGCACGGCGCCGATTAAAGTCGATTCGGAAGGAGGGGTGCAAGCGAAAGAATCCAAGACGCGATTCATCGCCCCATTAATTTCACTGGTGCTTGCCTCGCGCGCTGCCGACAACGATGCCGGACACCACGCTGATGCCGGCGGTACAGGCGCAAACGCCAATGTCGCGGGTAGAACGCTGGGAGGCGGCTTGGGATTGGGAATGCTGGGCGCTGCGGTGTCGCAAAGCTCCAGCTATGTGGGGATGGCTTTCGGCTATTACGGATTGGCCTGGTCGGTATACTCCAGTGTGATGGGTCGCGGAGGCGAGGTGCAGTTCGACAAGAACGCCGCGATGGACATCAAGTTCGGAGCCCGAACGCCAGCGCCGGGGTCGAAGTTCCGGGGCGATGTGGTAGCTGGAGGCGTCAACTAGGATGAGGCCGCCGTCCCGAAGGCGGTGAGCCGAACGTGATTCTCTCATTGCGGGAGAGTGCTCCCGCCTCGGCTGTGACAGCTCAGCGGATCTTGGGCGCCGGAATTTGGGCCGTAACCTCGCCAGACGGCGGGAGCGCCGGCGGTCCCGGGTCGGACGGGGCTGTCCCAACAAGTATCGGAATGACATTCGGGTCGGTGGCTGTGAAACCAGCGGACAGCGGCGTCGGCGGGCCCGAAACCGAGGGGGCGTCGATGAGGAGCAAACTGATCGCTTGCCACGCCGCGGTTTGGAGTTGCATCGCCTGGGACAGAGCGGGCAGCTTGGCCTTCTGAGCGTCGGTCAGTACGTTAAGCGCCTGGGGTTTGTAGGGCGATGCGGCGAGGGGCAATTGTTTTTGCAGGGCGTGTACATCGAGCAGGAGCTGTCCTAGCGCCGCGGCGGTGCCGCTCTCTGAATTGAGCATCGAATAGAGGGTTCGGTTCTTGGCGTTGATCTGGGAGTAGATCTCCTGAGTCGCCTGATTGCGACTGTTTTGCACAGTTTGGAGCGTCTGCATCTGAGTGTCACTCAGATCTAGATACGTCTTTAGCGCAGTGTAAACGGGAACTGGCGGAAGTATCGGGGTCGAAATTGTCTGCCCGAAGACCGCTACCGGAGCAAACACCAAAACCGCATTGAGTAGTTTCACTATGGGAACCTCCACCCCTAAGACGACGAATTTTCGATTCTAACGACACCTTGCGGAAAAATATGCCTTCCGGGGATACTTCCTCGCGAGGATATAATGAGTGCCGGCTCTTTGCCGATTTCCGCCGAAAGCCGGGAAAGCGAATCATAAGGGCACGCGTATGACCGAAATCACCCGTCGTCGCCTGGTGCAAGCAGCGGGCCTGGCGCCCGTCGCGTTCTCGCAATTCCGATCTGGCGCTCAGTCGCCTTCCGAGCGCTATGACTTCGTAGTTGCCGGCGCCGGCCACAACAGCCTGGTCTGCGCTTCTTATCTGGCGAAAGCCGGTTACAAAGTGCTTGTCCTGGAGGGCCGGCCGACGATCGGTGGCGGATGCAAGACTGCCGAAGTGTGTCTCCCCGGGTTTAGAGAGGATCTCTGTTCGAGCGTCCACGGAGCCTTCCGCAGTAATCCCGCTCTCACCGAACTCAGCCTGAAGGATTACGGGCTCGAATACATTGATGACGAGCTCGTGATGCACATTCCCTTCCAGGACGGCGCGTCCATCACGGTTTGGCGCGATCTCGAGCGCACCTGCGAGTCGATCGCAAAAGTTTCGAAGAAGGACGCGGATACCTTCCACCGCCTGGTCCCCGAATTCAAGTCCCGCAACGCGGCGCCACAGAGGGGCGGCGACGGCGGGGCCGATTTCTGGCAGCGGCTCAACGCAATGTCCGGTTACGAAGCTACTCGCGTCCTGTTTGAAAGCCGCTATATGCGAGCCGCCTCTCTCACCTGCGGGCACTTCGGAGGCGTCCCGGGCAGCGATTTCGGCACTGGCAATCAGGCCTTCTCTTTGGCGGGCCAGGTCCTCAACGGGCGTTCCATCGCCAAGGGTGGTTCGGGAATGCTCAGCGTCGCGCTCGGGCGATTTCTCGAAGCGCATCACGCGGTCATCCTGACCAACAAGCCGGTCGCGCGCCTCATCATCGAAAACGGAAAGTGCACCGGCGTCGAGTGTGTCGACGGCAGCCAATACCGCGCCGAGAAGGCTGTGGTTTCCACAATACACGTAAAACATCTCGTCAACATGGCTCCCCGCGAACTATGGGGTGACGAATTCATCCGCAATCTCGAAGCGTTTCAGCCCGAGCACGCGATGTTCTCTTTTCACTACGCGACGTCGGACCCTCCTAAGTATCCTCTCGCGGGCGGCGGCACGATTTCGAGCGTCGAAGCCGCGCTGCTGGAGCAGCCCGAAAGCATTTTCCAGCTGAATTTCTACAATGCCCGCGGCGAGGTCTGGGTGGACGATATCCCATTGCAGATCGTCAGCCCGTCTGTGGGTGATCCGACACGCGCGCCCGCTGGAAAGCACACCGTAAAGATTGAGGGCACGCTTCCATACGCGCTGAAGGAAGGCCCCAAGCACTGGGACAACATCAAAAACGAGGTGGCGGAGAAAGTATTCGCGCGTCTGCGCCGCGTCGCGCCCAACCTGACGCCCGACAAAATCCTTGCCAAGTTTCTGGAAAGCCCGCTCGATATCGAGCGCATGAACCCGGCGATGTGGCGTGGCAGCGCGCACCATGGCGATCGCCGCTTGCCCCAAATGGTCAGCTACAAGCTGCCCATCACCGGGCTTTATCA
>CAYMHP010000117.1:0-15749 GCA_964390225.1 uncultured Solibacteraceae bacterium
TTCCGTGGGGCGGGTTGTCCGGAATGCAACGGCACCGGATACACGTCGCGCGTGGGCATTTTCGAGATGATGGAGTTGAACGACGAGATCCGCGGCCGCATCATGAACAATGAAGATGCCTCCCAGTTGACGGCAGCCGCCCGGCGGAACGGCATGCACAACCTGCGCGAGGATGGCTGGAAGAAGGTACGGGAAGGGTTGACCACCGTCGAAGAAGTGATGCGGGTCACCCAGGAATTCTGATGGCGACGTTCTTCTTTCGAGCGGTGGGCTCCGATGGTCGCATGCGTAGCGGGAGCCTGACCGGCGAGAACGAAAAACTCATCACCCGGGAACTGCGCAAACAAGGACTCACGCCCGTCTATGTTGGGGTGGCGCCGAAGGGCTCGTCGCTGGAGTTCAAGCTGCCATCCTTCGGGCGCGGCAGGAAGCGCGATGTCCTCTTCTTTACGCAGGAGCTTTCCACGCTGCTGAACGCCGGGGTGCCGCTCGATCGCGCGCTTTCGATCACCGGGGAACTGACGGAACGGCCCGAGTTCCGGTTCATCATTCTGGACGTGCTGCGGGTGCTGAAGGGCGGCAAGTCCCTGGCCGACAGCCTGGCCACGCATCCCGAGTACTTCTCCGACTTGTTTGTGAGTATGGTGCGGGCGGGCGAAGCGTCGGGCGCTCTGGCGGTCATTTTCGAGCGGCTGGCCGAGTTTGAGCGCTCGCGCGACGACCTGCGAAGCTACATCGTCTCATCGATGATTTATCCGGGGCTGCTGGCGCTGGTCGGGTTCGGATCGATTTTCATTCTGCTGAATTTTGTGGTGCCGCGTTTTGCGTCACTATTCGCCGACTCGCGGATGAAGATCCCGCTGCCTACGCAGATCATGCTGGCTGCCAGCGCGCTGGTGCAGAAATACTGGTGGATGGCCGCTTCGGCCCTCGGCGCAACAGTGATTCTCTGGCGCGTCTACACGCGCACCGCGGCGGGGCGGCTGTGGTGGGACGGGGCGCGGTTGAAGATTCCGATGTTGGGCGATGCGCTGCGAAAAGCCGAAACCGCCCGGTTCGCGCGGGCGATGGCGACGCTGGTGGCCAACACCGTTCCGCTGGTGCAATCCATCGGGATCGCCGCGGCAACGCTGGGCAATCGAACGATCTCGGCCGCGATGTCGGGTGTCGCCCAGGGGGTGAAACGCGGCGAGGGTATCGCCGCTCCAGTGCGCCGGGCGGGCGTGTTTCCGCCGCTTGCCTCCCACTTGCTGATGGTGGGAGAGGAGACCGGGCGGCTGGATGCCATGTTCGCGCGCATGGCCGACATTTACGAGACCGATACGCGCTCCTCCATCAAACGTTTCACTTCCGTATTCGAACCGATTGTGATTCTGGTAATGGGTGTTATGGTGGGAGCGCTGATTCTCAGCATGCTGCTCGCGATCACGAGCATCAACGACGTGGCGGTATAAAACATGAAGCACCAAAGAAAACGAAAATGCGGGCAGGCCGGCATCACGCTGATCGAAATGTTGGTGGTGATGACGATCATCGCCCTCTTTGTGGCGTTGGTCGCCCCGAACGTGCTTAAGCACAGCGACACCGCCCGCATCACCGCGGCGCGGGCGCAGATCCACAACTTTCAGACGGCGCTCGGCGCGTACAAGCTGGACACGGGCACGTTTCCCACCACCGAACAGGGATTGCAGGCTCTGCGGGTAAAACCCAGCGACGTGAATCAGTGGGCCGGGCCGTACATGCCACAGGACATTCCGAAAGATCCTTGGGGGCACGACTATGCGTACAAATATCCTGGCGAACATGGCGACGAGCCCGACATTGTCTGCTTCGGCGCCGATGGCCAGGCGGGCGGCGACGGATTGAATGCCGATATCCTTAGCTGGAAAGCACAGTAGGCGCAGCACGCCTTCAGAGCTTGTTAAAAAACGCAGAAAAAATCTTGCTGACTCGCGCGGCTCAGTATCGCGTCCACGTGTTTCCGGCAACTTACTGAGCCGGCATCGTCAGGGAGCGTCCTCTCAAACACTTTTTCAGCAGCCTCCTTCAGCCTGTTCGCGGACCGGCATCACGCTGATGGAGATGCTGGTGGTGGTCACCGTCATAGGGCTGATGGCCGGGCTTTCGTTTCCCTCGGTCTCGGCGGGTCTCGATAGTGTCCGGTTGCGCTCGGCGACGGATTCGGTGGCGAGCTTTTTGAATTTTGCCGTAGATCGTTCGGAGCGCCGCCAACAGCCCATGGAAGTGGTGATCTCTCCGAAGGACAACCTGCTCGCCATGTATTCGACGGATCCGGGGTTTACGCGGGAACTCAAGTTGCCGGATGGTGTAGCCATCGAGGCAGTCCTGCCGAAGCAGGAGGAGGAACAAGGGCCGCGGCGGCTGATCCTGATGCCCGGCGGCACGGTTCCGGGCATTGGCGTACAAGTCGTAAACCGTCATGGTTCCAGAAGGATCGTGCACCTGGATCCGATGACCGGCTTTCCGCGGGTCGAGAGCGTCGTAGAAAAGTGAAAGCGGCACGCGGATTTACATTATTGGAGATGATGGTTGCGACCGTGATCATGGCGGTCGCGATCGTCGGTCTACTGAGCGGAATTTCGGGCGCGCTGCGAAACGGGGCACGCCTGACCGCGTACGATCGGGCCGTCCAGCTGGCGCGATGGCGCATGAACGAGTTGCTCGTGGATCAGCGGCTGCCGCAAGGCCCGGTGATCAGCGGAGCATTCGATCCAGAGCAGACCGGCGGAGTCGAGGCCGGCTGGCGAGCGCGCCTGTCGACTTTTGAAAAGCCACCGGGCGCGGGCGCCGGCGAAACGGCCCTGCAGCGCATCGAACTGCAAATCTGGTGGATGGCGGGCTCTGACCGCCGTACTTTCACCCTGGACGCATTCCGGCCTCACGTGCTCACGGCCGAAGACGCGGGCCCGGTGGCACCGCAATGAGGCGGCGCACCCATCGTCAAAGGGGCGTCACGCTGATGGAGGTGCTGATCGCGGTGACCCTGCTCAGTCTCCTCTCGGTGGGCATGTTCCAGGCCATGCGAATCGGCCTGACTGCCTTTGCAAAGGCGGACAGCAAGCTAATGGATAACCGGAGGGCGGCCGGCGCGCAACGAATCCTGCAGGCGGAACTGGAAGGACTGGTTCCGGCGATGGCTCTGTGCGGAGCCGGCGCCGCCGGAAGCACAGGCGTGCCGTCGCGGTTCTTTCAGGGCGAGCGGCAGACCCTGCGGCTGGTATCTACTTATTCGCTCCAGCAGGGCTGGCGCGGGCGGCCGCAGATCCTGGAAGTATTCGTCATTCCGGGCGAAAACGGCCGGGGCGTGCGGCTCGTCGTGAACGAGATCCCTTATACCGGAGCGGAATCCGCGGGACGCCTCTGTACCGGAGCTGTGGCGGCCGACGGGCTGCAGCAGTTCCTGGCGGTAAACCCGCGTCCCGAGTCGTTCGTGCTGGCCGATAAGCTGGCGTACTGCCGGTTCGCTTATTTCGGGCCGCCGATGCGACCCGAGGAACCGCCGGCTTGGAAGCCGGATTGGAAAAGCCCCGGCTGGCCTCAGGCGGTGCGCATCGACATGGCTCCGCTCGATCCCGACCCGTCCCGTGTCCAGCCGATTTCGGTGACAGCGCCCATCTATATTCACCGCAACCCGGCGCTGAGGTACATCGATAATGGCTAGAGGTTCAGCGCGGCCGCGGCGCGGCAGCGCCCTGCTCGCGGTCCTGTGGGTATCGGCGGCTTTGGCCGCGATTGCCTTGTCGCTCGCCAGTACCGTGCGCGGCGAGACCGAGCGCACCTCCACGGCCGTGGACGGTCTGCGCAGCTACTACCTGGCGCAGGCGGGGGTCGAGCGCGCCACTTACGAGATCCTCTGGTCGCTCCAGAGTCCCGATAGGCGGCTGTTGCCCAGGTACACGACTCAGTTGGATTACAATTTTCCATCGGGCGTAGCGCACGTCGAGATCGTTTCGGAAGCGGCCAAGCTCGACGTCAATCGCGCATCGGTGGAAGATCTCTACCGGCTTGGCGTGGCGTTGGGGATCGAACCGGAGCGATCGCGCGAGATTGCGTTCGCGATCGCCGACTGGCGGGCTCCCGCCCCCGGCGGCAGCGCGTTCGATTCGTATTATCTTTCGCTCACGCCGTCTTTTCGCGCTCCTCATGCGTCTTTTGAGGAGATCGAGGAGTTACTGCTGGTAAAGGGAGTTACACCGGACATCTACTACGGGACGTTCGTCCCTGCGGGCGAAACAGAGGCCGCCGACACCGCGCGAGGCCGACTTCTCCCACGTCAGGGGTTGGTGGATTGCCTGTCAGTCTACGGAGCGGGCTTGGGAATCGACGCGAGTAGCGCATCCCCGGCCGTCCTGATGGCGGCCGGACTTTCGGCCGAAGCGGCTCGGGCTCTGGTGCAGAGGCGGCGCAGCCAGCCATTTACCGATCAGGACCTGCGCCAGTTTCTGCAGAGCGTCGGAGCACCCGGAGATCGTTTGCGCGTGGAAGGCTTCAGCATCGTGACGATCTACGGAACCGGCCGGCTTCGGCTGGCCAATGGGCAGCTCTCGGATCTGAAGCGCACCGTGGCTGCACAGGTGAAATACATGCCGCCGGGGTTTGACGCGCCGATTCACATTTTGCGCTGGTACGACGAGCCCTGGAGGAATTGAAGCACGGCATGGCTCTTTCGATTCCCATCTCCCATGACGTTCGCAAGCTGCTGGCCTTCGGCTCCGGCATTGGTATCGAGATCGGGGAAACCGATTTGGAAATCGTGCTGGTTCGGGTGCGGCCGTCGCGCGTGCACGTGCTCGGACGCCTAACGATCGGCGACTACGCCGAGAGGCCGGCCGCGGAATGGGGCGCCGAGTACGTGCGGTTCGTGAAGTCGGCCGGGATGGCGCATCTGAGCGCTTCGGTGCTGCTGCCGCGCCGGGAGGTGATTGTCCGACAAGTGGCCATCCCCGGAGTGGCCGGCAGGGATATTGAAGGAGCGATCCGCCTACAGCTCGATGCGCTACACCCGTATGGGGACGAGGATGTCTGCTGGGGATGGTCACGGCTGGAAGGCAACGGCGTCCTGGTGGGGATTGTCCGGCGCGAGACGGTCGAGCGCTACGCGCGGCTCTTCCTCGAAGCCGGGATCGCAATTTTTAGCTTTACGTTTTCCGCCGCCGCAGTGCACGCGGCCGTGCGGCTGAATGGCCACGCCTCCCAGGCAGAGTCCGGTGGATTTTTGGCGCTGAGCCGGTCGCGCAACGGAGCCTTGGAGGTATATGGCGAAAGCGCGGCGCGGCCGGTGTTCTCCGCGGAATTCGAATTGCCGGCCGAGCGCGCCGCGGCGCTGGCGCTGGCAGAGCTTCGGCTGCCGCCGGAAACGGCTCTCCACAAGCTGGAGGAAATTCTTCCGGCGCCGGAAACGAACCCGGTAGAGAACGATCTTTCCCGCAACGCACTGCCGTACGCAACGGCGCTGGCTGGGGCCTGCCCCCGGCTTGCGCCGGCGGCGAACGTACTGCCGCGAGAACACCGGCAGTCGCGGTCCCGGGCCTTCCTCATTCCAACCATCGCATTAACTGCGCTGCTGCTGCTGCTGGCCGGAGGCGTGGCGGCCTACTCTACTTTTGCCGACCGCCAGTACTTGAAGAAGATCCAGGCGGAAATCGCGCAACTGGAGCCGCAGGGCGTGCGCGCCGCGGCACTGGATCGCCAAATCGCGAGCGTGCGCGCCCGGGTTCGGCTGCTGGACCAGTTCCGAAATCAGACTCGCTCCGATCTGGACACGCTGAATGAGCTGACAAAGCTGCTGGCGCCGCCGGCGTGGAGCACCTCGATCAACATCACGCGTGATTCAGCGCGAATCTCCGGCGAGGCGCCGCAGGCGGCGCCCCTGCTGAAGCTCATCGATTCCTCACCGCTGTTTGAAAACTCTGAGTTCGCCGTTATCGGACGGGGCTCGGGCACCGAGTTGTTCCAGATCCGCACCAACCGGGAGAAACACCCATGAATCTGGGCGACCGCCGCTTGCTCTTCGGGTTGCTGGCCGTACTGGCCGTCGTGGTGATTTATCGTTTTGGTTTGTCCGGAGACAGCTCGGCGACGGTAGTGGCGCCGACGGAGTCGGTCGCGGTGGCCGAACGGCGTCTGGAGCGGCTGCGCCAGTTGGCCGCGACGGTCCCCGGGAAGGAAGCTGTATTGAAGCAAGCCGCCGCCGAATTGCAGACCCGCGAGGCCGGCGTGCTCAAAGCCGATACGGCGGCACAGGCGCAGGCGCAGCTTCTCGATGTCATCCGCCGGGTCGCCAGTGCAAATGGCATCGATGCGCGCGGGGCCGAGGAGATGCGAGTGAAGGCGCTGGCCAACGACTATGGAGAGGTCTCCGTGGCGGTAACGTTCACCTGCGGGATCGAACAGCTCGTGAACTTTCTCGCGGCACTTGCCAACGAGCCGCAGATCCTGGCCACCGACGAGATGACGATTACGGGGGGGAATGACAAGAAGAAGGCGGTGCAGGTGCGGCTGAGCCTTTCCGGTGTCGTTCCCAAGAAACTGGTGCCCGAGAAGAAAGGAATTGCTTCGTTTTGAGGCGCAAGCTGCTCGTATTGAACGTGGTGCTGGGTCTGCTGGTGGTATATGCCGGCTGGCAGCTGCACAGCGCCTGGCGTGCCGCCCAGGCGCGCGAGCGAGCGATCTTGCACCGGCCGGTGAAGCCCCTGCCTCCTCCGCCATACACACCCGCGCCGCAGGTTACGCCGGTAGTGCCCTCCGGCTATGCGGATATCGCGGAAAAGACGCTGTTCGACAAATCGCGGAACCCGACGGTGGTAGTGGAAGTGCCGCCGCCTCCGCCTCCTCCGCCGCCGAAGCCCATGCCGCCGCTGCCGGTGTATCACGGCATGATGAACATCGGCGATGGCCCGACTGCCGTTCTGAGCCTGGGCGGCAACAGCCCACACCAAGCTGTTCATCCTGGAGAAGAAATCGGCCAATTCAAGCTTGTGGACGTCAATACAGAAGAGATCGTTTTCGAATGGGACGGCAAACCGATCCACAAGAAACTCGAGGAGCTGGAAGATCACGGGGCTCCGCAACAATCCGCCGCAGTGGCGCGCACCGAAGCAGCTCCGGCTGTGGCGGCAGCGGCAGCGCCCGTCCAGTCGTCGCCTACCGGGCCTGGAGCGGACGCGGGCCCGGGAATGAAATCGTGCACCCCCGGCGACAGCAGCCCGCCGGGAACCGTCGCCGATGGCTTCCGCAAGATCGTTTCGCAGAGCCCGTTCGGACCCATCTGCCGCTGGGAAGCCGTCGGCCGCTAAATCAAACGTGGAGACAATTCGAATGAGATTGTTCGTGCTTATCGCTCTAGCTGCGACGCTTCTGCCCGCGGCGGAGACGCCTGCGACCAAAACCCCGGCTAGGCAGCCGGCTGCGACGTCCAGACTCGCGGGAATTCCGGCCGGCGCGGTGGAGTCCGGTCCAGGAACCTACCGGTATACCGACGCGGAAGGCAAGACGTGGATCTATCGCCAAAGCCCGTTCGGGGTGATGCGCGTTGAAGAGAAGGCGGCCGCCGAGATTACTCCGAGCGACACCTTTCCCGGTTTTCACGCGAAGGAGGACGGTGACACGATCCGGTTCGAGCAGGTCACTCCTTTCGGAACGCGCAAATGGCAGCGAAAGAAATCCGAGCTGGATGCCACGGAACAGGCCGTGTGGGATCGGGAGCGGGCGCGGTCGAGCGCCGAGGGCCGGGAATAGACGAGATGCGCCACGTCTCTCTTAGCCTGCTTGCGATTGCGTTGGCGGCTGCGACTCTCCTCCCCGCACAGGTAGGCAATCGAACGGGCGGCGTGCCCGGAACCAGGGTTTATCAGCCCCCGCAAGAGCCGGAGCCGGCTCCGCAGCAACAGCAACCCCGGCCGGTATCGCCTCAGCAAAATGCGCCAGGCACTCCGAACGCGGCTGCCCCAGCGCCGCAAGCTCCGGGTGCGCAGCCGCCCGCCGCCGGCCAGGCGCAGCCCGCACCGGGGGCGCCCGCGCGGCTCACCGATGCCGGCGGGTTCATGCTGAATGGCGCGTCGTTGACCGAAATTATCGATATCCTCGCGCGGCGGCTGAAGATCAACTACATCCTTGACCCTCGAGTGAAAGGTTCAGTCACCCTATACACGTATGGGGAGGTGAGGCAGGTCGATTTGATGCCGCTGCTCGAGACCATCTTGCGCGTGAACGGCGCGACCATCGTCCAGGTAGGCGACCTGTACCGCATCGTGCCGGTGAACGTTGTGTCGCAGTTGCCGCTGGATCCGACTGTCAATGCGGACCCGAAGACCCTGCCCGAAGACGAGCGGATGATCCTCAATCTTATTTTCCTGAAGTACACGACGGCCACCGAGATCGACAAGCTGCTTGCGCCGTTCTTAGGGGAAGGCGCGACTCACGCCGTATATGATCCGGCCAACCTGCTTCTCATTCAGGACAACAGCAGGAACATGAAACGAACCATGGAGCTGATCGCCATGTTCGACAGCGACACCTTCGCCGGCCAGCGTGTCCGTCTGTTCGATGTCGTGAACAGCCTGCCCTCGGATCTGGTGAAGGACCTGGACTCGGTATTCAAGGCTTATGCTTTGTCAGACAAGAGCGGGGCGGTGCGTTTCCTGCCGGTGGACCGGATCAACACGCTCATCGCGGTGGCGCCGAACCCGGGTATCTTCAAACAGGTGGAAGAGTGGATTAAGAGGCTCGACGTCCCGGTGAAGGTCTCGGCCGGGGGCGTAAATAATTATGTTTATCGAATGCGATACGGACGCGCCGAGACAGTAGCCATGGCTATCATGGCGCTGTATACGGGGAACACCGACGCACTGATTGGACTGGCCAGCGCGGCCAATGCGGGCATGGTCAGCGCCGGCATGGGTATGGGCCCCGCGATGGGCGGATATGGCGGGATGGGCGGCGCATACGGCGGCGGGGCATACGGAGGAGGCGCATACGGGGGCGGTTACGGAGGTGGTTACGGGGGTGGTTACGGCGGCGGGTATGGCTACGGCGGAGGTTATCCGGCGAACTACTATCCACGCATGCAGGGCCTGACGCCCACCATCGGGGGAACCGCGCCTGCTCCGGCGCCAGGAGCTCCGCCCGGAACCACGGTTTTCGGGGCGCAGCCAGCCGGCTCCGATCTCACCGGCAACTATCTCGGAAACGCTCCTGCCGGCGCTGGACCTGCACCGATCCGAATGCCACACGTCATTCCTAACCCTTTTGGAAATACTTTGCTCATTCAGGGCACGCCGCAGGAATACGAACAGATTCTAGGCCTGCTCCGGCAATTGGACTTGCCGCCGCGCCAGGTTCTGATCGAGGCCAAGATTTACGAGGTCGATCTGACGGAGGGCCTTTCCGGTGGTGTCGAATCGGCGCTGCAGAAAGTGGGAGCTACGGCGCCCACAGTCGGAGGCGTGACCCTGACAAGGACTTTAACAGCCGCGGCGGGCGCGGGCGGCGTGGCGCTTACCACCGGAGCGCTGGTTCTAAAAAGCCATCAACTGCTCGCGTACTTGCAGGCGTCCGAAAACAGCAGCAAGACCCGAGTCATCTCGGCGCCCAGCATCATCGCAACCGACAGCGTTCCCGCGACCATGAACGTTGGCGATACCGTGCCGGTGCTTACGTCACAGGCGGTGACGGGCGTCCAGGTTGGCGGGTCGAGCGCATTCGCGAACACCATCGGCAACCAGTCGACTGGCGTAACGCTCTCGATCATGGCGCGCGTAAATACAAGCGGCATTGTCACGATGGTCATCAACCAGCAGGTGAGTGCGCCCGAGCCGCCGCCGGCAGGAGTGAACAATACTGCGGCCTCATCGTCTACTTCGTTTTCGAACCGCTCGGTGAGCACACAGATGACCGTTCAGGACGGCGATACGGTTGCGATCGGCGGCATCATCACCGAAAAGCGGGGGGAAAGTTCGGAGGGCGTGCCGATTCTCCATCGCATCCCGATTCTCGGAGCGGCGTTCGGCTCCAAAGCTTTTAGCTCGACGCGCACCGAGCTGATCATCTTCCTGACGCCTCGCGTTATTTATGACACCAACCAGATTCAGGATGCCACCGAGGAAATTAAGAGCAACCTGAAGCGCGTTGGGAAGCTCATGAAAGACCAATAGGCCAGCAGTATCGAATTATTGAGTCCGGCTCGCGTATCGACTATTACCAGGCTCAAATTCAGCGGCATTCCGATCTCAGCAGCTTGGAACCGAGCCTGGTTGGTGCCGGAGGTGGGGGTCGAACCCACATGCCCAGTGAAGGGCGCGGGATTTTGAGTCCCGTGCGTCTGCCAGTTCCGCCACTCCGGCGATTTGCGTGGGGAGACCTACAGTATAGCTTTTTCGGCCTGCCGTGAGGCACGGCGGCGTCGTGGTGAGCGCACGGGTTGCGCGCCGCGGGCTATTCAGTTACCCTTTCCGTTCGAGACCGTCCAATCGCTGAGGAGAAAAGGTATGGCTCGCATTCAGAGATTTTTTGCGTTCTGCGGTATGGCTGTTATGGCTGCGTCGCTGCTGCACGCTCAGGCGCCGGCCGGCACGGCCCAGCAGATCAAACGGGAGTTCGCCGACGTCAATCGCAAGATGCTCGCGATGGCCAAGGACTTCCCCGCCGACAAATACGGCTTCCGGCTCAGACCGGAGATGCGCTCGTTTGGCGAAGTCATCGTGCATGCAACCTCGGGGATTGTCTATGCCGGCAAGATCGGTCGCGGCCAGAAAGCAAACTGGGACGAGTTGAATGCGAAGGAGTATCCAGACAAGGCCGCCATCGTCGGGTTGATGGAGCGGTCCGTCAACGAGGCGGAGAGCGCCCTTAAGAGTCTGCCGGAGAGCGCCTTCACCAAGAGCGTCGAGCCGTGGGTCGGCGTTCTCGAGCACACCGCCGAGCACTACGGTCTTCTGGTGGCCTATTACCGGGCAAACGGGCTGGTGCCGCCCGAATCGCGACCGTCCGGCGGGAAATAACCGGCCGGCGCTTTCGCCGCAGATACCGCCAGAGCCTCCCTCCATCGTGCAGCCTTCGACTCCATGGCTTATGCTTGGTTTGAAGGTCTGAATCTCTCATGGCGCTGTTCAAGACCCGCAGCGCCGCCGTGTATGGCATCGATGCCTACTTGATCGATGTCGAGGTGGATCTGTACCCGTCCGGCTCGGCGCGCGATTTCGTCATGGTCGGTATGCCCGACACCGCCGTGCGCGAGAGCCGCGAGCGCATCAAATCGGCGCTGATGAACTCCGGGTTCGGCTACCCCAATAAAGCCGTCACCATCAATCTGGCCCCCGCCAACCTGCGCAAGGAAGGGGCCGGATTCGATTTGCCGATGGCGCTTGGCATTCTGGGCGCGATGGGTCACGTGCGGGGTCTCGACCGCCACCTCCTGATTGGAGAATTGTCGCTCGATGGCGCCATCCGTCCGGTGCGCGGCGCGCTCTCCGTCGCGGTCTGCGCGCGCCAACACGGGATTCCGAATCTGATTGGCCCCGCGGAGAACGCCTCGGAAGCGGCTGTGGTGGAAGGCGTGAATGTATACGGGGTCAGGCACGTTGCGGAAGTCGTGGCGCTACTCGCGCGCCCCGAAGAGTTCCAGCCGGTTCGGCCCTGCCGCGCCAGCGCACCCGAGGAGAGCGCGACGGCGCCCGACTTTCTCGATGTGCGCGGACAGGTGACGGCGAAGCGCGCGCTCGAAGTCGCAGCTGCCGGCGCGCACAACGTTCTGCTAATTGGCCCTCCTGGTTCGGGGAAGACCATGTTGGCGAAACGGCTCGCCGGCATCCTGCCGCCGCTAACGTTCGAGGAGGCGCTGGAGACCACCAAGGTCCACAGCGTCGCCGGTCTGCTGCGCAGCGGAGACGGGTTGCTGCACCAGCGGCCCTTCCGTTCGCCGCACCACACCGTTTCCGATGCCGGGCTGATTGGTGGCGGCATCGGCATTCCGCGGCCGGGCGAAGTCAGCCTGGCGCATCACGGCGTCCTGTTTCTCGACGAGTTTCCGGAATTCCCGCGCAACGTACTGGAATTGCTGCGGCAACCTCTGGAAGACGGCTGCATCACCATCGCACGCTCGAATTTAACGCTCTGCTTCCCTTCCAGTTTCATGTTGATCGCCGCGATGAATCCATGCGCCTGCGGATTCTTCGGCGACTCCACGCGCGAGTGCCGCTGCACCCCCGCATTGATCCAGCGCTATTTGGGCAAGATCAGCGGGCCGCTGCTGGACCGCATCGACATACACGTGGAGGTTCCCGCGGTGCCGTACCAGGAACTGCGGGGCGAGCCGGTCAGCGAGTGTTCGGCGGAGATCCGGCTGCGCGTGGAGCGCGCCCGTTCCATTCAGCAGGCGCGTGGCTATTACAACGCCCGCATGCCGGTGCGCATGATCCGCAAGCAATGCGCGCTGGACGCCTCGGGCGAGCGCACGCTCGAAATGGCCGTGCGCCGTATGGGCCTCTCGGCCCGCGCGCACGACCGCATCTTGAAGGTCGCCCGCACTATCGCCGATCTCGGCGGCTCGGAAGCGGTCTCGGCGAAACATGTTGCCGAAGCCGTCCAGTACCGCAGTTTGGACCGGAACTATTGGACCTGAGCCCGGCCGTGTTCCGGCTGCCCGCCCGGCTCACGGGCGTAGGCAAGCCTGTGCCGGAGCTTTCGAGTGTCCTGCTCCTGACTAGCCTAGTTAATCGCTATTGTCGCCTTCCGTGCTCGCCGCCGATACCTGGCGTCCGCTTCCATCCAGGGCGTAGGACATTAGGCGCGCCTGAGAATCGTCTCCTCCGCCCTTCAGCTCACGCACTCCAGGATGTAGTACTTCTTCCCGTCTTCCCGCGCGATCTGACCGGCAATCCGCCACTCGTGACCCTCGGCGATATAAACCCGGCGGTAAGAATCGTACTCCATCCCGATCTCTTTGTGGACCCGGGACTGTTCCACTTCCCTCGTGTCGCCGGGCTGCCACGCGGTCTACGCGATTGGGACTGGATCCATGGGTTTCATTATTCCGCGTTTCCGGCCGGCCAGCCGCATCGATGATGGCATTGCCTTACCTGATACGATGGCTTGGTTGAGGGGCAGAACCATCCTTATGCTCGCCGCGCTCGCAGTGGAAGGTGTGCTGCTGCTGCGGCCCGACGGCACGCTAGTGCAGGCGGCGCAGCAGAACAGGGCACGGACTTCCGACCCGCAGGCATCCTGGTGGCGGAATAGTCCCGTACACATGGGCTGCTCCATTCCCTCGTGTACGCGGCCAGCGACACGGACGGCGACGTACCGGCTGGTGAACCTGCGCGGCAGCACGTGGAGAGCATACGGTTTCTGCGCGGCTCATGAGCCCCCTGCAACGGTGGACGGGCTGGTCTACCGCATTGGGAGGCCGCCTTCCTGGAGCTACGACGTGCCGCTCACCCCTTTCTGGAGCGAGGTGTACTTTCTGCTGGGGATTGCCGCGTTCGGCGTCTGGTGCGCCATGATGTGGACCTATGTTCGTTCGGAACTGAGCGCCGCGCGAGCCGGAGGCTTGCTCCTGATTCACGTCGTATCGATCGCTGCGTTGTGGATATATTGACGGCGCAGCGGCGGCCGTGCATTTTCACTCAGAGTTGCGTGAGCAGATCAACTACCAGACGGCCGCTATTCCCGCAGACCGGTTTTGGAAACGTCATATTGGCAGGCAACTTTCGCTTTGCACCGATTCCGGTAAAATGAGCGACACGTGGCGCACAAGAGGAAGTGCAAGGTCTTCGTGTCCTACAGCCGGCACGACGAGGCGCTGGTGAAGCCGCTGGCTGGGCTGTTGGGCGCGGCTGCCAATGATGCGGTGTTCCTGGATGTAACCTCCATCCATCCCGGTGATTTTTGGAAATCCGAGATCGATCATGCCCTCCAAAACGCATCTGTGTTTATCTTGTGCTGGTGCTGTGCCAGCCAGAAATCCGAGTTCATCGCTTACGAAATCAAAGCGGCGATGCAATCAAGAGAAAAACGGCTGGTCCCGGTCCTCTTTTGCTCTGCACCTTTGCCTGGATCGCTCGCCGACCGGCAGTGGATCGATCTTCGGGGGCGTGTCGTGCACGCGTGTGAAGCTCACGAGCTTCCGAAAAACGCAGGGCGAAAAGCCGAATCGACTGGCGAATTCACTGTAGCGTTCCCAGCCATGGCGCCGCCGGCCCCACCCGGAGGTTCCGCACCACGCCGAGGCAGATGGATGTGGATCGGAATTGCAGCTCCGATAGCTGCCGCCGTTGCCGCTGTCTTTGTCTTCAAAATCAAGCCTGCTCATCCACCATATCCACCTGTTAACGCGACTCCGTCGGTATCGATTCCGATCGAATCCCCTCCTCAAGCATCAGCCCCCACTCAAGTGGTTTATTCGGTCGTTTTGGTGATCGGTCTCTTGCTTTTATTGTTTTTGCTGAAGTGGGCGATTTCTGGCGTTCGCAGACGCCTTGAACGGAGGCGAGCAGATCAGCTCGCCGCAACCGCAAAGTCGTATTTTGAGACACTCCGCCACAAGTAGGTCATCGCGACTGTCGCAAGGTGCAAACGGATTGAGCCCGTCAGCCGGCAGATCTGCAGAAGGAACCACTCCACTAGTGTCGTCGATCCACCAAAATGGATTGAGCCCGAGCGGGGCTTCTGGCTGAGAGCCAATCCTGTCACTCGGGGCCAGGGGACTCACTACTCCGAGACTGCTGGCAGTGCATTTTTTCGCGGAGTTGCGTAAGCTAGACCAGTGGCAACCTATGCTGCGTCTTCGTCGAAACCTCTCGCCAATCATATTCGCGGTGTTCGCGATTGCACTGCCCGCCTCCGCGCAGTGGCTAAACTACCCGACTGCCGGCATCCCCCGCGCAGCCGACGGCAAGCCGAACCTCGCCGCGCCCGCGCCTAGAACCGCGCAGGGCAAACCCGATCTCTCCGGAGTCTGGCAGCCCGAAGGCCAGACTTACTTCTTCGATCTCGCCTCGGGGCTCAAGCCCGAAGAGGTCACGATGCAACCGTGGGCGAAAGCGCTCCAGCAGGAGCGCGTAAACAGGAATCACGGAGACGATCCCCTGGCCCGGTGCCTGCCGCACGGCGTGCCGCGAATCAACACCAACGGTCTTTTCCCATTCAAAATCATCCAGACACCCGGAGTCGTGGTCATTCTTTATGAGCAACTGAATCTGTTCCGCCAGGTTTTTATGGACGGCCGAACTCTTGCCAAAGACCCGAATCCCACGTGGCTGGGCTACTCGACGGGAAGATGGGACGGCGACACCTTGGTTGTGGAGACCTCGGGTTTCAACGACAAGACGTGGCTCGATACGACGAAGGGCCACCCTGCCAGTGAAGCGCTTCACGTGACCGAGCGCTTCCGGCGGAAGGATTTCGGCACGCTCGAAGTGCGGGCCACCATCGACGACCCGAAGGCGTACACCAAACCATGGACCACGACTCCGCAGATCATGCACTTGCAGCTCGACACCGACATCCTCGAGTTTATTTGTAACGAGAACGAGAAGGATATGCCGCATATGCCCGCGAGCCGGCCATGAATTGGCGCCCCGCCGACGGCCCATCCGGCCGGGCGTGTCGCGGATCGCCTTGAGAGCGACTTCGCCGCGGAGATGGTGTCCCGGCGCGATACATCATGCACATCAGGCCTCTAGTGTCAGGTGTTGTTACAATCCTGGCTAGCGATGCTGCTGTTCGCCGCCACC
>CAYMHP010000118.1:0-3286 GCA_964390225.1 uncultured Solibacteraceae bacterium
CGCGATGCTGCCGCGAGCCACAGCCAAACGCACGCCGCGCGAGGTGACCAAGGGCCGCCCGTCGGGCCGGACACACGAAATTCAGCGCTTGATCGGGCGCTCTCTTCGCTCCGTCGTCGATATGGCCGCGCTCGGCGAGCGCACCGTGGTGCTCGATTGCGACGTGCTCCAAGCCGATGGCGGCACCCGTACCGCGTCCATCACGGGCGCCTTCGTCGCGCTTTCGCTCGCGTTGCGGCAGTTGGTGAATTTCAAAGTCCTCAAGACCATGCCGGTCCGCGACTACGTGGCCGCAACCAGCGTGGGGCTGGTGAGCGGCGTGCCCATGCTGGACCTTTGCTATGAGGAGGATTCCCAAGCCGACGTAGATATGAATGTGGTCATGACCGGCGCGGGCCGCTTTATTGAAGTGCAGGCCACGGCCGAACACACACCGTTCGACGATACGCAGATGGGCGAATTGATCGCGCTCGCGCGCGCCGGAATCGCCCACTTGGTCGAAATCCAGAAGGCGACGGCCGGAATTTGATCCAGCTTTATTGCGCGAGCGGAAATCCCGGCAAAGTCCGAGAGTTTCGTTTGATGGCGGAGGATGCCCCGGTCGAAATCGAGTTGCTGCCCCGATTTCACGAGCTTCCATCGGCCCTCGAAGAGGGTACTACATTCGAGGCCAATGCGATTGGGAAGGCGCTTCACTATGCCCGCTATGCGCCAGGGCTGTTGTTCGCGGACGACTCCGGGCTGGAGGTGGATGCGCTGCAAGGTGCGCCGGGCGTTTATTCGGCGCGTTTCGCGGGTATCCATGCCACGGATGACGAGAACAACCGGCTGTTGCTCGAGCGGCTGAAGGGCGCCACGGACCGGAGTGCCCGCTTCGTTTGCGTTATCGCGGTGGCACGGGTGGACCGCATCGTCGGCACCTACCGCGGAGTTGTGGAAGGCTCGATCGCAGAGGAGGCGCGAGGCACAAAGGGCTTTGGATACGATCCGTTGTTCTATTACCCGCCCTACGGCTGCACGTTCGGAGAGCTGGACTCGGCCCGCAAGCTGGAAGTCAGCCACCGCGGACAGGCTCTCCGCGCCATGCTGCAGGCGCTTGGCGGCTGAAAAATTCGATCGCCGCCTACTTTGGTTCGCCGGGTTCGGTTTCCCGGCCCGCCTGGCTGTCCAGCTTCATCTTCAGCGGTAGCAGAACCCGGAGCGCCACCAGGTTGAGGACCGAAAGCATAATCGCAAGATAGAACCGCTCCTGCGCCACCGCGACTCCCAGCGCTCCGGTGTTCCAGATGCTGGCCGCGGTCGCCGTCCCGTGCACGTTGCCCTGAGCTTTCAGGATCGCCCCGCCCCCGATGAAGCCAATACCCGCGACCAAGCCCTGAATGACGCGCGATTGCGCGTCCACGTTCGACTGATAGCCGGGCTGGCTGAGCAGCACGTAACCGCAACTGGCCATCGCCACGAGGGGGAACGTCCGGACTCCGATGCTGTGCGCCTCCTTCTCCCGATACCAGCCCACCGGCAGAGCGAGGACATACGCTATCAGCAGCCGGAGCATATCGCGAACTCCCGTGTGCCAGTCGGAGGCGAAATCCATACGTGCTTTATACCACTGTGCGCCGCGGCGCGCCGCTCGCGCGCCGATTTTCCTTTTCCCGCTAAAACATTTGCTCTATATTATGTTTGTATGGCAATGAGCCGAGATTCGTCGCTCTGGCGAAGCCTGGCCATGGCGTTAGGTGACGGAGTGGCCTTCGGCGTGGGCGTCAAGCTCACCCAGGGCCCGTCCTGGAAAACCGCGGCGGTCCCGGCGGCCCCCTCGACAGACTCGCGCCTGGCTGAGATCGAACAGCGGCTGGACCGCATCGAACGAGCGCCCGCGGTGGCGCCCGGTCCCACGTCCAGCGAGCTCGACCGGCAGATCCTCAACGCGCTTGTCAACACGCTCGAAGCGCGCCTCCAGGAAAACAGCGGAAAAGTGGATCACCGCCTGGCGGAGCTCGAAGCCAGAATTGCCATTGAACTTAAGTCGCTGCACCAGCAGGACCAATCGCTGGCGGCCGGCGCGCAGACCCGGGTCGAAGAGGTGCAGACGCGCCTCGATCAGGAACTGCTGGCAATCCGCCGCAGGCTCGAGGACGACTTCAGCGAGTTGCACGCGCAGGTCATCTCGCTGCACCGGGAGTTCGCCGCGGCGGTGGCCAACATCGTCGAGGAGCAGATCGCCAGTCAAGTCGAGAAGCTCGACCAGAATCTGCAAGAGCGAGTCACGCGCGCTTCCAGCCTGATTGCCTCGACGACAGAAACGACGGTCGAGCAAAAGCTCGCGCCGATTCGCGACCAGATCGCCGACAAAGATCGGGACATCTCCGAGCTTCGCAAGTTGCTAAAGGAAGCCGACCAGAAGACGCTGGACGTGATCCTGGCGATCGGCGATTTCTGCCGGCGGGCGGCGGGACAGATCGGCGGCCGTCCGGCGCGGGAACCCGAACCGGAAGCGACGGCCGTGCCGAAGGAAGTCGCTGCCCCCGCAACCGCCGCCGCCGGCGCCGCCATGAATGGCGATTATGGGCCGGTTCCGAAGGCCGAGGACTCCGACGTCCCCGGTTTCGCTCAGCAAACGACTGGCTCCAACATTCTGAAGATTCCGCTGGTCTCCTCATTTCTCATCACCGCGGGCGGGCTGTTTCTGCTGCATTACTTCTAGGCTGGCGGACACTCAGCGGCACACCGGACGCTTGACTCCGGGGTACCCCTGTGAAAGAATTTCTGGCGCGGGGGCGATGCTGAGAACAACTCTAAGTTGTTGGATTTTGGTGTGCTTACTGGTACTGGGCGCGCGCGGCCAGAGTGCCGGTGAGGTGCCCTCTCTCGATGCTCAGCGAGCAATTCTCGACCGCTACTGCGTCACCTGCCACAACCAAAAGCTCAAGACCGCCGGGTTGATGCTCGATAAGCTCGACCTCGCCCGGATGGGCGAGAACGCGGAAACCTGGGAAAAAGTAGTCCGGAAGCTGCGGGCTGGCATGATGCCGCCCAGCGGCGCCCCGCGGCCATCGCCAGCCGCGTACGAAGGCTTGACCGTGGCGCTCGAAAACCAGCTCGACAGCGCCGCAGCCGGCAAGCCGCGTTTACCTGCTCCGGGAATTCACCGCGTGAATCGGACGGAATATGCGAACGCGATCCGGAATCTTCTGGCGCTAGAGATCGACCCGGCCGCTTACTTGCCGACCGACGATTCCAGCTACGGTTTCGACAATGTCGCCAGCGGACTGAACGTTTCCCCGGC
>CAYMHP010000118.1:3296-15743 GCA_964390225.1 uncultured Solibacteraceae bacterium
GCCCTGGTGGAAGGCTACGTCTCCGCGGCGGCGAAAATCAGCCGCCTTGCCCTCGGACATGAGACCGGGCCCAATCGGAAGGTTTATCACGTCCGCGAGGATTATTCGCAGGAAGAGCACATCGAGGGCCTCCCGTTCGGGACGCGCGGCGGCATGCTGGTCCATCACTATTTCCCGGCGGATGGGGAATATCAGATCTCCTGGGACCCGGTGCGCACGACAGTGGGGTCGCTTTACGGTGGCGATAGCGAAGACGAGCAGGTGGAACTGACGGTAGATGGCGCGCGGGTGAAGCTTTTCAAGATCGGCGCCGACGTCCCGTTGACCTCTTTGCATGAGAAAAACGAAGTACGCATCCCGGTGAAGGCGGGGCAGCGCGCCGTTGGGCTGGCGTTTCTCGCCACGACCTATGTTCCAAATGTCGACTTGAACCGGCATTATCAGCGGAGCATTCTGGACGATAACCTGATCGACGGCTTCACCTTCACTCCACAGGTAAGCTCGATTACGATTTCCGGCCCTTACAACGGCACGCGCCCGCAGCAGACGCCCAGCCGGGAACGGGTCTTCGTATGCCGGCCGGCAAATGCGCGCGAGGAAGTGCCGTGCGCCCGGAAGATTCTCACGAGTCTCGCGCGCCAGGCGTATCGCAGGCCGCTCACCGCCTCGGACACCGAGACGCTGCTGAACTTCTACCAGGCGGGACGCAATGGCGGCGATTTCGAAGATGGCGTCGAGCGGGGGCTGCAGTTCATCCTGGCCCACCCGGAATTTGTCTTCCGCACGGAAGGCGGTCCGCCCGGGGTGAAGCCCGGCGAGCCGTATCGCATCAGCGATCTGGAATTGGCCTCGCGGTTGTCCTTCTTCTTGTGGAGCAGTGGCCCCGATGACCAGTTGACAAACCTGGCCGTCCAGGGCCACCTGCGAGAGCCGGGCGTGCTCGATCAGCAGGTTCACCGAATGCTGGCCGATCCGCGTTCTCATGAACTGGTGAAGAATTTTGCGGGCCAGTGGCTGCAACTCAGAACTTTGCAGAGTTCGGCTCCCGAAGGCGTGCTGTTCCCCGATTTCGACGACAACCTGCGGCAGGCATTTCGGACCGAAGCCGAGATGTTCTTTGAAAGCATCGTCCGCGAGGACCGCAACGTTGTCGACCTGCTCAACGCCAATTACACCTTCGTCAACGAGCGCCTGGCCCGGCACTATGGCATTCCGAACGTGTACGGGAGCCAATTCCGCCGCGTGCAACTCGACGGCGCGCTGGAAGTCCGGCGCGGTCTGCTAGGCAAGGGCAGCATTTTGCTGGCGACCTCAGTAGCCGACCGGACATCGCCCGTGCAGCGGGGCAAGTGGGTGCTCATGAACATCCTCGGCACAGTCCCGCCCGATCCGCCACCCAACGTCCCGGTGCTGAAGGAAACGGGCGGTGCGAATGGCGCGGAGCAGACCATGCGGCAGCGCATGGAGCAGCACCGGGCGAATCCCGCATGCGCAAGCTGTCACAAGATGATGGACCCGATCGGCTTCGCGCTCGAGAACTTCGACGGTATCGGCCACTGGCGGACAACCGAGTTCGGCCAGAAGGTGGACGCTTCGGGCCAGCTCACCGATGGCTCCAAGATTGATGGAGTCGGCGACTTGCGCGGGACACTCCTGCGA
Source organism: uncultured Solibacteraceae bacterium (assembly GCA_964390225.1). GTDB lineage: Bacteria > Acidobacteriota > Terriglobia > Bryobacterales > Bryobacteraceae > PSRJ01. Next base: position 4,956 of record CAYMHP010000118.1, read on the forward strand.
TACTCACCGCAATTCGTTCGCACGTTCACGGAGAAGCTGTTGACGTACGCGTTGGGCCGCGGCGTGGAATATCAGGATATGCCGCTGGTACGCGCGATCGTGCGCGGCGCCGAGCGCAACAATTACCGTTTCTCGTCGCTGGTGATGGGGATCGTCACCAGCGATGCGTTCCAGATGAACCGGAAACCGGAGCGGACCCTGGACGCCGCTCTGAAACCTTAGAGGGGGACGACACATGTTCATCAGCAAAAAACACCTATCCCGCCGGACCTTGCTGCGGGGCGCGGGCATCTCCCTGGCGTTGCCTCTGCTCGACTCGATGGTGCCCGCCCTCACACCGCTGGCCAGGGCCGCCGTGACGCCGAACATCCCGCGGTTCGTCGGGATATTCAATGCCCACGGGTGGGCGCCGGAGTACTGGGATTTTTCGCCGGGCCCAATCTCCGAGTTACCGTTCGTGCTGAAGCCCCTCGATCAGTGGAAAGACACGGTAACTGTCTTTAGCGGACTGGATGCCACTGCGTCCATGCCGGCCGCGGGCGAGACCGGGGGCGATCACTCCCGAAGCGCGGCGGTCTTCAGCGGCATGCCTCCGAAGAAGACCGTCAGTGAAGATATCTACCTGGGCACGACCATCGATCAGATGATCGCGCAGCAGTACGGACAGGATACGGCGTTGCCTTCCATCCAATTGGGGATCGAAGATCAGAGCGCGCTGGCCACCTGTCCCTGGGGCTATAGCTGCGCATACGTAAATTCGGTTTCCTGGGCGAGCCCCACCAGGCCGCTTCCGCACGAGGCCAATCCGCAGGTCGTCTTCGAGCGCCTCTTCGGCGACGGAAGCAATCCCCGCGAGCGCCTGACTCGGAAGCAGGCCGAGGCCAGCCTGCTCGACGCCGTCACCCACGAAGTGGCGCGGTTGAACAACGCACTTCCGGCGACCGACCGGACGCGGCTGAATGAGTACCTGGAAGATATCCGCGAGATCGAGCGGCGGCTGCAGAACGTGTCCAAGTCCGCCAATGCTTCCCCTGATGCGCAGGTGCCGTTCGGGATACCGGAATCGTTCACGGAACATATCAATTTGATGTGGGATTTGCAGGCGCTGGCGTTCCGCGCCGACATCACGCGCGTTTCCACCATGATGTACGCCCACGACGTGAGCATGCGAAGCTATCCGGAATCGGGCGTCGCGACGGCGAACCATGCCGCCTCGCATCATGGCGGAGCGCCGAAACGAGTGGAGGACTGGGCGAAGATCAACCGCTACCATGTGCAGTGCCTGCCCTATTTCCTGAACAAGCTCAAATCCACGCCGGATGGCGATGGGAATCTGCTGGATCACACGCTGATTCTCTGGGCCAGCAACATGGGCGATTCGAACCTGCACAGCCACCGCAACGTCGGGCACATGTTCGTGGGCGGCGCAATCGGGCGGCATAAGGGCGGTGTTCACATCAAGGCCCTAGGTTCGACGGCGAACCTGCTCCTGACCACGCTCCGGCTCTTCGGCATCGAAAAGGAAAAGATCGGTGATAGCACTGGACCGGTTGCAATTTAGCCCGTGGCGCTGGCAATTCGCCTGCGCACTCTTCCTCGCCGTGGCCGCCGCGGCCGCTCCCCGCAGCGAAGTGGCCGACGCCGCCATGGCCCGCGACGGCCAGACCGTTCGCACGCTGCTGCAGCAGAACGCCGACGTAAATGCCCCGCAGCCCGACGGCACCACCGCGCTGCACTGGGCAGCCCGGTGGAACGACCTCGAAATGGCCGGGCTGTTGATTCAAGCGGGCGCCGATGCCCACGCGGCAAACCGCGATGGCGCCACGCCGCTCTTCCTCGCCGCCGAGAACGGAAGCGCACCGATGATCGAGCGCCTGCTCGCGGCCGGTGCGGACCCCAATGCACCGGTCCTTTCGCACGGCGAGACCGCGCTGATGATGGCGGCGCGCTCGGGAAATCTCGACGCCGTCAGAGTGCTTCTGGCGCACGGCGCACAGGTGAATGCAAAGGACACGCTGCGCGGGACTACGGCTCTCATGTGGGCGGCCGAGGAGGACCACGCTGCCGTCATTCAACTCCTGGTCGAGCATGGCGCCGATGTGCGCGCTCAATCCACGGTGCTCACGCCCATCCGGCGGCGCGGCCTCGGATTCGCCAACGGCGGTATCCGGTTTCCCAGCTCCGAGGCATCCGCCGGCGGCGGCGGGAGGCCCAAGCTTCCACCCGGACCGGTAAAGGGCGGCCTTACTGCATTGCTCTTTGCCGCGCGTGAAGGATCGCTTGATTGCGTGCGCGCGCTGGTTGCCGCAGGCGCCGATGTGAACCAGGGATCGGCGGATGACAGCAGTCCGCTGCTGGTCGCGGTGCAAAACGGTTCCTTCGAGATCGCGCGCTTTCTGCTGGACCACGGAGCCGATCCCACTCGGGCCAATAGCAAAGGCTGGACGCCGCTCTACCTCGCGGTGAAGATTCGCAATCAGGAAGCTACGGCCATCCCGGGGCCGCGCACCGATGGCGCGCTGGAGTTCATCCAGACGCTTCTCGACCGCGGCGCGAACCCGAACGTCCGCATTCAGGCAGATACGGAAGTGCATCAGGGAATGACCGCGGTATGGCTGCGGGAAGCCGGCGCCACGCCGCTGCTGCGCGCCTCTCTGTGCGGCGACCTTACGGTCGTGAAGCTGCTGTTGGCCCACGGCGCCGACCCGCGGATTCCGACCTTCGATCACACTACGCCGCTGATGGTCGCGGCCGGCGTGGGTTGGGCCGACGGAATGATGCGCGAGTACTCCGAAAAGCAGACTGTCGAGTTGATCAAGCTGCTGCTCGACCTCGGCGCCGACGTGAATGCCGCCAACGACCACGGGATTACTGCCCTGCATGGGGCGGCCTATAAAGGAGCGAACCAAGCGGTGCAACTCCTCGTCGACCGGGGCGCGAAGCTCGACGCCAAGGACAATGGCGAGGATTACGGCTTTGGCGCGCGTACGGTGAAAATGACTCCCTTGAACTGGGCCGAAGGCGTGCCCATCGGCATGGCCTCTGCGATTTACCACGCCGACACCGTCAACCTCCTCTCGCGTCTGATGCAAGACCGTGGGATTCGGGTCGAATACAACGTGCAAGCGAAAAAGTAGAGGTGCTTTCAGCCGCAGTCATGCCGCGGGCTATATCCGCGACCGAACCCCCGGGCTATGTCCGCCGGGGCTGCAGAAATCTTTCAGCCGCGTCCCGTGAGGGCGCGGGTGGATTGCGAATAACGCCTCAAATTTAACCGCTGCTGCTGTGTTTTCAGCTAGCCAAGGCTCTTGGAATTGTGCAAGATTGAAGGCAAGATGAAATGGCTGTCCGCAATTGCCGTGCTCTGTAGCCTTGCGGCGCGCGGCGAAGTGAACTCGCTGAACCCGGCGGTCGAAAAGATCGTCGATTCGGTCTCTGAAAAACGCATCACCGATATTCTCAAGAAGCTCGAAAGCTTTCAAAACCGGAATATCTTTTCCGACCAGGACAATCCGACTCACGGCATCGGGGCGGCGCGAAAGTGGATTTTCGAGCAGTTTCAGAGTTACAGCCCGCGTTTGCAGGTGCGCTACGACGTGCACCATATCAAAAAGAACAACGCGCGGATTGTGCGGGATGTGGACATCTACAACGTAGTCGCGGTGCTGCCGGGCAAAGTGCACCCTGAGCGCCAGTTCCTGGTCAGCGGCCACTACGATTCCGTGATCTTCCCCCCACCTCCGGAAGGCTCGGACAATGATGAGCCGCGGAAAATGGATCCCAACCTGTCCGAGCCGCTCGCCCCCGGTGTTACCGACGATGCCAGTGGCGTAGCCGCCGTAATGGAACTCGCCCGCATCATGAGCGAGTACGAATTCGCCAACACCATCGTATTCGTCGCATTCGCCGCCGAGGAGGAAGGGCTGGTCGGCAGCAGGGCCTACGCCCGCGAGGCCGAGCGTTCCGGCCAGATCATCGACGGCGTGTTGAATAATGACATCATTGGCAGCGATATCGCCGGCAATGGCCGTAAGAACAACGGGACAGTCTGGTGTTTTTCCGACGAGCCTGCCGACTCCGCCTCCCGGGAACTGGCGCGCTATATCCGCGCGGTAAGCGGACGCTATGTCCCCTCTATGCGCGTGGATCTCGTTTTTCGGCGCGACCGCTTCCAGCGGGGCGGCGACCACACATCGTTCCATGCGGCGGGGTTCGCCGCCGTCCGGTTCACGAGTCCGGCGGAGAATTTCGAAAACCAGCATTCCGTGACCGACACCTTCGCCAATACCTCACCTTCATATGTGACCAGCGTTGCACGTGTAAACGCGGCGGCCTTGGCCAGCCTGGCGCTGGCGCCGAAAGCGCCGGTGGTCACCCGCGATGTCACGAAGGGTCCGAACGCGGGCCGCAAGGCTTTGTTGATCGATCGCGGAAAGAGCCGCTACGACGCACACCTGCGCTGGAGAAACGATCGTCCTGAGCCTGATCTCGCCGGTTATGCCGTGGTCACCCGCGCCACTACGTCCCCGTACTGGGACCGGGAGGTCTTCGTCGGCAATGTGAATGAATACACGTTCAAGAATGTCTCCATCGATGACGCGGTCTTTGGCGTGAAGGCGGTCGACAAAGCGGGAGACGAGAGTCTCGTCTCGGCCTACGAAATCTACCCGCCGCGGCCGGACCTGCCCAAGCGCAAGGACGGAATGAAGGCGCCGGACGAGATCGTGCAAGAGCAGTTGGACGCCTTCAACGCGCTCGACATCGACGCGCTGCTGAAGTTCTATGCTCCGGACGCGCAGGTGATCGAGCAACAGACGGGCCGCCCGCTTGCATCCGGCGCTGCGCAGTTGCGCCAACGATTCGCGGCCCGCTTCCGCGGCGCGCCCGAACTGCAAGCTACGGTTGTCGACAGAACGACTCTGGGCGATTATGTGATCGATCGCGAGAAGATCACCGGCGCCAGTGACGGCAAAACGGTGGAAGATGTCCTGATCTATGAAGTGAAGGATGGGCTCATCAGGCGGGTCTGGGCGCTCGAGTAAGCCTGCAGCAGGAAGGGCAGGCCGCGCCTGCCCATCCACCTAATCGCCGCTCATGACGCTGCCAGGGCGCGCTGTTTGCCGGGCGCGCCCAAGATCCAGCGCACGTGTACCCGTTCGAACGGAGCGCCGCAGTAATCAGTGGCGCCTGCCTCGAGCGCGTCCAGCCATTGTGTGGTGTCGGAAAGCCGGGTAACTACGAATACTGGCAGATCCGGCCTGTTTTCCCGCAACAATCGAATGTGCTTGCGGAAATCAGGGTTGTCCCCGGAAACAAAAACCGCGCTGGGATGTGGTCCTTTCTCCACATCGTGGACGAAAAGTTTCCTGCTGACGTGATGGGATTCCTGGAGAAGAACCCAGGTGAGCTGGTTCGCCAGGTCCTCGGGAAGGCCGAGCAAAGTGACACGGGACATAAATCGCTCCCAAAATTTGATTTTCTCGGCGGAGAGATGCAAGGGGGGTCGTCAAAGACCGGGACTTCTTAAGATTAGCGGGTCCGTTGGCCTTCGTCCAATCGATAATTCTTATTTGCGGGCGCAGCTTCCTTTGATGGAACCGCGGTTATTCAAGCCGCGGCAGTCAATGCCGCGGTTCCGCTTAGGCGAAGGCTTTGCCGCAGCTAGAACCGCGCCGTGACTGGCGGGGCTGAGCCATCGCTACCGGGATGTCGGCCCCGAACCGGTTGAGGTAGGCTGAATCTGTACTCGGAGACTATCATGCCGATCTATGAATACCGCTGCGCCGACTGTGGAACGGAATTCGAGAAGCTCGTGCGCCATCCCGGCCAGGACGAGGTGCGGTGTCCTTCTTGCGGCAGCGGCCGCGTCACCCAGCAGCTATCGGCGATTTCCCCCGTGCCTGGCAGGGCTAAACCTGCTCCCCGGCAATCGTCCGAATACCCGCATGGAGCAACTGCTCCGCACAAAGACTAGCGAGATAGTCACCGGTTTCTCGGCGCCATTAGCTCATTACGCGTCAGCTACTTATCTAGAAACTCGGCTCGGCTGAGGGAACCCGCGCTGCTACTTTGGAAATAGCAAGCGCCCGCTGTCCTGCCGCCTGAATGTAAGAGTGAGTCGCCGCCTTGGCCGATGCGCCACAACGTCTCGTTCCCGAGAGAAGGCCGGTGTCTGCTGTTTGCGGATTACTCGGAGACGCTCCGGGATTGCCATGCGTGCCAAACCATCGCCTGGTGCAAGTACTATGACCATACGGAACTGCGCCTCCAGGACCGGTTGGCACTGGCAATGTGGGACGATGATGGCGGCCAAAGGGCGCCCGTTCTTTATGCCGGCGCCAACGCGCCGCCCTCAAAGTAAGTTCGGCCGACACCGTTTTCTTCAACGGAAGCGGCCAGCAAAAAAACCATCTCAGGGAAATTACTCTGTTTGTCGGATGACCGCATTGATACTATACACCAATGTCATTTGATCGTAACAAGGGGGGCGTTCTTGTCAGCCGGACTGGATAATCTAAAGCACGTCGTCGTGCTCATGATGGAAAATCGCTCGTTCGATCACATGCTGGGGGCGCTGCATGCGGAGATCCCCCAGATCAATGGGCTTACGGGCGCGGAGGCGAATCCCGATACGACCAACGAACCGGCCAAGGTCTTGCCGAACGCCGCCTTCCAAGGACAACTCGATCCCGACCCCGATCATCACTTCCCCGCCGTCCACAAGCAATTATATTTCGGCACTCCGGGTCCACCGGCCACTCCGTCGATGCAGGGCTTCGTGCAGAGCTACTGGGACCAGCAGCACGACGTAGCTCACTCCCACAAGATTATGTACTACTTCGCCGTCGACAAGTTGCCTGTCCTGCACACGCTCGCGCGCAATTATGCGGTGTTCAATGGCTGGTTCTCGTCGATCCCCGGCCCGACCGTCTGCAACCGGGCGTTCGCTCACTACGGAACGTCTTTCGGGCAGGCGAGCCTGGACATTTTTTACGTCAAAGAGCCCTTCAAGAGCATCTACGAGCGAATGCTCGCTGCCGGGCGCACCACCAAGCTCTACTATTTCGATCCGTCGAGTTCCACCCAGGAAGTGGTCAATCTGCTGAAAAACCAGCCGCAGATCTTCGGCACGTATCCGCAGTTTCTGGAAGACTGTAAGCGAGGAGCGCTTCCCGACTACAGCTTCGTCGAGCCGAACTACAGCGACCACTCCGGCGAAGGCGGAGGCGAACTGCTCGCCTCGGATCAGCACCCGGACCACGACGTACAAGAGGGCGAAGTCTTTATCGCCGCCATCTACAATGCGATCCGCCAAAACCCGGACCTCTGGAAAAGCACGGCGCTCCTGATCACCTATGACGAGCACGGCGGAATCTACGATCACGTGCCTCCACCGGCATGCACCCCCGATGGATTCCACGCGCCGCTCGTGGATACCGGCGGTGTCCCGTTCGCTTTCGACCGCCTGGGCGTGCGCGTTCCCGCGATTCTCGTTTCCCCCTGGATCGCCAAGAAAACCGTGGTGCCGGGACCGGAAGATCGAGCCACGGGGCGCGTCTTCGAGCATGCCTCCATTCCCGCTACCATCACTCAGCACTTCATCGGCAATTACGACAACCGCTCCGTGCGCGAGAAGGGTGCTCAGACGTTCCTCGATCTGCTGAGCGACGTGATGCGGCCCGATGCAGATTGCCCGATTTTCGACTTCGACTAGGAGATTTCGTTATGGAGCAAAAGCCCCCCGTGATCCGTGTCCCAAAACCGCAGCGCACTTCCTATCAACCGCACCGGCCGCTCTCGAAGAATACGTTGCTCCTCAACCAGGTGAAGCATTTCCGACATATTGAGAAAGACCTCCCGCCGGAACACCAGACCGGCATCGAGGCCGACAAGATTGAGACCGAGGGCCAGGCCGCCGAATACATCCGGCGTATTACCGAAAAGATCCACCGTCATCCCGGGAAGGCGTAGAGATGCAAAACACCCTGGTGTCCCGTGCCATTTTCGTTACGAGCCTCGCGTTCCTACCCGGGGCGCGCGCGCAGGAGACGCAGTTGGGCTCCGACTTTCGCCGCGAAGGTGAAGCCATCCAGCAGAACTGCAACAGTTTCAGCCTCAGATCTCTGGAAAATTGTCCGTACACGCTGTTTACCGATCACCCGATGCACATCGCCGCCGGCAGCATCGCGCCGCAGAACGGCTTCGGCCTTGGACTGGCATTCGTCACGCATTACACGCCGAACGAATCCTGGCGCCTGAGCTGGGACTTCGACGCAGTCGGTTCCGCCAACGGGTCGTGGCGCGCCGGCGGCTACATGACGGCCGTCTGGGACCGGCATCGCCGGATCGTGGTCCGTCCCGGAGGCTCGGCCGGTTCGCGCCCCTCCGGCCTGTCGGTGCAGGAATATCCCGTGTTCCACGCCTTGGCTCAGAGCATCTCGCTCAACACGCTCGACTATTTTGGGATGGGTCCAAACACTTCGGATACGGCCCGCTCGTATTTCGGAATGCGCGAGACCATCGTTGGAGCAAATGCCGTCTGGCCGCTGCTGAAGAGGTGGAATGTTTCGCTCTACGGGGAAGCGAACGGACGATTCGTGAATATTCGTCCCGCGCTGGGCCGCTCCAGTCCAACGACTGAGCAACTGTATACGGAGGCCACCGCGCCGGGGTTGCACAACCAGCCCGCGTTCGCGCAGTTCGGTGAAGGACTTCGGATTCGCCCGGAGTTCGCCGACGGCCACATCCGCCTGAACTACTTCGTGACGTTTCAGGAATTCGTCACGCCCGGCGATTCACGGTATTCCTTCGAGCGTTTCACGACCGACCTCTCGCACCAATTCCCGCTCTACCGGACGACGCGGCCAAATACCCCGAGAGATTTCAATGGACCAGACGACTGCTCCGAAAGTACGGGCACGCATTCCTGCCCGGCGGTCACCCGAAACCTGGAAGGCAGTATCAGCGTACGCTTCCTGATGAACGAGTCCATTACGTCGTCCGGTCGCGTGGTGCCGTTCTACTTTCAACCGACGCTCGGCGGATCGGACATAAACGGAAATCCCGCACTACCCAGCTATCAGGATTATCGCTTCCGGGCGCCGAACACTCTGCTCGTCCGCGCCAGTTTCGAGCATTCGATTTGGGGACCTTTCGGATTTACTTTCCTGGTGGACGAAGGCAAGGTTGCGCTGCAGCGCGACGATATCGATTTCACGCACCTGCGGCATAGCTACGCGGCAGGCCTGACGCTTCGGGCCGGCGGCTTTCCGATGGTGTATCTGCTGTTCGCCTGGGGAGGACACGAGGGCACCCACACCATCGCTTCCATGAATACTGCCCTGCTGGGAGCCTCCCCGCGCCCGAGCTTGTATTGAACCGGGTTTACGCCCCGCATCACCGCGCTAGAACCCCGCCCTTCGGACGCGGCTGAAATTCGCTGCTTTCCGCGGATGCCGCTACGAAATCAATTAACTAAGGCGAGTATCGCCGCCCGCCCGTTGGGTCTACCATCACTGAAGGACCACGCCCCGCGAACCCATGAACCCGCTCGCCAAGAGAATCACCGAAATGGCTCTGCGGCTCACCGCGCTTTCGCCGCAGCAGGCCAGCGAACCCCAAGTCCTCGATGCAATCGAGCAGTTTGCGAAAGATTTGTTGAAAGAGGTTTCCGCGGCCAGGCTGGGAGACAGTTACGCGGTGGGAGAAACTACCGGACACTGGCAGGCCATCCGCCCGCCGCGCCCGCAATGAAAGAATCAGGCGACGGCGGCTTCCCGTTGGTTCTGCCGCTCGGCGACAGTGGTGCAAGCCGAGGTGGTTTTCGGTTGTGCTCCCCGGTTCTCCATCGCGCTCATGAACACAGTTAACAGAGCCTTCCCCACCACCAGAGTGAGACCGAAACTCAGCACCAGGGCCGGTCCGATCAGCAGCGCATCCATGACGATCAGGATTCACCAGAGGATGCGGACAGTCAATAATAACTTTAGTGAATCGCCGTCGCGCATCCTATTGATAAGCTGAGGACATTAACCATGTCTGTCGATCTCAAGTCTTACGCGGCAAGAATCGCATATACGCCGCCCTTCCTGCCCTCGCTCGAAACTCTTCAGAGGCTGCATCTCGCGCATGCCACGCACATTCCTTTTGAGAACCTTGATGTGTTGTTGGGCCGCCCCGTCCGGCTAGACATCCAGAGCCTCTCGAAGAAGTTGATCCAAGACGGGCGGGGCGGCTATTGTTTTGAGCAGAATGGCCTTTTCGCGGCCGTGCTGGAAGCGGCCGGGTTTCGCGTGGTTCGGCTGGCGGCCCGGGTCCGCATGGGCGCCGCCGGAAGTATCCGGCCGCGAACCCACATGATCTTGCTGATCCCGCTAGACGGCGAGAACTGGTTGGCCGATGTCGGTTTCGGCGCGGAAGGCCTGCTGCACCCCATTCCGCTGCGGATCGGCGAGATTACCCGCCACTTCGCCTGGGAATACCGGGTAATCGCTGAAGGCCCATTTTATGTTTTGCAGTGCGCGCGCCCAGAGGGGTGGGCGGACATGTACGCGTTCACTCTCGAAGAGCAATTCCCGATCGACTACGAAGTCGCGAACTACTATACCTCGACGCATCCAAACTCCATCTTCCGCCGCACTCTGTTCGTGCAACTCCCCGGCCCGGATGTTCGCCTGATGCTGTTGAACCGAACCCTGACGGAACGACGTGCCAGTGGCGTCTCCGAGATCATTCTTCCCGACGACGACGCTCTCCTCGAGCTCCGGCGCACCTCGCTCCTCCGCCTCG
>CAYMHP010000119.1:0-2460 GCA_964390225.1 uncultured Solibacteraceae bacterium
GGCGAAGAGCAATCCATGCGGATCTTGCCGTCCCAATCGAGCGTCATGAATCGGAAGGTGGGGTCGGGCTGGTCGTGAGCCACCGTAATGGAAAGGCGGTATTGCTCGGCGATGCGTCCCCAGTACTTCAGCCCGGCGCCGCCCAGCGCATCCGCGCACAACGAAAGCCGGGCGCCACGGATCGCATCCATATCGACAACCGACGCCAGGTCTCCGACGTATGTGGCAATGTAGTCGTGGCGATGGGCCCCGGCCAGCGCTCGAGAATAGGGGCAGCGCCGGACGCTCGCCAGATCGCCGGCCAGAATCGCATTGGCGCGGTCCTGAATCCACGTGGTGGCGCTCGTATCCGCGGGGCCGCCGTTCGGCGGGTTATATTTGAAGCCGCCGTCCTCGGGCGGATTGTGTGACGGTGTGATGACGATGCCGTCGGCCAGCCCTTTGCGTTTTCCAGCATTGTACGTGAGGATCGCGTATGACAGCGCGGGTGTGGGCGTGTAGCCGAGGTCGCAATCGACCATCACCTCCACCGAATTCGCTGCCAGGACTTCGAGCGCCGTCGCCAAGGCCGGCTCGGAGAGCGCATGCGTATCCTTGGCGAGGAACAGCGGACCATCCACGCCGTTTTCGGTGCGGTATTCGCAAATGGCCTGCGAGATGGCCATTATGTGGTTTTCGTTAAACGAACAGTGAAACGAGGAGCCGCGATGCCCCGAGGTGCCGAAGCTGACTTTTTGGGTGGCAACCGAAACGTCGGGCTGTTGCGTGTAGTAGGCGGTGATCAATCGCGGTACGTCCACGAGCATGTCAGAGGTGGGGTGGTGACCGGCGAGGGGGTGGACTGCCATGCACACTACCTTACGTGCATTGCGCTTCCCCGCGCAATCCCGGCTTTTCAGGAAGTGCGGTTATACATCCATAATCTCTAACGCCTGCTCGAGATCCTTGATGGGGTCGCGGCCCGGAGTGGGGCGGTATTCGTGGGCGATGTAGCCGGTAAACCCGAGCTCGGCGATGGTCTTCGCCACGAACCGGTAATTGATTTCCTGCGTATCGTCGATCTCGTGGCGGCCAGGCACGCCTCCCGTGTGGAAGTGCGCGATCCATTGAAAATTCTGCTGGATGTTGCGGCAGATATCGCCGTCCATCGTCTGCACATGGTAGATGTCGAACAGCAGCTTCACGCGCGGCGAATTCACGCGCTTGCAAACGTCCACGCCCCAGGCCACGTGATCGCAGATCTGATCGGGCCGGCCCAGTTGCTGATCGGTGAACTTGGTGTTCATGATCTCCATGCAGATGGTGACGCCCTTGTCCTCGGCATGCGCTTTCACCCGGTTCAGGAACGCGACGCAGTTGTCGGCGCCCTCCTCGTATGACCTGCCGTGGCGCTGGCCTCCGACTGTAATGAGATTGGGGCAGCCATTGGCCGCGCACTCATCCAGCGACTCCCGCATGGATGCTTCGAGCTTGTCGTGAAGCTCCTTGCGAATCAGCCCGTCCTGCATTGTGACCGCACCAGGACCGGCCATGGTCGGCACCAGGCCGTATTTGCGGAGCGTGGGCCAATCCTTTGGCTGGATCAGGTCCATTCCTTTAGCGCCGAGACGCGCGGCGTGCTGGCAAATTTCCTCGAACGGCATCTTGGGGTCGAAGTTCACCCGCATCACGCATTGTTTGATGCGGCCCTTGCGCTCGATCACACTCTTTTCTACTCGGCCGGGCGTTTGCGCAGCGGCGAGCCCGGTCGCGGCCACCGCGCCGACAAAATCTCTGCGTCGCATGGCTGGCATTATACTGACTTCCCTGCCGCGAAGCCACGGCCAGCCGCCCTGCGGCAAGTCTCGTCATTCGGAAACTCTGCGCAGATGTGCGGCGGACTGAAAGTCAGCCTCGGGCTGAAAGCCCGCCCCACTCTGGATGCCGCGAAGATGAAGGGACGAATCAGGATATTAGATTTGGTTGCGGCCCTTAAGTACCGCCGCGGTACGCCCGGTACTTCGAATCTTTCCGGGATCCTGCTAACCTCGAATTAGCGGCAATCTCGGATATAATGACCCGAAATACATGGTCGCGTCCGCTTGGTCTATTCCTCATCGTCCTGGCGGCCGGCATCTCATTTTCGGGGATTACGGGGCTTCTCAGAGTTGCGTCCAGGCCGCGCGGAATCGCCTCATCCGCCGCGCGCGGCATTCATTTGCCAAAGGCGGATGCCCCTCCGAACGGTCCGGTCTATCCTTATTCCGTTGTGAGCGGTGGAGTCTCTTCCGCCGTGGAGGTCTGGAGGGCGACTCTTCGCGATCCACCCGTTGCGGAGCACTATCGGGTGCTCAACATCGCCCGCTTGCGCACTTTCACGCTGAACGCAGACCTGCATGGATACGTTTCCTTTCGCGTCGGCGACACCATCTATTGGACGCAGCGGCCGGTCCGCATGCCGAAGGGCGAGCAGGTCTTGAA
>CAYMHP010000119.1:2470-9477 GCA_964390225.1 uncultured Solibacteraceae bacterium
TCAGTTTTTTGTTCGGGCGCGCTGCGGCAATCGCATCTCGGAGCTCCCGCAGGCTCCTGTCTTGCTCGAGGAGCCACCCGAAATTACGGCGGAGGAGGTGCCCGGCCCGCCTTCGGATTTGTGGCATAGACGTCGGATCCTGATGCCGCCCGCAGAGCCGCGTCAGCCCGCCCGTAGCCCAATTTCGGCGGAGTTGAACTTGCCTCCGGATCTCCCTTTCAACCGAGCCCTTCGGCAAACTTCGGAGATTCGCTGGCGACCGGTTCCAGCTCCTGGGTGGCGAAGCGTCGCTGCGGTCCCTCTTGTGGCCGTTGTACCCGAGCCAAATAGCGTCCTTCTGCTCGGCAGCGCGCTCGCATTTCTGTTTCTGGCGACCGCGGTGCGGCACTACTGGCACAGGCTGCAAAAGGTCGGCATTATACTGGGTCCGACCGCTCGGCGCCACGCGGCGCGCTCGAAATAAAGCACGGGAAGGGGATCGATATGTTGTCCAATCTGTTTGCCCTGAATGGCAGGACTGCCATCGTGACCGGCGCTTCCTACGGCCTGGGAGTCACGTTAACCGAAGCGCTCGCCGCGGCGGGTGCAAACGTAGTGGCGGCGGCCAGGAGCCGGGACAAGCTGCAGGAGATTGCGGCCAGGATCGCCGGCAACGGCGGGAACGTCTTAGCCGTGCCGTGCGATGTGGCAGATCCCGGACAGGTGAAGGCGCTCGTCGACGAAGCCTGCCGGGTGTTTGGGCGGGTGGACATTCTCGTCAATAATGCGGGCGTCGCCGCGGATTCCGGCATGATGCCGGAGAAAGTTTTGGATTCTCCGTTTCTCGAGACGCTGCAGGTGAATGTAGCGGGTGCATGGTACTGCTGCCGCGAAGCGGGGGCGCGCATGCTGGCCGACGGTCGTGGGGGCACGATCGTCAACATCGCCTCGGTGCTCGGCCTCCGCGGCTTGGCCGATCTTTCGCCCGGGTACCATGCCTCGAAGGCAGCACTGATCAGCCTCACCCGGCATCTGGCCGCCAGTTGGGGCGGTAGGGGCGTACGGGTGAACGCCATTGCGCCCGGATGGTTTGCCAGCGAGATGACGGCCAGCCTGTTCCGGATGCCGGGAGTCCTCGACTGGGCCACCGGTCTCTCGCCGCTCAAACGCCTGCCGGATCCGAAAGAACTGGTCGGGCCGCTGCTATTCCTGGCCTCGGACGCGTCAAGCTTCGTCAATGGACACACGCTGGTGGTCGACGGCGGAGCCTCGGTCGCCTCCCCCGCGCTACCCGACGGATACTACGATGTGCTTGCGAGAAAAGTGCCGGGGGGCTTGGGCGCGCGCATCCTGCCAACCGACGCCGTCACCGGAGACTAGCGTCAGAGCGCCCGCAGCAGGCGCGTCGGCAGCGTGACAATTGCCCAGACCAGCGCCAGCGCACCGCCGACCGCGATGCCGACTATGCGGAACGGGAGCAGCAACAGCCAGACCAACGGATAGAGCACGAGCGCGATCAGCGCCAGCGGCCAGCAGATCACCAGCAGAATGCACCAGAGCAGGAATTTCATCATTGATATCTTCCGTTCTCTGGATACGCAAAAACCCGGGAAATTGTTCGCAGTCTGCTAGGATAATAATTCTTGTCAAATGTTGCGTTTTGAGACCGCTGGGGAGTCCCACGGGGAATGTCTCGTGGCCACGCTCACCGGACTCCCGGCAGGCATACCCATCTCGGTGGAAGCCGTCAATCGCGAGCTGTGGCGGCGCCAGCAAGGCTACGGGCGTGGCGGGCGAATGAAAATCGAAACCGACCGCGCCGAAATCGTGGCGGGCGTGCGCCATTCGCACACCATCGGCTCGCCCGTGGGTATTCTGATCCGCAACAAGGATTGGCAAAACTGGACCCAGGCATTACCGGTGGAAGATGTGGACGGCGCTGAAGACAAACGCAAGCCCGTAACCCGGCCGCGGCCGGGACATGCCGACCTGGCGGGGTCCATCAAATACAACTTCCATGACGCTCGCTATATTCTGGAGCGCGCCAGCGCGCGAGAGACTACGGCCCGGGTGGCGGTCGGCGCGATTGCCAAGGCCCTGCTGGGTGAGTTCGGCATCTGCGTGCTGAGCCATGTCATCGCCGTTGGCCGCGTGCATCTCGAGCGGCAGGCCGCTTGGGAGGAAATTGCCGAACTCAGCCGAAAAGACGAAGTGCTGCTGGGCTGCGTCGATCCCGATACCGAGGCGCGCATGAAAGACGTGGTGGATGAAGCCTACCGCACGGGCGACACCGTAGGTGGCATCTTCGAGGTAGTCGCGCACGGCGTTCCGGTCGGCCTCGGATCTCATGCGACCTGGGACTCGCGGCTCGACGGGCGCCTCGCTCAGGCGATTGTCTCGATGCAGGCCGTGAAGGGGGTCGAAATCGGGTTTGCCGCCGAAGGAGCGGCGAGCTTCGGCTCCCGAGTGCAGGACACCATCCACTACGATCGCGAAGGCCACCGCTTCACGCGCGGCGCCAACCGCGCCGGAGGCCTCGAGGGCGGCATCACCAATGGGCAGGACGTGGTGGTGCGCGGCTTATTGAAGCCGATCTCCACTTTGCGGCGGCCGCTCGAATCAGTCGACCTGGAAACGCGTGAGCCTGCCCTTGCCGCCTACGAGCGCTCCGACGTGGCCGTGGTGCCCGCCGCCGGAGTGATCGGCGAGGCGATGGTGGCCATCGTGCTGGCGCAAGCCTTCCTCGAGAAGTTCGGCGGAGACTCTCTTGCCGAAACACGACGCAACTACGAAGGCTACTTGGAACAGGTGAATCACTTCTAAGCCATATGGTGTATCCGATCGTAAAGTTCGGTGATCCGGTATTGGAGCGCGAGGCCGACGACGTGGCCGAGTTCGATACTCCCGAGCTGCACAACTTCCTGGACGATATGTTCGAATCGATGTACGCGGCCAAGGGTGTCGGCCTGGCGGCTCCGCAGATCGGAGTCTCGCGCAAAATCGCTGTGATCGACGTATCCAACGGCGAGAACCCGAACGATAAGCTTGTTTTGATTAACCCCAAGGTCATCAAGACCGAGGGCCGGCAGGATGGTGAAGAGGGATGCTTGAGCATTCCCGGGTTCCGCGAACAGGTGCGGCGCCCTAAGCGGGCCACCATCCGCGCGCAGAACGCGAAAGGCGAGCCGTTCGAGATGACCGGCGAAGACCTGCTGGCGCGCGCGTTTCTGCACGAGACCGATCATCTGTATGGCCGGCTGTACATCACCCACATCAGCGCGCTCAAGCGGGATCTGCTGAAGCGCAAAGTACGCAAGCTGCAGCGCGCCGGTGAGTGGGCCTGAGCCGGGGCGCATGCGTCTGATCTTTCTCGGCACTCCCGCGTTTGCAGTGCCCACACTCGAGCGGATGGTCGAGGCGGGGCATAAGGTGGTGGAGGTGATCACGCAACCGGACCGGCCGCGAGGGCGCGGACAGCACCCGGCGGCGCCGCCAGTCAAGCAGACCGCGCTACGCCTGGGGCTGCCGGTATATCAGCCGGAACGCGTGCGGCGCCCCGAGGCGGTGGAACATCTGCGCGAGTTGGCGCCCGACGGCATGGTGGTCGTCGGCTATGGCCAGATTATTCCGCAAAACGTGATCGACATCGCTCCGCTCGGGATCATCAACGTGCACGCCTCGCTGCTGCCGAAATACCGCGGTGCCGGCCCCATCCAATGGGCCATTCTGAACGGAGAGACCCACACCGGTGTGACCACCATGAGGATCGATGCCGGGCTCGATACCGGAGACATGCTGCTGAAGGCGGAGACCGAAATCGGACCCGAGGAAACCGCGGAAGAACTGGGGCAGCGGCTGGCTGTGCTGGGCGCTGGACTGCTCGTGGAAACGCTGGAGGCCCTCGCGAACGGCACGGTTACGCCCGAGCCGCAGAACCCGGCCGCGGCCACCTACGCGCCGCTCCTCAAAAAGGAAGATGGCGTCATTAATTGGAGCCGTCCCGCGGAGGCGATCCACAACCGGGTACGGGGTCTGCAGCCGTGGCCCGGCGCATACACGAGTTTTCGCGGCCAGCCGCTGCATGTCTGGCGTTCGCGAACCCGCAACACCGCCGGCGCGCCGCCGGGCCGGTTTCTCAGCCTCAAGCCGCTTGTGGCGGCCTGTGGGGAACGGTCCGTCGAGTTGGTGGAAGTGCAACTCGAAGGGCGCAAACGGATCAGCGCGGTCGATTTCGTCAACGGCCAGCGCCTGTCCGAGAATGACATCTTGGGAGAGCCACGCACTTGAATCTGCCGCTCGGTTATCGCTACGCCGCTACTTACGCTGGCATCCGCCAGGTGGAAAAGAACGATCTCGCCTTAATTGTGAGCGGCCTCGCGGCCAACGCGGCCGCCGTCTTCACGCAGAACCGCGTGCAGGCCGCCCCGGTGAAGCTCTGCCGGCGGCATCTGCGGGTCTCGAGAGGTCTCGCGGGCGCCATTCTGATCAACGCGGGGAACGCCAATTGCGCCACGCGAACGGGCGATGCCGTGGCGCTGGCGAGCGCCAAGGCTGCGGCGAAGCTGCTCAAATTGCCGGTGGCGCAGGTGCTGGCCGCCTCCACGGGCGTCATTGGAGTGGAGCTCGATGCCCGCAAAATTACGGGCGCGCTGCCGAGGCTTGCTTCTTCGCTCGCGCCGGACCGCTTCGATGAAGTCGCGCAGGCAATCATGACCACCGACACGGTGCCTAAGACGGCCTTTGCCGAGGTGGCGTTGCGCCGCGGTATCGTGCGGATCGCCGGAATGACGAAGGGCTCGGGGATGATCCACCCGCAGATGGCCACTACACTCGGCTTCATCCTCACCGACGCCAACATCCCGGTCGGAGCGCTGCGGGCCATGCTGCGCCGCTCGGTGGAACGCAGCTATAACCGGCTGAGCGTAGACGGCGACACCTCCACCAACGATACGGTCGTGCTGCTTGCGAACGGGGCGTCGGGAGTACGGCCCGACCCCAAGGAGTTCGGCGCGGCCGAAGAAGGGATCACGCGGGTGATGGAGTCGCTCGCGCAAGCCATTGCGCGCGATGGCGAAGGCGCGCGCAAGTTCGTGACGATCGAAGTCTCCGGCGCGCCCACCGAGCATGCCGCCGTGCGCATGGCGCGCGCGATCGCCAATTCTCCGCTGGTAAAGACGGCCATTGCAGGCTCGGACCCGAACTGGGGACGCATCCTTTCGGCCGCTGGCAACGCCGGGGTCGCGTTCGATCCATCGAAGGCCGATGTCTACATGCAGGAAATGCTGGTCTGCCGGGGAGGCCTCGCCGCGCCGTTTTCCGAGGCCGAACTGAAACAGAGGCTGGACGCCCGAGATTGCAGCGTCCGCCTGGCGTTCCGTGGAAAAGGCAAAGGGGCCGCGCGGTTCTGGACTTGCGATTTCACCGAGGGATACATCCGGATCAACGCGAGTTACCGGACGTAACGAAACGTCTCGCGCATTTGCATCAGCGGTCATAGAGCTTCCCTGAAAATAGGTGTACCCGATGATGGCACGGGACATCTCGTGGGAACACCTCGGGCGAGGCTGCGCATAAGATAAAACCATGACCCGTCGCGCGATCCTCTTGGTAGTCCTGGCCGTGCCGCTCCTTGCAGACGATGCGCAGCAGGTCTGGGATATTTTGACCGACCTTTCCTCCGCGCTGAGCGAAGGAAACTCTGTCGAATTCATGCATTCTTTCGATCGCTCTATGGCCGGCTATGAAACATTGCGGGCCAACGTTACGGCCTTATTGGAGCAGGCGCAAGTCGTGTCTTCCGTCGAAATCGTGAGCGAGGAAGGAGACGGGCAGGCGCGTACCGTCGAACTCGACTGGTTTTTGCAGATCGCGAATGAACAGGATGGCGCCGTCACAGTGCGCCGCAGAGAACGCGTCCGTTGCCGTTTGCAGAAGGAAAAAAAGAATTGGCGGGTAGTCGGCCTGGAGCCGCTGTCCCTATTCGCGCCTCCGAAACCAGCGCGCTGAGCGGGCGCCCGGTGGACGCGGCTTCAGGCCTTCCGTCGGCTGCTATACCGAAGGAACTGTCAGGATCACCATGAGATTCCAGACCACCAGCCCGCCATACCAGTAGGTGATCCAGCGGACCAGGTGATTTTTCTTGAAGTAGAGGCAAACGCCGGCCAACCCAAGAGCGAACAGCTTAGAAAGCGCGACGCCGGCCGCCGGTCCTGCGTGCATGAGGACTCGGATAAACGGGCTGGCTTCCGAGGCCCCGAGCCGGAAACCCACGAGAGTCGTCAGCAGATCGAGCAGTTGCAGGTAGATGAAGATCGAGATAAGACTCATTCGCTTTTTGTCCCGGGTACTCCCGTTAGTTAGCAAACTAATTGTAGCCCCAACCGGGCGGAAGACAAGCACTGTCTTGTACCGGGTGTACCAGCGGGTGCCACAGTCGGGACAATTCCCGATTGCATCGATAAGGGACGTGGCAAAGATGGGGAGCCCCACCTTTGCACAAAGACTCAGCAAAGGAAGTAAACACGGGGCCCGCCTCCGAACGGTCGAACCCCGTTTCCACTTCGAGTTAGCAGATTGTTTCCAGCTTACGCCAAAATCGTCCCGTAAACCTGAATTCGATCTCATACCGCCGTGCAGTTCCGCACACCCGGGTATTTCGCTCCTGAAATCTCATTGGACTTAAATCCGGTAAATCGCGCCCGCAATCTGAGCTACATTGGTTTTCTGTGAACGGATCCGCGGCAGCCGAGGGCTACTTGATTCTCTGCGGCAGCGGCCAGCGCTTCGCACTCACCAGTGGACAATCCTGGGCGATTGGCCGGGGCGAAGGATGCGCCGTCCTGCTGGATAGCCGTTCGGTGTCGCGGATCCATGCCCTGATTCAGCGCCGCGACGCAGGCGACTACTACCTGGTGGACTTGGGCAGCCGGAACGGCTCGTTCATCAATGGCCAGCGGGTCAGCGTGCCGGCACGACTGAACGACAATGACCGGCTGGTGTTCGCGGAGCAGCAACTGATCTTTCGCGCC
>CAYMHP010000119.1:9487-15712 GCA_964390225.1 uncultured Solibacteraceae bacterium
TCGCGCCGCCGCCAAGCCCGAGACTGAATCGTCGGCGCCCAGCACCAGCCTGCGCGACGCTCCAACGACCGCCCTGCACACGCAAACCCTGACAACCATTGTCGTGGTGGACATCCGCGATTTCACCCCGCTGGCGCGTACGCTACCTGAAAGCCTGCTGTCCCGAACCATCGGAACCTGGTTTCTGCACGCCGGGCAGATTGCGCAGCACCGGGGCAGTTGGGCCCAGAAATACATCGGCGACGCCGTGATGGCGGTTTGGATCCACGACCGGAAGGCCAACATCCAGGAAGACGTAGCGCGCGCTCTGCGTGCCGTTTGCGACATTTACGGCGCCACCGGCGAGATCAGCAAAAATCTGGCTCTGCCGAACCCGCTGCGGATCGGCGCGGGCGTCAACACGGGGCCTGCTATTGTCGGGGGCGCCGATTACACCGCGCTCGGCGATACGGTTAATGCGGCATTTCGCCTGGAGGCCGCCACCAAGTCGATCGGCCTCAGCGTGGCTCTCGGGAGCGGTGCGTTCGACGCTTTGGCCAGCCCCAATGCGCCTCCGTTCCGGCGCTGCGAGGTCGAACTGAAAGGTTACGACCAACCCAGCACGGCTTGGGCGATCTCGTTCGAAGAACTGGATTCTTTCCTGGTCGCGCGGGGCGCGTAGCTCTACTCACCTTCCGCGCCTGCATGCTCTTGCGAGCTTCCGCGCGTGGCCCTCATGCTGAAAGTAGCGTGCCGGAACAGGAAATTGTAAACCATCTGGACCTCTCTCCCAAAGAGATCGAGGAAGCCGAGCACAGAAGCGCCGTCAGCGTCCAGGTGGTTCATGAAGCCATACGCCGCGAAGGCGAACAGGAATTGGAGCGTTCCACTGCGGCGCTTGCCTGGTCGGGATTGGCGGCAGGTCTCTCCATGGGTTTCTCCCTGATCGGCGAGGGACTGCTGCGCGCCGGCCTGCCGGCCGCTCCCTGGAGACCACTGATTTCCAAGCTCGGTTATAGCTTCGGTTTTCTGCTGGTGGTGCTCGGGCGGCAGCAGTTGTTTACCGAAAACACTCTGACACCGATTTTGCCGCTGCTATTGCGGCGGAATGCACGCACCTTCTATCGGGTGCTTCGGCTATGGTTGATTGTGCTCGCCGCCAATCTGATGGGAGCATTGGCGATCGCGTGGGTTCTGGGCAACACGGGGGTATTCCGGCCGCAAATCCAGAATGCCTTCGCGGAAATCGGGAGGGAATCGCTGGCCAACGGCTTCGGTCTCGCGCTCCTGCGGGGGATCTTTGCGGGTTGGCTGATCGCCTTCATGGTGTGGCTGCTGCCCTTTTCGGAGGCGTTTCGGGTAGTCGTGATCGTTGCCCTCACCTGGCTGGTGGGTGTCGGCGGATTCACCCACATCATCGCCGGTTCGGTGGAAGTGTTCTTTCTGGCCACCACCGGCGCTGCACCAATCACCCAAGTAGCCGGTGACTACGTCTTGCCGACATTGATCGGCAATATCTTGGGCGGCGTATCGCTCGTGGCTGCGCTTAATCACGCGCAGGTGGTATCGAAATAAAGGCGTGACGTTTCGGCAGTGTTTCAGTCGCGCCAGCGATGGCGCGGTTCTACGTTCGCCGCAATCTACGAACGCCGCGCTACTTCGACTCGTTCGCGGGGTTTTGATGAGAATTCGGCCCGCCACCAGCGCCATCCGGCTCGTTGATGGAGCCCCCGGTCCGGTCGGAGGGTGTGCCCTGGCGGTCGGACGCTTTCAAGTACGGGTCGGGCCCCCGGTTGCAGGACGCCAAAAGTACTGCCGCGAGCACCACCAATAATGCGCTCCGGCGCATCAACGCCGTCTCCGCTCCGTTTCGTTGGGCGTAGCGGGACGCAGCAGCCGCAGCACGTGTTCTCCGGTCTGCGGATCGAATCGGTAGTCCAATATGGCATCGGCCGCATCCTGCGCGGGCGCGCCTTCGATCTGCGGGTTGCTGACGCTAAGCTCGCCGTTGTTGCGGATCCGGAGTTCGCTGCCAACTTGCAGCGGGATCCGGGTAAAAGTCTGATGGGGGCTCATCGGTATCCTCTTTCTTCCATTATTCGGCTCCGCCCGTCCCCGGTCTGTGCTGTTTCATGCCAACGTGCGCTGTGTGACAGCGATTTGGCGAAAAACGTGTACGTATCGCCAGCAGTCATGAAGCACCTATCCAAGGTGTTGTTTGTTCTCATCTGG
The DNA here is from genome assembly GCA_964390225.1 of uncultured Solibacteraceae bacterium. Lineage (GTDB taxonomy): Bacteria > Acidobacteriota > Terriglobia > Bryobacterales > Bryobacteraceae > PSRJ01. Next base: position 11,699 of record CAYMHP010000119.1, read on the forward strand.
AAATTCGGCGGACCCGGATTGCTGGTGCTTGGTATTCTCGATTCTTCCTTCCTCTTCGCGCCATTAGGGAACGACATTCTGGTGGTCGCCATGGCGGCGCAGCATCGCAGCGTGCCCGAAACGCTGTACTACGCCGTAATGTCTACGGTAGGCTCGGTGCTGGGCTGCCTGCTGGTCGACCTGGTATTCCGAAAGGCCGGCGAGGAGGGCTTGGAAAAGCACCTGCCGCGCAAACGCTTTGAGTATGTGAAGAAAAAGGTGAACAGGAACGCCGCCTGGGCGCTGGTGCTGGCATCGATTGCGCCGCCGCCGTTTCCGTTTACGCCCTTCATCATGGCGGCCTCGGCGCTTCAATACCCGCGCCAGAAGATGCTGACGGTGGTGGGATTCGCGCGCATGGTCCGGTTTACCGGGCTAGGCGTGCTGGCCCTGTTTTTTGGTAAACGCATGCTGCAGTGGGCCCAAAATGGCGTTGTGCAAGGCTTCCTCGTGGGGCTGATCGTGGTGTGCATCGTGGGTAGCGTGATTTCGGTTTACGGCTGGATCCGGCGCAGCCGCAGGAGTGCACAGCCCGCGGCTCAGCGCGAACAGCAGCCAGCTCTCAAGACGTAACCCGTTACACTAGAGCATATGAGCAGAATACCGGCCCTGTTCCTGCCGGTGCTGGCGCTCCTATCGATCGCGCCCGGACGGCTCGCCGCGCAAACGCCGTGCGACAACACTCCAGCCTACTCGCCCTGTGAGATGGTGTTCGAGCTGAGCGAACAGGATGCGGCCGCGCATCCGAACCCGTACTGGAACGTCGATCTGAAGGCCGAGTTCCGCTCTCCGCGCCACCGCACGTTTCTGCAGCCGGCTTTCTGGGATGGCGGCAGGAAATTGATCATCCGTTTCGCGCCGACCGAGCCCGGCGAATGGGATTACCGCCTCACCAGCAATATCAAGGCGTGGGAGGGCAAGACCGGCATGTTCACCGCCGCCGCCTCGGAGGCGCCCGGCTTCGTCCGCGCTGCCAACGTACACCACTGGGCTTACACCGAGCGCAACCTGCCGCATCTGTGGATGGGCGTCACCGAGATGGGCTTCGCCTCGCTCGACGAGGCTGGTTTCCGCGCCGTGGCGGATGCGCGCGCATCCCAGAAATTCAATCACCTGCGCGGGCTCGTGTTGGGCAGCGGCGCGGACGCGGGATACCGCTCGCCCGATTCGCCCGACGTGGCGAGGTTCCAGCGGCTCGACCAGCGCGTCCGCTACCTCAATCAGAAAGGGCTCGTGGCCGACCTCGTGCTTGCGAGCGATCCCGGCCAACTCACCCGCCTGTTCCCGGAAGCGGAGCAGCGAAGCCGCTTCGTCCTCTACGTGGTGGCACGCTATGCGCCTTTTAACGTCACGTGGTCGGCGGCGAATAATTTCGAGGACTCGCTGGACGGCCGCGCCTTGCTGAAGGAAGTCGGCACGTTACTCAAGCAGACCGACCCTTACCAGCATCCGCGCACATCCGGCGCCACGGCGACCTCCGCGCCGTTGCTGGAAGACCGCTGGATGGACTTCGCGGCGTACGGCGTTGCCGATGACAGTGTGGGCGCCATCGAGCACCAGCTCTACGCGGTTCCCTTCGTGAACTTCGGGGTTGGACGCGAGGACAGCGGGGCGGGGAAGTCGGGACCCAACGACGTGGACGCCGCCGCATTCCGCTCGCGCCTCTGGAATGCGACCATGGATGGCGAATACGTGACGTACGCCAATACGGGCGCGGGGGCGCAGTATGTCAACTCTCCCGGGGCGAAGCAAATGACCGTCTGGTTCGACCTCCTCTCGGACACGCGCCACTGGGAGCTCGAGCCCTACTTCGACGTGGATGGCGGCCGCGCCGTCGCGCTGGAAGGTGTCGAATACCTGGTGTACATCGAAAAACCAGGGCCCATCGAGTTGCTGGTGGAGAAGCACGGATACGATGTGCTTTGGGTTAATCCGGTCGATGGCGAGGTCACGCGGCAGAAATTCAAGGGCGATCATTTCACGGGCGAACCACCCGACAGATCGCACGATTGGGTTTTGCACGTGGTGCGCGAAGGCCGCGTTGAGAGTATGAACCGGTCGTACAAATTCGAATCGCGGGAAATTGCTCTGCAGGAAATCGAACAGAACACGCCCAAGGTGCCGTTTGAAATCGACCAGCCCACAGGCGACCTCGCCGTGGGCAAGCCCGCACCGTACTCGGCGAAGATCAAGCGCGAAACCCGCGCCACTCGCTCGATGATGTGGATGTGGACCGGGGAGGTGACGTCCGACGGCCAGGGCTACCGCGTACTGGCCACCGGTCAAAAAGGCAATCTCATCGTGCCCGCCGGCATCGCCAAGAGATTTCCGGCTGTGATGAACCTGCGGCTCTACGGCATGAACGGCAATGGGAAAGTGTACGCGCTCGATAAGGCGTATCAGATTACCCAGTGAATCCGCTCGTTCTGGCGGTTGATACCACGCACGAGTCCGGCAGTCTCGCAATTACGCGCGGCGGCGACCTCGTCGAGGAGCTTGCCCTCCACGCGCCGGGCGGCTTCGCGCACGTCATCTACGGCCATCTAAAATCGCTGTTGGATACGAATGGGCTCCGGATGAGCGAGATGGATTGCTTTGCTGCCGCCTCCGGCCCGGGGTCGTTCACAGGCGTGCGCGTTGGTCTGGCCTGCGTAAAGGGCTTGGCGGAAGCCTGTCGAAAACCCGCGGTGGCCGTTTCCAATCTGCGGGCATTGGCATCCTATGGCACGACGCCGTTGCGCGCCGTCTTGCTGGATGCGCGCCGTGGAGAAATATACGCGGCCTTGTACAATTCCTCTGGCGAGGCCGTGTTGCCGGAAACCGTCGCGAGCCTCCCAGCCTGGCTGCGAACGCTGCCGGAGCGAGAGCTGGAATTCATCGCGCACGATTTCGAGCCGTTCGCAGCCGATCTCGCGGCGGCCGGATTCGCGAGTGCGCCGCGCGTGACTGCCCCGCGCGCTCTGGCCGGAGCGATGGCCAGGATCGCGTGCCAGCGATTCCTCCGCGGCGAGGCCTTGGACGCAGCGGCATTAGATGCCAACTACGTTCGCCGCTCCGATGCGGAACTGTTCTGGAAAGAATCGTAGAAGGCCGCGCTTGCGCCCGACCAAAGTAGACTGGTGCGAACTCGTCGCGGGTCTGTCTCAAGCACATCTCGCCACCCTGCGCAAAGGACACCCGTATGGCACCATGAGGTATGGCCGACCGCACCTTGCGGCTGCCCGACAATGTGGAGGGGCAGTTCTTCGTCGACTCGAGTTGCATCGATTGCGACACCTGCCGCCAACTCGCGCCTGCAAGTTTCGCCGACAACGGCGAATTCTCCTATGTCCACACACAACCTCGCAGCGAAGCCGAACAGAGAGCGGCGTTTCGCGCGTTGGTCGCCTGCCCGACCGGATCGATCGGCAGTTCCGACAAAAGCGGCGTCGCGCGGGCAATCGCCGAGTTCCCTCTGGCGCTCGCACCGGGAGTTTTCTATTGCGGCTTCAACTCGCGAAAATCGTTCGGCGGCAACAGCTACTTCGTCGAGCACCCCGCGGGTAACTGGCTGGTCGATTCGCCCCGTTATGTGGAAGACCTCGCGCGCCGCTTCGAGGAGCGGGGCGGAATCCAGTTTCTATTTCTGACCCATCGCGACGATGTGGCGGATGCCGACAAGTGGGCAACCCGCTTCCGCGCAACCCGCATCATTCACCGGCTCGAACTCCCGGCGCAGCCCGGCGCGGAGCGTGTGATCGATGGCTTCGACGAGCTTGAACTCGCGCCTGAGTTTCTGGCGATTCCTACTCCGGGGCACACCCGCGGACACTGCACCTTGCTTTACCGCAACCAGTTCCTCTTCACGGGAGATCACATGTGGTGGAGCCGTGAACGAGGCCGCCTGAACGCCTCGCGCGACGTCTGTTGGTATTCCTGGCCCCAGCAGGTGGAGTCCGTTGAACGGTTGGAACGGTATTCGTTTGAATGGGTGCT
>CAYMHP010000120.1:0-15670 GCA_964390225.1 uncultured Solibacteraceae bacterium
ACCATGGCGATACTGGAGATATCGCCGTCGACGATTATCACCGCTTCCGCGAAGATATCCGGCTGCTGAAAAACCTTGGAGTCAAGGCGTATCGCTTCTCCGTGGCGTGGCCCAGGGTTTTCCCCGATGGCGATGGCGCGCCGAACGAAAAAGGAATCGCCTTCTACGAACGCCTCGTCGATGAGCTGAAAAACAATGGTATCGAGCCGTACGCCACTCTGTTCCATTGGGATCTGCCGCAAGCGTTGGAAGATCGCGTGGGAGGCTGGCGGTCGCGCGAGACCTCCAAAGCATTCGCTACTTACGCCGAGTTCGTGGCGAAGCGGCTCTCTGACCGCGTGCGGTATTTTTTCACCATCAATGAATTCGTGTGCTTTACCGATCAGAGCTACGCTACCGGCGAAAAGGCGCCCGGCAAGAAACTGCCTCAGGCCGACGTCAATCAGATCCGCCACAACGCTCTGCTGGCGCACGGCATGGGAGTCGCCGCAATCCGTGCGGCCGCGCGTCCGGGCACCAGCGTCGGCCTCGCCGAAAATCCGGACATGTGTGTTCCCGTAATCGAATCGCCGGCGCACATCCAAGCCGCGCAAAAGGCCATGCGCGATATCAACGCGCCGTTCCTTACTGCCGTCATGGAAGGCAAGTACCTCGATAGCTACCTGGCATCCGCGGGCCGAAACGGGCCGAAGTTCAGCGAAGAAGACATGCGCCTCATCGGCAGCCCTCTGGATTTCGTTGGCTTGAACATTTACACTCCCACGTACGTTCGCGCGGCCGATTCCCCGGCCGGCTATGTCCTTCCGCCGCGGCCTACGTCCGCTCCGCGTACGGCTTCGGCCTGGCTCTACGTTGGCCCGGAAATCGCTTATTGGGCGGCGCGGCACATGGCTGAAATCTGGAACGTGAAGGACGTCTATGTGACGGAGAATGGCTGCTCCTCGGACGACGTGGTCCGGCCCGACGGTCACATCGACGACACCGATCGCGTCATGTATGTCCGTAATCATCTGATTCACGCCCACCGTGCCGTCACCGAGGGCTGGCCGCTGCGCGGCTACTTCCTGTGGAGCTTGATGGATAACTTCGAGTGGACCGACGGGTACGGCAAGCGGTTCGGCGCCTATTATGTCGATTTCGAAACCCAAAAGCGGGTACCCAAATTGAGCGCCGAGTTCTACCGCGAAGTGGTTTCCCGCAACTCCGTAGTCTAGGAGACACTCGATGGCCATTGCGCGCACCAACTCGCATCCGACGACGCAAGGTTCCGTTTTTCTCATGGCCGCGGTGGCCGCCCTTTGCGGTCTTCTGTTCGGCTATGACACCGGCGTGATCTCGGGCGCCCTGCTGTTCGTGAAGAAGGACTTCAGCCTCTCGCCTTTCATGCAGGGCGTCGTCACCAGCGCCGTTTTGGCGGGAGCGACCCTAGGCGCTGGTTTCAGCGGGCGCCTCGCCGACCGTTTCGGACGGCGCCGGATGATTATCGCCGTGGCGGTGCTCTTCTTCATCTCGAGCCTCCTGACCGGCCTGGCTCCGAGTATCGAGTTGCTGGCCGTCGGACGCGTTATGGTGGGCCTGGCCATCGGGGTCTGTTCCTACACCGGCCCCTTGTACATCTCCGAGATTTCGCCTCCCGAGCGAAGAGGGGCGCTCGTTTCTTTGAACCAGCTCCTGATTACCATCGGCATTCTGGTTTCGTATTTGACCGATTACCTTTTCGCCGCCGGGGAACATTGGCGCTGGATGTTCGGCGTTGCCGCCGTCCCCGCAATCATTCTCGGAATCGGCATGCTGCTGCTGCCGGAAAGTCCTCGCTGGCTTGCCGGACAGGGAAGGCATGATGAGGCTAAAGACGTGCTGCGACGCATTCGCACGCCCGAAGAAGCCGACCGCGAGCTGCCCTTGATCGAATCGCACGTGCAGGAAGAGGAGGGGGGCTGGAAAGAATTGCTGGCTCCGCAATACCGCCGCGCGTTGATGGTCGGCATCCTGCTGGCGATCTTTCAACAGATCACCGGTATCAACACGATCATTTATTACGCGCCTACTATCTTCCAGCTTGCCGGATTCAGTTCGGCGGCGCAGTCGATTCTCGCCACGGCCGGGGTGGGCGCGGTGAACGTTCTCTTGACCATTCTGGCCGTCCGTCTTCTGGACCGCACCGGACGCCGTCCGCTGCTGCTGATCGGCATCGCCGGAATGATCCTTAGCCTGGCGGCCCTGGGTTTCGTTTTCCAACTGGGCTCCGGCTCCTCCGATCTCGGCTGGCTGGCGGTCATCAGCGTGATGGTATACGTTGCCTCATTCGCCATCAGCCTCGGCCCGATCTTCTGGCTGCTCATCTCGGAGATCTATCCCTTGCGCGTGCGCGGCGCCGCCATGGGCATCGCCACCATGGCGAACTGGGGGTTCAATCTCATCGTGGCGCTCACGTTCCTGGTATTACTGCAGGCCCTCGGCGCCAGCTACACGTTCTGGCTGTATTCCATCGTAAGCGTGGCTTCGTTCCTGTTCGCCTACCGCTTCGTGCCCGAAACCAAAGGCCGCACGCTGGAAGAAATCAATGAGGGCTGGTACAGCTTCCGCCAATAGTCCACTGGAAATTTTCGACGAGACCAACTAAATTCAGAGTTTAGTGGGGAAACGGACCCTCACGGGCGCCGCCATCGTTTTGGCCGGCATCCTCTTGCAGAGTGCCCATTCCCAAACCGTGGAACCCCTGCCGTTCCATGCCATGACCAGCTACCCGTACCCCGCCGGGGAGTCCTTCCCCGCCGATCGAATCCACAACCGGTACCGGCAACTCTACAACACCCGGCCCGCGCTGCGGCTTATCAGACCTGTAAATCCGTAATGGTGAACGGATTGCATCGGTCTTAACAGCTAAATCGCTCGGGAGTGAGATGTGCCAGGGCGTAAGATTCGGATAAATCGGGCTGGATTCATCATTTTAGCTGCCGGGGCAGTGGCGGCCGTGGCTGCTGCCGCTGGGGGATTACGCGCAGGCGTCGGGAAACGCGACGCCACAGTTCCCTATATTTTCACCGAAACCCCCCGGTATGATCCGGAGGCGTGGGTTGTTGGACGCGACCGGTTCCCCTACGGCGCGACCCTAATCTATGTTTCGGGCGACGTTCGGCGCACCCTCGCTCCGGGACTCGCGGCGTCCGCCGATGCCGTAGTCTCTTATGACGGCAGCCGGGTTTTGTTTTCAGGCAAGCAGATGGGCTTCGAACCGTGGCAGATTTGGGAAACCGACCTCCGCGGCGGAACCCCCCGCCGAATTTCGCAAAACGAAGCCAATTGCATGCGCCCGCTGTACCTTCCCGGCGGCGAGATCGTCTACACGCGTTCGGAGCCGGCAGGCTCGTGGATCGAGGTGGCGACGTCACCCGCCCGCCTCAGCTTCGCCCCGGGCCGGGTACTGACGGACGACGTCCTCGCGGACGGCCGCATCCTCTTTGACGCACCGCGACTGCTCGGGGGAACCGAGATCTTCACCGTTTACCCCGACGGCACGGGCGTGGAAGCGCTCCGCTGCGACCATGGGCGAAGCCGCGGAGATGCCCGCCAGATTTCTTCGGGCGATTACATTTTCCGTTCGGGCAATCGCCTAGCTCGGATTACCTCGGCGCTGGCCTCCGAAACCGACGTGCCGCAGCCGGACGGGGACGCGATCGGCCCGATCGCGGAGATCTCGCCGGGCGTCTGGCTGGTGGCGATGCGAGCGAAAAAAGGGAATTTTGGACTTTATCGCTGGGACGCGGCGACCAAGAGGGTTGCTCCCGTGCAGGCGCCGGCGAGTGTTTCCGCGGTCGAGCCGGTGATTGTGGCGCCCCGGCCGGTCCCACGCCAATTCCCGTCCGCCTTGGTGCCGACCCGGACCGCGGGGAATCTGCTGTGTTTGAATGCCGGGGCGGGAGTGCACAGGGTTCGCGTGTATACGACCGCCGGCTTGTTGGGAGAGACGGAAGTGGCCGCGGACGGCTCGTTCTACGTTCAAGTGCCCGCCGACCGGCCGCTTCGGATCGAAACAACCGATGCCCAGGGCCGGACAATGCGCGCCGAGCACGATTGGTTTTGGATGCGCCCGAGCGAGCAGCGGATCTGCGTGGGATGCCATGCCGGGCCGCAGCGGGCGCCCGAAAACAAGACGCCGGAAATCCTTCTGCGGAGTACGATTCCGGTGAAGATGCTGGAGGTGGAGCAGCCGTGATCTCTAGAGTTGCCCTCGCATTAACGGCTGCCTGCCTGGCGGCGAGCGCTGGCGGACCGATCCAGTTCGAGGACGTCACCGCCAACTCGGGAATCGAGTTCACGCATTCGATCGGCGCCGAGAAGCTGGGCTCGCTCGTCGAAAGCACGGGCGCGGGGTGCGCCTGGCTCGACTACAACAACGACGGCAAGCCGGATCTGTACGTGGTCAGCGGCCGGCCTCTGGGAGCGGAGATGCATCCGTATCCTCTGCGAAAGCCGCCCGCAGCCGCGCCGCACAATCATCTCTACCGCAACGACGGCAACGGAAAGTTCACGGACGTCACGGAGGAGGCCGGCGTGGCGGGCGATGGATATGGATTCGGCGTCATCGCCGCTGATTACGACAACGACGGGCACACCGACCTGCTCGTCACCAGCTACGGCCACGTGACGCTCTATCGAAACAAGGGCGACGGCACGTTCGAGGATGTCACGGCAAAGGCCGGGCTGACGATTCACGGATGGGCGATCGGGGCGGCGTGGCTCGACTACGATCGCGACGGCTGCACGGACCTGTTCATTGGCCGTTACGTGAAGTTCGACCCGAAGTACCGGTCGTATTACGCAGCGGACAATTATCCAGGTCCGCTCGACTACGAAGCCGATACGAATCTTTTGTTCCGCAACACCTGCAGGGGATCGTTTGTCGATGTGAGCGACAAATCGGGGATCGCGCGGCACAAGGGCCGCACCATGGGAGTGACGGCGGCCGATTTCGATGGCGATGGCTACCCCGACGTCTACGTCGCGAACGATAAGACCGAGAATTTCCTGTTCCACAACAAGCGGGATGGGACGTTCGAGGAGATCGCGGTCGAGGCCGGAGCGGCTTTTGGCCAGAACGGTGAATCGACCTCCGCCATGGGGCCGGTGTTCTTCGAGACTCGGAACGAAGGGCGCATGGATTTGTGGGTGAGCGATTCGAAGTACAACCGCCTGCTCGAAAACGACGGCAATCTCAGGTTCAAAGATGTCACCGAGGCGGCCGGTATTTCGCAATTGACGGCGCAGTATACAAGCTGGGGAACGGGCGTTCAGGACTTCGATAACGACGGGCTCCAGGACATTCTGATTTTCCACGGCGGGCTGATCCACATGGTGCCGCAGGAGCACTCGCTCTTCCGCAATCTGGGAGGCGGCAAGTTCGAAGATGTTTCGTCAGCCGGCGGCGCTTTCTTTCAGACGAAGACGGTGGGGCGCGGGGCGTGTTTTGCAGACTTCGCGAATGACGGCCGGGTCGGCGCCTTCCTGGTGAATCTCGGAGCGCGTGGGCAGTTGCTGCGGAACGTAACCGCGCCAAGCGGGCACTGGCTGAACATACAACTCGTGGGCACGAAGAGCAACCGCGACGGCATTGGAGCGAAGGTGGAAGTTGCGGCGGACGGCACGACGCAGCGGCGCCAGCGAGTGGCCGGTTCAGGCTACCTGGGACAGGACGATTGGCGGCTGCACTTCGGATTGGGTAAGGCCATCACCGCCGAACGCATTACCGTAATCTGGCCGAGCGGCAAGCGGCAGATTGTCGAGAACGTCGCAGCCGACCGGGTCGTGACCATTCGCGAGGAGTAGACGGATGCGACTGGGCGTCGTGGGCGGGGTTGTGGCGGCGTTGCTGCTGTTCGGAGAATCGCTTCCGAACGAGCAGCGCTATCCCAGCCCGGTCGACGTCGCGCTCTCGCCGGATGGCGAGCGGCTTTATGTAGTGTGCGGAGGAACCGATGAACTGGTGGTTGCCGACGCCGCGACGCAGTCGATCGTCGGCCGCGTGCCGGTAGGACGCGTGCCGCGTGGAATCGCGGTGAGCGGCGACGGGAAACGGATTTATGTGACGAATTCCTGGTCAGACACGGTTTCCGAAATCGATGCTGCGCAATTGCGCGTGACCCGCACGCTGCAGGCAGGTTTCGAACCGAGCGGCGCGGCGTTGGGGCCGGGCGGGACGTTGTACGCCGCCAACCGTCTCAGCAATGACATTTCGGTAATCGATCTCGCCACCGGGGCCGAGACGAAGCGGCTGGCCGGCGGCCGCGGAGCCAGTTACCCTGTGGCGAATGGAACGCACGTCTACGTCACGCATATCTATCCCAACATCGGCAAATTCCGGACGCCACCCGAATCGGAGATCACGGAAATCGATAGCTCGCATCAGGTGGTCGACGCGCGGGCACGGCTCCACAATGTTGCGGGCGTCTTTCACGTGGCGCTGTCGGCGGACGGGCGCGTGGGAATCGCGGCCCTGCTGCGGCCGAAGAACCTGATCCCGCTGGCGCACGTAGAGCATGGCTGGGCGTTCGGAGATTCCGTGGCGGTTTTCGGCGAGGATATCGGGGGCGTGGTCCAATTGCCCCTGGATGAACTGGAGCGATACGCTTCTCTGCCGTTCGGAGTGGCGATCGCCAACGATAAATTGCGGGCGTACGTTTCGGCGAGCGGATCGGATGAGATCGCGATCCTCGATTTGCAGCGGCTAATCGCGGCCGCGCGCTCGCCGGAACGCGAGGAGCTCACGAACGACCTTTCCGCGTCCGCACGGTACGTGGTTGCCCGGGTTGCAGTGGGACGGAATCCGCGAGGCATAGCGCTGTCGCCGGACGGCGCGCGCCTCTATGTCGCCAATCGCCTCGATGACACCGTCTCCATCATGGACACGGCACGCGCGAAGGTCGTGGCACCGATCGGGCTGGGCGGGCCTGGCGACCTGACGCCACAGCGGCGGGGCGAGCGGCTGTTCTACTCATCGAAATTTGCGTTTCAGGGGCAGTTCGGGTGTGCCAATTGCCACCTGGATTCCACGTTCGATGGCATCTCCTGGGACCTCGAGGCGGATGGCTTCGGCGTCGATATCGTGGACAACCGCGCCATCGAAGATGTTTCGCATACGGCGCCGTTCAAGTGGAATGGCGGCAACCCGGATTTGTATACGGAGTGCGGGCCGCGCACGGAACGCTTCTTCTTCCGATCGCAGGGCTTTCGCGGTGAAGATTTGGCGGACCTGGTGGCGTACATCTCGACGATACCGCTGCGGCCCAACCGCTATCGGCTGCCCGGCGGCGAATTGTCGCCGGCGCAGGAGCGCGGGAAAGCGATTTTCGACCGCACCAGTAAGAAAGACGGCTCGGCGATTCCGGAACGGCTGCAGTGCGGATTTTGCCATTCGGGAAAGTACTACACCAACCAACAACTGACCGACGTAGGAACGGGGAAGGCGACGGATCGGTCGCCGATGATCGACGTGCCGCACTTGACGAATGTGGCGTACAGCGCGCCGTATCTCCACGACGGTTCGGCGAAGACGCTGGAAGAGATCTGGACGGTATTCAACCCCAACGATACCCATGGGGTGACGAACGATCTGATGAAAGACGAGCTGAACGATCTGATCGAGTACCTGAAAACGCTATGAGACTCGCGTTGCTATTTGTCGCCGCCGGAATTCTGGGCGCAGGAGAGTTGCCGCGATATCGTTGGGAGAACTTCACGACAGCGCAGGGGCTCCCGGACGACCGCGTCTACAACGTCTGCGTCGACGGCAATAAGATCTGGGCCGCAACCGACAACGGGCTGGGCCTATTCGAAAACGGGAAATGGAAAGTGTTCACGCCGGCCGACGGCCTGGCGCACCGTGCGGTTCTCTACCTGGCGCTCGACAAGAGGACGCACGATCTGTGGATCGCGACCATGGGCGGCCTGAGCCGGTATTCGGGCGGGCGCTTCGACACTTTCACCCAGCTCAATAGCGGCTTGGCGAATGACGTGGTTTACGGTGTCGCCGTCCAGGGCGATTTTGTCTGGGCGGCGACGGCGGCGGGCGCGAGCCGTCTGAATACGCGCACCGGCCAATGGAGCCTTTTCAACGAGCGCAACACGCCGATGTATGAGATCTGGACGTACAGCGTGAGTGCCGCCGAGGACAAGGTCTACTACGCGGTGTGGGGCGGCGGCGTACTTGAATATGACGTGAAGACCGAGCGCTGGAAAGATTACAACGACCCGGACGGCGAAACGGAGATCGTCCTCTACAAGGACCAGGGACTGATCCACGAAATTACGACGTCGGTGAGTTACGTGAACCGGATGCTGTGGGTCGCCACGTATTTCGGCGCCAGCCGCTATGACGGCCGAAACTGGCGCAACTTCCTCGACAAAGACAGCGGCCTGCCCAGCAATTTCCTCAACCAGGTGAAGTCGGTCGATGGAACACGGACGTGGTTCTCGACGGACAAAGGCCTGGCATATTTCGATGGCGAGAACTGGGCGACGTACCGGCCTGCGCTCGACACACACGCACCCGAAATGCTGGTGCGGGATGGCCAGGGACAGACGAGCAAGATTCCGGTGGAAACTGCGCCGGCGCATCATTACACGTTCGGCGTCGATTTTCAGGGCGAAGACGTGTGGGTGGCGACAGCCAAAGGCCTGAGTCACGGGATCCGGATGGGACGGGAGATTTCGAAAAAATGACGATTACCGAAGCACTCCAACAGATTGGCGGGGCCACCCGCGTTGAGAGGCGCGCGATCAGCGCGCCCGAGGTGCTGAACGAGGCTTACCGGTATCCGCGCCCCAGCTCATTTTCGCGCGGACTGCGCATTGACCTGAACGGTCTCACGATCCTGCTGATCTCCGGCACTGCCAGCATCGACGAATACGGCCAGACAGTCCACGTGGGCGACTTTCGCGCCCAACTGAGGCGCACGTACAAGAACATCACTGGTCTGCTCGCCGCCGAAGGAGCGACGTGGCACGACGTAGTGCGTACCACCTGCTACCTCCGCGATATCGAACGCGATTACGGGGTCTTCAACGAGGAACGGACGGCGTTTTACGCGGAGCAGCAGTTGGACCCGCTGCCCGCTTCCACCGGCATTCAAGCCATTCTGTGCCGGCCGGACCTGCTCGTCGAGATCGAGGCGATCGCGATGTTCATTCCGCCGAAGAAGGAGTAAGCGATGCGGCTGAATCGGTGGCACGATCAGTTTCGCGCCGGCGCCACGGTGTTGGGGCTCGTCGTTGCGGCAAGCACTGCGCAGGCACAGACGTGCGGCTGCGGAGCAAACCCGCCTGGACCGCCGCGCGTCCGGACCGTGGAACCGTACGCCGGCGAACCCGACGATCTGCGGCCGTTCTCGCGCTTCACCAGGCCTTATTACGAGAACTACACGAAGACGGTCGAATACAACGGGCCGGCTCGCGACGTGCCGACGGTGAAGCCGTCGGACATCACCGAAGTCGCTATCGGGTTCCTCGGGCCGATTCGCGACCACAAGGACATGGTGCTCGGGAACGCGATGCTCCACGGTGCGGAGATGGCCATTGATGAAGCCAACGCGCGCGGCGGGTATTGCGGCAAACCGTTTCGCCTCAAAGTGCACAATGACGGCGCGCTATGGGGATCGTCGAGCAACGAGATCGTCAAAATGGTTTACGACGAGAAGGTCTGGGCCATGCTGGGCTCCATCAGCGGCGATTCGACGCACATCGCACTCCGCGTCTCCTTGAAGGCCGAGTTGCCCATCGTGAACAGCGCGGCCACCGACCCGACTATTCCCGAAACGATCATTCCCTGGATCCTCACGGCAATTCAGGACGATCGCGTGCAGTCGTACACGCTGGCGCGCCGCATCTATTCCGACCTTGGGCTGAAGCGGATCGCCCTGTTGCGTGTCAACGAGCGTTATGGCCGATTCGGCGTTATGAAATTCCGGGATGCTTCGCGGCGGCTCGGCCATCCCGTGGTCATCGAGCAGAAGTTCACTCCCGGCGATATGGAGTTCACGCATCAGTTGCGGGTCATTAACGATTCGGACGTGGACGGAATCGTGCTCTGGGCAGATTCCGCGGCCGCCGGTGAGATCGTCCGGGAGATGCGGCACATGGGAATGAAGCAACCGGTCTTCGGCGCTGCCCGCGTGCTCGGAGACGATCTGTTTCGGATCGCAGGAAGCGCGGCCGAGGGGCTGGAAGTGGTGTATCCGTTCGACTCGAATCGCGACGCCCCGGAGTGGCTCGATTTTCAGAAACGCTTCGCCGCGAAGTATTCGGCCAAGGTGGATTCCTTTTCCGCGCTGGCGTACGATGCGATGCGCATCCTGCTCGACGCGATTTGCCGCGCAGGGTTAAACCGCGCTAGGATTCGCGATGCGCTGTATGGCCTCGAACGGTTCAAGGGTGTGACGGGCGAGATGGTCTTCGATCCGAACGCGAAGAACGTTGCGCCGATGTACCTGGGGGCGGTGAAAAATGGCAAGGTGGTGTTCCGGCGCTACACGATGGAGGTGCCTTACGCCCGAGTGAGCGAGCGCCCGGTGGAGTACAACGGGCCGCCGGTGAACGATTCGCGGCCGGCCATCGGCCTTTTCGGACCCGGCGCCGATAAACTGGCCGCGTCGCTGCCGCAGCAGCCGTACCGGGTCATCGGCATCGCGTCGGAAATGTCGTGGGGGAACGCTTCCACGGAATTGGTGAGCGCAGTCTATCAGGGCGGCGTGCTCGGGCTCGTGGCGACCGATCGCGCCTCCGCGCACCTGGCGGAGCAGATCGCCGTCAAGACCTTCGTTCCGGTGATCGCGCTGTCGGCCGACCGCACACTGACCACGACGAATGTCCCCTGGATCTTCCGCCTTAACGCGGAAACGCCGGCGGTGGACGCAGTGGACATCCTGATCGATGCCGCTACGCATGTGGGGCCGAACCGCGATCGAATTCGCAGGTATCTCGCGTCGGGCCCCTTCGACTCGAGCGGAGAGTTGCGGGCGAAGCCATGACTGCCTGGTCGCCCACTTCCTGGAAGAGCAAGCCGGCGGCGCAGGAGGTAGTGTATCCCTGCCCGGAGGAAGTCGACCGCGTGGTGGAACAGATCGCTAAACTGCCTCCGCTGGTGACTTCCTGGGAGGTGCTGGCGCTGCAGTCGCAATTAGCGGAAGCGACCCGCGGCGAACGATTTCTCTTACAGGGTGGGGACTGCGCCGAAAGCTTCGATTCCTGCGACTCGCCGACGATTGCCAACAAGATCAAGGTCCTGCTGCAGATGAGCCTGGTGCTCGTGTACGGGGCGCAAAAACGCGTCGTGCGGGTGGGACGCTTCGCGGGGCAGTACGCCAAACCGCGCACCGAGCCTTTTGAGACGCGAGACGGGCTCACGCTTCCGAGCTACCGCGGGGACCTCATCAACCGTCCACAGTTCAATGCTGACGCACGAACGCCCGACCCGCGGCTGATGCTGCGCGGCTATGAACGAGCGGGTCTGACCATCAATTTCATCCGCGCGCTGGTGGTTGGCGGGTTTGTCGATCCGCACCATCTCGACTACTGGAATCTCGATTGGGTGAGGGACTCGCCGATGGCCGAAGAATACCGGCGCATGGCGCGCAGTGTCGGCGATTCGCTGCAGTTCATGGAGAACCTGGCCGGGTTGCATCCCGGCGGGTTTCACGCCGTCGATTTCTTTACCAGCCACGAAGGACTTCACCTGCCATACGAGCAGGCGCAGACGCGCCAGGTGCCGCGCCAGCAGGGCTGGTTCAACCTCGCCACCCATTTCCCCTGGATCGGCATGCGCACGTGCGATCCGCGCGGGGCGCACGTGGAATATTTCCGAGGTATCCGGAACCCGATCGGGGTCAAGGTCGGACCGGGCATGTCTACCGATTGCCTGAAAGAGCTGATCGAAGTGTTGAACCCCGCGGGCGAGCCGGGCCGGCTGACGCTGATCCACCGCTTCGGGAGCGAGCGAATCGCGCAGTGCCTGCCGCCCCTGATCGACGCGGCGCGCGCGACGGGAAGACCGGTGCTGTGGTGTTGCGATCCGATGCACGCCAACACGCGCACGACCAACGGCGGGCAAAAGACACGGAGCTTCGACGAGATCCTGAGGGAGTTGGACCAGGCCTTCGAGATTCATCGCGCGAACGGCAGCCGATTGGGCGGTGTGCATGTCGAACTGACCGGCGAAGCGGTGACCGAATGCGTCGGGGGCGCGCGCGGGCTTTCGGAGGACGACTTGCACCAGGCATACAAGTCGTACCTCGATCCGCGGCTCAACTACGAGCAGGCGATGGAACTGGCGCTGTTTACCGCGCGGAAGATGCGCGCGTTGAACGGGTACGCGGCCGCTAAAGCGGCGGTCTAGACGGCGCCGAGCGATTCAGCCGCGCCAGTGATGGCGCGGTTCCAGCTGCGCTGAAGCCGTCGTGTAAACGGAACCGCGGCATTACTGCCGCGGCTGAAATACGAAGTAGCGCGGGCGATCTGGTCGCCGGCTCTCTTGAACAGCACCGGCGGTTGAAATCAGGCGCTGGCGTTTTTGACGATCTGCGACGGATCGGCGCCGACGCGTCCGGAAACGTCTTCGGCCTTCTTCGACGCGAGTTGAAAATCGAATCGGATCGTCGGCAGATTTGGAATCGGCGATTCCGAATCGTTGCGATTGACGCTGACAACCAGAGATTCCGTGACGCCGAACACGGTATCAGAGTCGATGTGGCTGTCTCCGGAAAGATACAGCGCGGTCACCACCTCGCGATATCCGGGAGCGCCAACAACGAAGTGAATATGGGCTGGGCGGTAGCCGTGGCGGCCCTGCGCGCGGATCATATCTCCGACCGGACCGTCCATGGGGATCATGTACCCGCAAGGCGCGATGGTGCGGAGATAGTAGCGGCCCTGGGCATCGGTGTGGAACGTGCCGCGCAGATCCATTTCGGAGGGATCGTGTTTCTGCAGGTCGTACCAGCCTTCCTCATCGGGCTGCCAGATTTCGACGGAGGCATCGGCAAGCGGCTGGCCCGCAGCATTAGTGACGCGGCCATAGATGGCGATCTGTTCGCCCTTGGACGATTTGGTGGCGATTGACGCGCCGAGTTCGCGAGGGGGCGAATCCTGGCGGTAGAACGGCCCTAGCAAGCTCGATTTGGTGCCGTCTTCCGTGGCGCGCTTGTCGTGCAGCGAATTGACCAGGCTGCTCAGCCCGAGCGTATCGGAAAGGAGGATGAACTCCTGCCGGAACGCGGTGCACTTCTGGCCGACCGCGGTCAGGAAACTGATGCCCTGGAGCCACTCTTCGGGCGTGAGGTCGACTTCCCGCGCGAAGGCGTGCAGATGCCGCACCAGGCTCTCCATGATCTGCTTGAGGCGCGGGTCCCGCGTCGTAGACATCTGCTCGATGGCAGCGTCGGTGATACTGCTTTCGTCGATTACCCTCATAGTCTCCTCCTCTTCATGCTTACAAATCGCGCCCCGGGCTAGTGATGTCCGGCCGCGTGAATGACGATCTCGGGCTTTTCAGCTTCGACCCTGGGCTTGCGGGCCATGGTGATTTCGGAAAGCCGGGCGCGGCGCTCCGCGCGCTGGCGCTCGCCGCGTTGGTCGCGCTCCTTAAACTCGGGCAAAACTTCCTCTGAGAACAGCTCGATGGACGAGCACAGCAGTTCGTGCGGAATTTTTCCAGCCTGCGAAAGACAGATCACCTGGTCGATGCCGACCTCTTCGAATTCGCGCAGGCGGTCGCGCAGCATCTCCGGCGTACCGACGCAGTCCTGGATGCGGCCCTCCGGGGGTGAGAATTCGTGGGGATTGGTGTGGAACTCGTCCCAAATGTCGGTTTTGGCGGGCGCATGCTCGCCGAAGAAGCTGTAGTGGCCGAGGCCGTAAATGAAGAAGCCGTAGCTCTCGGCTCCGAGTTGTGCCATGCGCTGCGCATCGCGATCGCAAAGGAACGGGCAGGTGATGGCAAAATTCGGATTCACGGCGTAGCCGACCGGCTCGCATTCCTTTTCGAAGGTCTCGTAGTAATCCTTCACCCAGTGCCGCGCTTCGTCGGGGCTGACGAAGGAAAACGTCAGAGCGCCCACGCCGAGCCGCGCCGCCTGCAGAATCGAGGTGCGATTCGAGCACGCCAGCCAGAGCGGCGGATGCGGCTTCTGCAACGGCTTCGGCACAACGTTGCGCGGGGGCATCTTCACGTACTTGCTTTCCCAGCCTCCGAACGGTTCGCCAACAAACATTTCGACAACGGCCTTAAGGCCGTCCAGCATCATCGCTTTTTTCTCGGCCTGGGGCACGAGAAAGCCGCCCAGCTCTGTTTCCGTGGCGCCGGCGCCCACTCCGTATTCCACGCGTCCGTCGCTGATCAAATCCAGCGTGGCGATCCGCTCGGCGACACGTGCCGGATGGTTGATATAAGGAGGCATCTGGACGATGCCGTGCCCGATGCGGACGTTTTTGGTGCGCTGGCTGCATGCGGCCAGGAAGATTTCCGGAGCGGAGGAGTGCGCATACTCCTCAAGAAAGTGGTGTTCGGTCGCCCAAACGTAGTCGAATCCAAGGCGATCCTGCAGTTCCGCCTGTTCCAACGCGTTCTTCAGTAGCTTGTGTTCGGAATCGGCCGCCCAGGGCCGCGGGAGTTGATGCTCGTAAAAGCCGCCAAACTTCATGGTTTCGTGCGCTCTGGAAGCTTCGGAGAAGCTAGCATTTCAATGGAGGACGTGTCAAGTTTGGGCCGATTTAAGAAATGAGAGAGGCGCGCCGTCTACGGAGCGCGCCTCATCCCTTCGCGACCGCTATCGCTACTTTGTCTGCTTCAGCTTCTCCCGCTGTTCGCGGAGCACGGCCTTGCGGCTCAGCTTGATCTTGTTGCCTTCGAGCGCCAGCACCTTCACCAGGATCTGGTCGCCCTCCTTCAACTCGTCGCGGACGTCCCGAATGCGGTTCTCCGCGATCTCGCTGATGTGCAGCAGACCGTCGGTGCCGGGAAAGATCTCGACGAACGCGCCGAAATCCACCAGCCGCACGACCTTGCCGAGATAGGTCTTGCCGACTTCGGCCACGGCGGTGATATCGGAGATGATCTGCAGCGCTTTGTTCGCCGATGCCTCGTCGCTCGACGCCACGTGAATCGTGCCGTCGTCTTCGACGTCGATCTTGACGCCGGTCTGCTCGATAATCCCGCGGATCACCTTGCCGCCCGGTCCAATCACGTCGCGGATCTTATCCTGCGGAATCGTCATGGTGTAGATGCGCGGCGCGTATTGCGAAATGCTGGTCTTCGGCTGCGGTAAGGCCTGCTGCATCTTGTCGATGATGAACAGACGGCCGCGGCGGGCCTGCTCCAACGCCTCCTTCATGATGGCGGTGGTCACGTTGGGCACCTTGATGTCCATCTGCAGGCCAGTAATGCCGTCACGGGTTCCGGCGACCTTGAAGTCCATATCGCCGTAATGGTCTTCGGCGCCGGCGATGTCGGTGAGGATGGCGTAATCCTTGCCTTCCAGCACCAGGCCCATGGCCACGCCACCCACATGCGATACCAGAGGCGCGCCGGCATCCATCAGCGCGAGCGAAGCGCCGCAAACCGTCGCCATCGAGCTGGAGCCATTCGAATCCAGGATGACGCTCACCACGCGCAAGGTGTACGGAA
>CAYMHP010000121.1:0-15555 GCA_964390225.1 uncultured Solibacteraceae bacterium
TGTAGAGGGGACTTTCACCCCCGAGCTGTCGAACATGCTCGGCACACACAAAAAGGGGCCGCTGCAAAGCGGCCCTCGCGCAGCGGTGAGTTGGCAGAGTGGTTGATTGCACCGGCCTTATAAGCTGCGAAAGGGTGCCGTGAACACCCTTCGCGGGTTCGAATCCCGCACTCACCGCCAAATTAGATTGTGTGCTGAAATCGACAGGATTGCAACGAAAGAACGGGGCTACAATAGTTCCGTGGCGGAAATACCCAAGGTCCCGAAGGACAAGTTCGAGGCCGTCATCAAGGCTCTGCTGAAGACGCCTCCAATGCCAGCCAGCGATATACCGCGCAAGCGGGCACCGAGGGCGAAGCGGGCCAAGCCATCAGCGCGGAAGTAGACCTTGGATCTAAACAAGGCCATGCTGGGCATAGTTCTGCTCGGGCTCTCTGGCTTCTGCATCGTCTCAGCCTTCGTGGTGAAATCGTTTCGGAACCGCTATACCGGAGGTCCCTATCCTCGCTGGTTGGCGCGAATTCTATTACTGCTCGCTGGTAGCTCTTGCCTGATTGCCGCCGTGAAGTTTCTGATCGCTGCCTGAGTCAATCACCCACCGGCCTGTCACTACTACGCATTGTGGTCGGGAAATCGCGTTGTTGTCAAGTAGATAATCACGCTTTACTACTTGATTTTCACTTTTTCTTCGCCCAGAATGGCGATAGGGGACGAACATGCCACTGACCAAGCGACAAAAGCAGGTTCTCGACTTCATCTCCCATTTCCAGGAGGATAACGGCTACTGCCCCAGTTATGAGGAGATCGCCCACGGCCTGGATCTCGCTTCGCTGGCAACCGTCCATAAGCATATTTCGGCTCTGGAGGCGAAGAGCTATCTGAAGCGCGGCTTCAACCAAAGCCGCTCTCTGGAACTGGCGCCGAAGTATTTGCAGGAGCAACGGCGGACGAAGCCCGCGTTGGAGGTCCCATTGCTCGGGCGCATCGCGGCCGGTTCGCCGGTCGAATCCCTCGAACAGCGCGGAGTCTTGAACTTCGCCGACTTCACGGGTGGCGGCAATACTTATGCGCTGGAAGTCCGCGGCGATTCGATGATCGAAGATCACATCTGCGACGGCGATCTGATCCTTCTCGAGAAGGTCACACAGGTGCGCGATGGCGACATTGTCGTCGCCTTGGTTGCGGGCGCCGAAACTACTTTAAAAAGGTTCTACCGGGAACCGGGGGATCAGATTCGCTTGCAGCCGGCGAATTCCACGATGAAGCCGATCATTGTTCCAGCCCGCAACGTGCAAATTCAAGGCAGACTGCTGGCGGTAGTGCGAAAGTACCGGTAAGTCAGGCGACGGTGACGGTGGAGCGGCGAAGCTGCTCTTCGGCTTGGAGCCAGTCCTCTTCGGGGGAACCCCCTTGCCCGCCACGAGCTTCCCAGAGCAGATATGCCAGCCGGGCAATTTGTTCGTGCGAGGGTTCGGTTTCGGCGGAAGCGGTTAACGGCGCTTCCATTTCCGCGCTACGCGCGGGGGTTGCTGCTGCGTCGGCGGCGAGGGGGGAGTGCTTCGGCCGAGCGGCTGTGGTTCGCCGGGGTTTTGCGGCGGCGCCGGAAGGCACCACGATCTCTTTGTCAGGATTGGTCTTTCTAGCCATAGGGTATTCAGTTCGGTGTCGCTGAAATGCTCTGTTTATTTTAGCCGATTCACGCTCCCAACACCGCATCAAACTTTTCTATTTTTGTGATCGACGATTGTGTGTTTTCGGACCGACGTATCCGGGTAAGATAAGTATAGGTTGCGAGTAGTCATCATCTGTTCGCTGGTGCTTGCGGCGTTCGCGCAAGCCGCGTCGGCGGCTCCGAAGGTAGTCGCCGTGGACGTGGACGGCACCATTCATCCCGTGACAGTCGAGATCGTCGCGGGCGCGCTCGAGCAGGCCCGTCAGGAGAACTCCCCACTCGTCATCGTCCGTCTGAATACACCGGGTGGCCTGATGGACGCCATGCGCGAGACCATCGCGAAGATGGTTGCTTCCCCAGTGCCGGTGGTTACGTACGTAACCCCGAGCGGAGGTCGCGCGGCATCGGCCGGTTTCTTCCTGCTCGAGGCCGGAGACGTGGCCGCGATGGCGCCGGGAACCAATACCGGGGCGGCGCATCCGGTGGCGCTGGGCGGCGATATGGATGCCACCATGAAACAAAAGGTGGAAAACGACGCCGCTGCTTATCTGCGCAGCATCTGCACCAAACGCGGCCGCAACAGCACACTGGCCGAGACTGCCGTACGAGAAAGCAAATCGTTTACCGAACAGGAAGCGCTCGACCAGCACCTGATCGATCTCGTGGCGCCGAGCGAGCAGGAACTGCTGGCGACTCTCGAGGGCCGCACCATCAAGCGTTTCGACGGATCCGTGCAGACGCTGCACACGCGCGGCGCAGAGATCGTCGTCTACCAAAGGACGCTTCGGCAGAGAATCATCTCGGCGATTGCCGATCCCAACATTGCTCTCATCCTCTTGGTGATCGGGGCGTTGGGGATCTATGCCGAGTTCTCCTCGCCCGGCCTGATCGCTCCGGGAGTGCTCGGAGGCATCCTGGTGCTGCTCGGGCTTTCAGCGCTTTCCGTGCTGCCCATCAACTGGCTCGGAGCGGCTTTGCTGATTCTGGCGTTTTCGCTCTTTGTGCTCGAGGCCAAGTTTACGTCGCATGGGATTCTGGGAATCGGCGGCGCCGTTTCCATGGTGCTGGGAGCGGTGATGCTGGTGAACGGTCCGATTCCCGAAATGCGGATTCACTGGGCTACAGCGCTTGGGCTGGCGCTGCCGTTTTCCGCCATCACGGTGCTGCTGCTGTCGCTCGCGGTGAGGGCGCGCCGCAACAAGGTGCAGACCGGCGGGGAAGCGATGATCGGAGAAACGGGCGCTGCGATTACCGAACTCTCACCGGCGGGCAAGGTCTTCGTACACGGGGAATACTGGGACGCCGTGGCGGTGCGCCCGGTTTCGGTCGGGGGACGGATTCGCGTCACCGCGATTGACCATTTGAAACTCACGGTCGAACCTGTGACCGACTGATCAGGAGGGGGAACAATGAGCGACGCGACCATCATCTTCATGGCGATCGTGGTGATTTACCTGCTGAGTTCCATCAAAATACTGCGGGAATACGAGCGGGGTGTGATCTTCCGGCTCGGCCGCCTGCTGCCGCAACCGAAGGGTCCGGGAGTGATTCTGGTGTTCGCGCCCCTTGATCGCATCGTGCGCGTTTCGCTGCGCACCGACACTCTCGAGGTGCCGGCACAGGACGTGGTGACGCGCGACAACGTCACCTTGAAGGTCAACGCGGTGATTTACTTCCGCGTGATCGATCCGCGGCTGGCGATTGTCGAGATTTCAAATTTTCTCTATGCCACGTCGCAGCTCGCGCAGACAACTCTGCGCAGCGTCCTCGGGGAGAGTGATCTGGACGAGGTGTTGAGCCAGCGAGAACGGCTCAACGTACGGCTGCAATCGATTCTGGATCAACACACTTCGCCCTGGGGAGTGAAAGTGACCATGGTGGAGGTGAAGCAGGTGGATTTGCCGGAGCAGATGATCCGCGCGATTGCGCGGCAGGCGGAAGCCGAGCGCGAGCGGCGCGCCAAGATCATTCACGCGGAAGGCGAATACACGGCGGCGGAGAAGCTCAGCATGGCGGCGGAAGTGATGCAGCGCCAGCCCGCCGCCATTCAACTGCGATATTTGCAGACTCTCGTGGAAATCGGAACCGAGAAAAATACAACCATCGTTTTTCCGCTGCCGATCGATATAATTGCATCATTGGAGCGCGCGTTGGAGCGAACGGCCAACGGCAATCAACCCAACGTGGTCCCTAAGCCATGAAGAATAGCGAGACGGGAGAATTCGAGTTAGTGCTGGGCAATCGGCATTTACTGAGCGGTTTCTTTATCGTGGTTCTGTTGTTCGGCGTGGCCTTCGCGATGGGGTATATCGTGGGCCGCAACTCCGCGCCTTCCTCGAGATCGCAGGCGGCTGACAAGACCGCGGCAGCGGCATCGACCGCCCCCGGGGAGACTCGGGCGCCGGCTGAACCTGCGGCGCAGCCGCCAGAGGCCGCTTCCGAAGCACAGCCGACGGCTGCCGAGCCAAAAGCCCAACCACCCGCGGATGAGCCCGCGCAGCCCACCACGCAACCGGCGCGCGAGGGGCCGGCTGCTCCCACGGCTGCGGCGCAGGCCCCCGCGGCGCCTACGGAGCCCGCTGCTGGAACCTACTGGCAGGTGATGGCAGTGAAGCAGGCCGAAGGCGAAATCGTGGTGCGCACGCTAAAGGACAAGGGTTTTCCGGCCTCGCTCGGCCCCGGCCCCAACAACCTGGTACGCGTGCTCGTGGGTCCCTATCCGGACACGCAATCGCTGGGGCGCGCCAAGTCGGCCTTGGAAAACGCCGGATTTCATCCCATCCTCAAGAAGTAGTGTGAACGATTCCCTGGTACAGATCGGCCGGCCGGCGCGGCCGCGCCTTCCCGAATGGGCGCGGAAATCGAAAACGCATTTCGAATCGGTGAACCGGTTGAAAACGGAATTGCGGAGGCTCGCTCTGCATACCGTCTGCGAGTCGGCGCGGTGCCCGAACATGCATGAATGCTTCGACCGCGGCGCCGCGACTTTCATGGTCCTGGGCAATCTCTGTACGCGCGGCTGCGGCTTCTGCTCGGTACCGAAAGGGAATCCGTCGAAACATTCGATGGCGCTGGACCCGAGCGAGCCGGCCAACGTCACCCGCATGGCCGCGGCATTACGTTTGCGTTACGTGGTAATTACGAGTGTCAACCGCGACGATCTCCCCGACGGCGGCTCGCGGCATTTCGCCGAAACGGTGCGCCAGGTCCGCAGCGCGCTCCCTGAGGCGCGCGTCGAAGTGCTCACACCGGATTTTTGCGGCGATCTCGAATCAGTCGGGCGCGTGCTGGATGCCGGACCGCACGTCTTCAATCACAATATGGAAACGGTGCCGCGGCTCTACCGCCGCGTGCGCCCCCAGGCCGATTACCGGCAGTCGCTGCGCGTGTTGAGCTATGCCCGGGAACATGGGGGTGCGCTGACCAAGTCGGGATTCATGGTGGGCCTGGGAGAATCTGAAGCGGAAGTCTGCGAGTTGCTCCGCGATCTTCGGGCGGCGGGAGTTGACGTCGCGACGATTGGCCAGTACCTGCAGCCTTCGCGCCGGAACCTTCCGGTGGCGGCTTACGTCGAGCCGCGGCAATTCGAGAGTTATCGCGAATTCGGGCTCTCGCTCGGTTTCCAAATGGTGTTTAGCGGGCCACTCGTTCGCAGTTCCTATATGGCAGAGGCAGTCGCGGAGGAAGCGCGGCGACGCTCGTGCTGAACGCGGTGCTGGCGCTCGCTTCGGCGGCGCTCCTCATCTTCACGTTTCCCCAGTTCAACATCGCCTGGTTCGCCCCCATCGCTCTAACGCCTCTGCTGCTGGCTGTTGCGCGAGAGCGGTCGCCGCTGAGACGCTTCCTGATAGGATGGGCCGCCGGTTTCGTCTACTGGTTCGGCGTGTGTTACTGGATCCAGGACGTGCTTGCGAAATACGGCAGCCTCGGCATCGTCGTGGCATGGCTTTTGTTCGTGCTCTTCGCGGTAACGAAGGCGCTGCACATGGCATTTTTCGCGCTGCTGGCCGGAATTCTCATGAGGCGTTGGTGGGCAGTGCCGGCCGTCGCGGCGCTTTGGGTTGCAGTGGAGGTAACGCACGGGCCGCTTGGATTCGCCTGGCTCGCCTTGGGGAATGCCGGGATCGACATGGCGATTCCTCTGCGCCTCGCACCGATTACTGGAGTTTATGGCCTCTCCTTCGTCTTCGCCATGATGGCGACCGCGCTGGCGCTCACTTTAATGCGCCGTCCGCGTCTGGAATTGCTCTGGCTGCTTCCTCTGCCGTTCCTTCTGTTTCTGCCGCCCATGCCACCGGCCCAACGGGGGCGCGAGGCCGCGCTGCTGCTTCAGCCGAACATTTCCGAATCGGAGGAGTGGACGCAGGATTCGGTGTACCGGATGGAAGACAGCCTGGTCTTGCTCACCATGAAGAGCGCGCTGCTCGAGAGCGCTCATCCTCCCTCGATCGTGGTCTGGCCGGAGGTGCCGGCGCCGCTCTATTATTACGAGGACGAGCGGTTCCGGAAATCCATCAACACGCTGGCGCGCACCGTTCACGCGTCACTCCTGATCGGCGTGGTGGCGCACACGGCCGACAATCGGCCGCTCAACTCGGCGGCCCTCATCTCCCCCGCGGGTATTCCGATGACCCGTTACGACAAGGTGAACCTCGTCCCCTTCGGCGAATTCGTGCCGTGGCCGTTCGGCTTTGCGAATAAGATTTCAACTGAAGTGGGCGACTTTGCACCCGGTAGCCGAGTGGTGGTTTCGCCGGTCGACGACCACAAGATCGGAACCTTCATCTGCTACGAATCCGTTTTTCCCAACTTCGTGCGCAAGTTCGCGGCCGCAGGCGCGGAAGTGCTTTTTAATATCTCGAATGACGGCTGGTTCGGGAAGACCGCCGCGCGCGAGCAGCACCTTCGGATCGTGCGGATGCGCGCCGCGGAAAACCGGCGCTGGATTCTACGTTCGACAAACGATGGCATCACCGCTACCATCGACTCCGCGGGCAGGCTGCGCGGAACCTTGCCGCTTTACCAGGAAGCGACCTCCTATACCGGCTTCACGTACATCCGCGACCACACGTTCTATACGAAGTATGGGGATTGGTTTCCACTGCTGTGCGGGAGCATCGCGGTGCTTTGTTTGGTTGCGGAGCGGGTGCTGTGAGACAGTATTTTCGAAGCAGAATCGCGGCATCACTGCCGCGGCTGAATTTTGCTTCTCCGCGGCTCCCCGCCCTTACAGGCGGGCTGAGCTTTGGATCAGCTCCGGCGGTAACGCCGGGGATTTCCTGGCGGACTACACACGGCCTTCAGTGTGTTCAGCCGTGGCGGATGACCAGTACGTCGCCGTCTTTGACGATGTACTCTTTTCCTTCCAGCCGCAGCAACCCCTTTTCACGAACGCCGGGGTAGCCGCCGAGATCCACCAGCGATTTCCAGTTGACCACTTCGGCCCGGATGAATTTCTTCTCGAAATCCGAATGGATCGCACCCGCGGCTTTCGCCGCTGGGCTGTGCATCGGGATGGTCCAGGCGCGCACCTCGGTTTCGCCGGCGGTCAGAAAGCTCATCAGCCCCAGTAGCGAGTACGTCGCCGAGATCAACCGCTCCAGCCCCGATTCCGCCAGGCCATAGCTCGCCAGGTAATCGCGCTGCTCTTCGACGGGAAGTTCGGCGAGCTCCGCCTCCACCTTGCCGCAAACGGCAGTGACCGCGGTCTGTTTGCGGCCGGCGAGCGGACCCTCGCGGAATTCCTTCTCGCGTTCGTGCAGTTTCCCGGCTTCATTCTCTCCGAGGTTCAGCACGTACAGCATAGGCTTTTGCGACAGAAACTGAAAGCCGCGGATGCGCTTCTCCCCTTCGGAATCCAGCTCGAGCTCTCGCAACGGTTTGTTCTCTTCGAGCGCTGCCTTGCACTTTTCGAGCAGCGCGTATTCGTGATCAAGCTCGGGGCTCTTGATCTTCTTGCGATCTTTCTCCAGGCGCTCCAGGCGTTTTTCCACCACCACCAGATCACTCAGGATCAGCTCGGTCTCGACATCTTCGAGATCGCGGACGGGATCGACCGAGCCCTTCTCATGGGGGATGGTCTCATCCTGGAAGAGCCGCAGGACTTGCGCGAAGGCATCGACCACGCGCAGGCTGGCGACGTAACTGGGATCGCGCAGGTTCTCCTTGGAGATGGCGGGCATATCGACGTATTCGACGGTCGCGTGCGTGATTTTCGGCGGCTCGAACAGTTGCGCGAGCGCGTCGAGGCGGGAGTCGGGAACCTTCGCCACGCCGGTCCGCGCCGTGGTGGCGCCGATCCGTGTTTCCTGGTGGACACCGGTCAGGATCGTGAACAGAGAGGTCTTGCCTACCATCGGCAAACCGATAATGGCTGTCTTCATAGAGGAGGAATTTACAGGGGCACTTCGACCTGGTTCAGGACTTCTTCAATGATGCGATCGCCGGTATCGGCGCGGCGCGGCACGAGAGTGGTTCGCGTATTGATCACCACGCGATGAGCACAGACGGGAACGGCGAGGCGTTTGACGTCGTCGGGAATGGCGTACTCCCGGCCTTCCACCAGGGCCAGGGCCTGGACGGCCCGGAACAGCGCCTGCGAACCGCGCGGGCTGACGCCGAGCGCGAGAGATTCGTGGTTCCGCGTCCTCTCGACGATGGCCAGCATGTATCCGATGAGCGACTCATCCACCGTCACGCGATGGACGGCATCCTGTAACCGGAGAACCTCCTCCCCGGTGAGGACTGGCGATATTGTCTCCGGCAGCGGCCGCTCGGACTCTCGCACGATCAGCCGCTCACTGGCGATATCGGGGTAGCCGATACGAAGACGCATGAGGAAGCGGTCGAGTTGCGATTCAGGCAGAGGATAGGTCCCGTGATGCTCGACGGGATTTTGTGTCGCGATGACCATGAATGGGCGGGGCAGAGAATGCGAGCGGCCGTCGATGGTGACCTGCGTTTCATTCATCGCCTCCAGCAGGGCCGATTGCGTCTTCGGCGTAGTGCGGTTGATTTCATCCGCCAGCAGAAAGTTGCTGAAGATCGGCCCGGGCTTGAACTCGAAAGCCTCGGAATGCGCATTATAGATGGTGACCCCGAGGACGTCGCTGGGCAGCATGTCGCTGGTAAACTGCAGGCGGTGAAAGCGGCACGAGACGGCTCGCGCGAGAGCTTGCGCGAGGGTCGTCTTGCCGACGCCGGGCACGTCTTCGATGAGCAGGTGTCCGCGCGCGAGCAGGCAGACGAGCGACAGGCGGATGACTTCTGGTTTGCCGCGGATGGCGGATCCCAGAGCCGTCTCCATCTCGGCGAGCTTAGGGGTGTGCCACGAGAATCCAGCCGGCGGGGCGACGATTGATTCCCGCTGGGACATCATGTTTCATCATACTAAAGATGCCTGCCGGGAGACCGGAGCGGCAGCCGTCCAGGTAGCGGACGGGCATTCGTTTCCGGTACACTCAGGAATTGCCCCGGAACATCGCGGCAAGCCCCGCCGTTTCAGTATCGGGCGCGTAGCTCAGTTGGTTAGAGCGCCTGCTTCACACGCAGGAGGTCACAGGTTCGAGTCCTGTCGCGCCCACCATTCATTTCAGGCAGATACAAACAGAGGGAAGAGTTGGAGGGAGTAGTTGTGACGTGGATTGTGACGTAAAGTTTCAATTCGCCTTCCTCAGCTCGGGCTGGCTCGCTGCCGAGGGCCCACCCATCAGACCGCTTTCCAGTTTTTCCAGCGCCGAGCGCTTCGCGGCCATGCGCACGTGACTGTAGTGTTCCAGCATCCGCCGGGACATGTGACCGGCGACGGCCATTAGCGTCGCGTCGGATGCGCCGGCTTCGGCCATTTCGGTGATGGCCTGGTGGCGGAGGTCGTGGAACCGCAGGCCGGAGACCGGAGCGGCGGCGCGTTTCCAGGCTGCGATGGCGCGTCGCAGGCTTTTACCGTCTTCGAGCGCCGCTTGTGCGGCTTCTCTGCCGACACGCCTGGCGGTCTCGCGGACGAGCTTCCGCCAGGCGGTACGCCAGCTCTTCTGCGGACGTGAAGGATCGATAATCCGCTCCTCGCAGGCGGGAAAAACGTAGTGCTCGGGTTCGCTGCTGCCGAGGGCCCGTGCGCGTTCCAGCAGGCGAGCCAGCGCGGCCATGGCGTCGCCGTTCAGCGGAATCGTTCGATGGCCGGCTGCCGTCTTGCTGCGGCGGATCGTTGCGACTTTGCCGAAGAGGTCCACGTCTTGCCAGCGCAGGTTCTTGATCTCAATGCCGCGACACGTCGTCGAGACCGCGAGCACCGCCGCGCAATGCGCCACCAACCATTCCGGACGGCTCGCGGCGGTCTCGAACAGCTTGTGTTTGAGATCGGGCGGCAGAACCTTCGCTACCGTGCCGCGATCCTCCGGGAGGGCCTTTACGTCCTCGGAAATGGCATTCCAGACCTTAGCCCGCTTCAGCATGCGGCGCAGGACGCCGGTTTCCATATTGATCGTCCGTCCCGAGATACCGGCGCCCAGGCGAGCTTTCTGATAGCCGGAAACGTCTTCAGCCTTGAAGCGAAGTAACAGCTTCTCACCGAAATTTTTTACGAGCGGCCCGAGCCGTTCCGTCTCAAACTGCATAGTGCGCTCGGAAACATGCGGCTC
This sequence comes from uncultured Solibacteraceae bacterium, assembly GCA_964390225.1. Lineage (GTDB taxonomy): Bacteria > Acidobacteriota > Terriglobia > Bryobacterales > Bryobacteraceae > PSRJ01. Next base: position 10,309 of record CAYMHP010000121.1, read on the forward strand.
ACGTTCCTCCAGATAGACTTTCACGGCTTCGTGAAACGGCTTGCGCGCGAATTCGCGCCCCGTCTTCGAAGCGTTCTTGCCCTGCTTGATTTCGGCAACGCGATTCTTTTCGAGCTCTTTCGCTTGCCGCTTATCGGTTGTGTTCAGCGCCTCGCGATAACGAACGCCGTGGATCGTTACATCGAGGTGCCAGTGACCAATGCGCTTGTAGATCATGCTGCTCCTTTCAAGACGGGTTTCTTCTCCGCCCTGGCGATCAGTATTAAGCACGGCTGGTCATGACGGCAACCGCGCCGCCGGCCGGATCTCCGCCAGTTGGGAGGGCAGCCACCCACGAGTCGAGATCTTCGGGACGATAACGCACGAGCGCGCCGACTTTGACGAAGGTCGGCCCGCGCTTCTCCAGCCGCCAGCGCCGCAACGTCGCGACGCTGACGTTCAAGCGCTTGGAGACTTCCTGTTCGTTGAGAAAGCTATTCATAGGTTCACCTCTGAGCAGAATTGGAGCTCCGCTGCTCGGCGGAGCCCCTAAGTACTAAGTGATTGCCAGAGGCAATAAGGGACGCTTGGTTGGAGGAAGCCGCCTCAGTCTCCTGATTCCAGCTTATCCAGAAGGTCGTGCATCGCGAGCTTCGAATCCCCAGACATTTCACACCCGGCACTCTTCAGGAGGCGGTTGTAGCGTTCCCTTGCGATGGCGATTGATTGAGCTTTGACTTCAGCCGGCGGCTCTGGCACGCAGGTGAGGAACGCTTTCACGAACGTGTCGACGAATGCAAAGAGCGCCTGCTGAGCACGCATGACGCGGTAGATGTCCTTGTTGATCCGCCCGCAGCTCGCCGCAATCCTCTCCTCCATACCGACGAGGTCTTCGTCGTCCTTGAGTGCCTTCTCCACTGCGGATCGGATGAAATCGCTCGGTGTTCTGAATCCGCCGTCCTTCACGGCCGTTTGGAGCCGGCCGTCCAATTTGTCACTTATCCGCACGGAGCGCTTCGGCATCGATGGAACCCCTCTATGTACTAAGTGACTGCGGAAGCGTGTATGGGACGCCTTCGAGGCTGCAAATTCGCACGTCGGACAAGTGGGGACAGCCGCGCCGAAACGTCGGACAGGATAAATGCGTGGCGCAATCCGACTTGCGGTCAAAAGAAAGGGCACGAGTCGGACAATCCTTTATGTTCCACTACCAGCTCTTTGCTGCTGTGGGCCGGTCTTTCAGCGTGGTTGTTTGCCGAAATCTGCCGAAACCCGCCGAAATCTGTCGTAGATTGTCGTAAAGTGTCGTGGGCTGTTGTAGGTTGTTGTAATGCGTTGACAACTGTTGAATTTTGTTGACTTCTGTTGACTGGAGCGAATTGGCGCAGAAGCAGACGGCTTCAGAGGTTCTATTTCTTCCCTGAACGCTCCCGTTCTATCTGTTGAATGACTGGCACCGTGAACATCCCGACTGGCGATTGGTTCCGGAGAAACACCCAGTCCTCCACCTCACCGGTCTGAACTTCGACTCTAGACCCGATCTTCAAGTCGCCCAGGTCAACAGGGTCATTTCCAAGCCGCCCCTCGACTTTGCCATCCGAGATTCGGTCTACCTCAACCCAGATATGTTCAGAGTTCCCGCCCTTCGTGATCCGAGCCTTGATCGCAAAGCCGGTACCGTCCTTCTTGTCGAATGCGGACGCGAATTCCGAAAATCTCCGCCTCGCCTCATCTTCCGCCGCTTTGAGGCGCGGATCATCGTCTATCGGGATAACGGGAACCTCGGTAACCTCGCGGAATACAGCCTTGACTGGGTCGTCGGATTTCAGCTTTTCAATGGTCTGGTCAGCAATACATGGCGCAAACTGGCCATCTGGTGGGTAGTAGAGAGCGAGGCAATCCGAATCAATGAAATGCGCTAGCACTTTTGCAATGACCCGATAGGCGTCCGCGGTGGCGGCCTGCGGGTGAACAATGTCCATGGAAAGCCATGCCTTGTGGTCGCGCACTGCCTTGCGCAGGCGGAGTTCCGGCAGAGCCTCACTTGCGCTCACTGGATCGCTTACGTAGGGCTCCGATATGTTGTGAATCGCAAACGCTGTCCCGCCAACCTGGGCGATGAAATGGGGTGACGCCCCCGCTACCATGTCGCCGACCGGTCGGCCGTCGTCTTCCTCTTTCGTCTCTGCAGCCACGTCGATCGGGCGGACGCTCCTGCCCGTTTCTTTGCTCAACACCTCGGCCAGTACACGGACGTCAAGAGACTTCGGCTGTTGAAGCAGCAGCACGATGCTTAGCGGAGCGTCCTCCTTCCGCTTTCTTCTTTCGCCCCAGAACCACGTTCCGACGGCGATTGCCAAGAGCACTCCGCAGATCAACCACTTGAGGGACATTGTCGTGTGTGCGACTTCACACAAAGATAACGCAAATCACAGCTCATCTCACCATTTGCTAGGCTGTCGCTTCGAATCCAGCACTAGTCCAACCCCGCCGGCTTCAGCGGCTCACGGTGAGCATCGACGGCGGCTTGCACGTCGGCGGCGAAATCGGCGTCTGGGAGCGGCGCGTACCCGAGATGCCCTTCATACGCCTTCGCGATGGCGATGCACTCGCTGAGTTTGCGGCCAGGCGCCTCCGGTCTCCGAATGATCGCGACGGGTCTGGAGCTGTGCTCGACGATTACCTGGAGGCCCTCATCGCGGACGCGGGCCAGGATGGCATGGATGTCGCGGGCGAACTCGGCTTCTGTGAGATGGAGTGTCATGTTATTTCCGTTGAAATGGTGCCGCCAACTCTAAAGAACGCGGCTGGGCTGAGGAGTTCGAGCCCAGTATTCACCCGTAGCGGCCAGAAACACCATCTGCTGAACGGTCATATTCATTCGCACGTCTGGATCGCTGAGGTAACGAAAGCACTGTTCAGAGGTTTTGGGATACTCCTCGTTAATCAATGTTTCGATTCGCTGGAAACGCTGGCACCAAGTCGCAAGCAAGCCTGGAGAATTGCTCCCTAGACCTGCTTCGAGATCCTGGTAGCCGTTTGTCACGCAGATATAACCGCCCCGTGGCTTGCGGATCGCATGACGCGAGGGCGTACGCTCGATCACCACGAGTTCACCTGGACGCGTACCCGTCAGCAAGAGCAGGCAATCGCACGGCAGAGGGGACTCGCTCAGGAGCCCACACGCTTCGTCGAACGATCGGGCTTCCTCCAGCACCGTCCGCAGTAGGAGTACGACAGGCGTGGCGAATTGTGTCGGCTCAAGACTCAATACAGCATTGAGTGTCACAGCGAACCTTCCTGGCGCGATTCCCGAAAAAGCTCCTACAAACCCCGGCCATCCGATCGTAGTGAACTTCCCAGCAGGTGCTCCCACGAAATGGCAGACAGCAGTATACCTGGCCAGCGCGGAGTCTTCCGTCCACCAATCCAGATTGCGCGCATGGAGAACACCACCCTGCACATCAACCGCGAAAGCGGTGCAACCGAATACGCGACCCAGTACTACCTTCAGTGCATCGTAGTAGAAGTTGCAAAGGACCACATCGCCTACTGGCAGGTCCAATTCTCCGGCAAGAGCCTCGATTTCCTCCCAGTGCTCCTTGCGAATGAGATCTCTGGCAGTCGAACCCAGGAACTCACCGATATCGGGGCGCAGGCCGAGGTCGGCCTTGTATGCACGGAGCAACTCTCGCGCTTCGCTCCGCTGGGCCGCCGTTAAGCTCCAACGAGCACTTGGGGGACGCTGTAGATCAATCGTCAACTCCTGAATCATCGCAAGTGACCCATACACATTATTGGCATACGTTTAGTCGATGCCGTCCGTCTACTCCGACGGCCATTGATACTCGGCAATCCGGACCGCTTCGCGGTCGAGCCTCACCTCGAGCACGGCATTGGTCAGGTCCCTCTTCCCCAAATACTGAGTAGCCGCCACGAACAGCGCTCGCTGCACCAGAGGTGAAACGTTCGGGACGAGGACAATCAGGCCGGCGTGCAATTCCATCTTGCCGAAAAGCCGAATGAAATCGATGCGGTTGTTCGTGACGAACGTGAATTCATCCTTGACGATTCGGTCGGCCAGTTCCCAGTCGGGCTTGCCGCTCAGACCGAGATGATTGACGTGGGTTGCTTCGAATCCGGCGCCATGAGCGACTCCAACCAGCGACTCATGCAGGCATTCGTCGATCAGGAACCTCATGCACTCCTGAGCAAAGTGCTCAGTGAAAACGATTTCCGGCCCCGCACCTTTTTCCCCTGCCAGGGACGGCGGCTGGGGCGTCCGCGCCGTGGGAACGCACGCATATACAACGGCGCGATGGCGATCTTCTCCTTGCTCAGGGTTGGATAGCCTTCCAGAATCTCTTCTACTGTTGCACCCTGGGCCAGCATATCGGCCACCAGGTCCACCGGAATCCGCGTGCCCTTGAACACGGGCGTTCCTCGCATGATCTCCGGATCGCTGACTACCATCTCCTCGATACGCGTCAGTTGCTTCAACTGACTCTCCACGGCCCGCCTGGCAGTGCCGATCTCGATCAGCAGTGCCGTCCCGTTCGCGACCGGCAGTTTTTCGGTCTTCGGCGATCGTTGAATCGATTCCGCGATCTCTCGCCGGGTTCCAACCGGCAACAACCGCAGGCCTTCCGCCTCCAATTGCAGGTAAATCAACTGCTCTTTCGACAGTAGCCGGCGGACGGTTGCACCGGACCGCTCAGCGCGTGGACGTATCAGGCGGCTGTCGATTGCTTTGTGAACCGCAGCGAGCGGCAAACCCGTTATCGCGGCGGCCTGTGCAGGTGTGTATCCGTCCATGCTTTAATTCTACTCCAATCGGAGTAGAATTAGTTGGTGCGTGGAGTCCGCGGTTTCAGAGTGTCTTTCGATAGGCGACGTTTCGGCACGACCTGCTCGAGTTCGATCTCGCCGCGATGGTGAGCGACGACAAGCTTCATCGCTTCCACCAGGTCCTGTCCGAAGCTCGGCTTCTTTGAACGGGGCGGCATTTCCTTACCAGTATCCCGCAATCTCAACGCGAAATTTGTGACGTGGATTGTGACGTAACCCGCCTCAGAATTGGCGAAAATGACCGATTTTGCGATGCTGCTCGCCAGTTCGAGGCCGAGCTCAGCACAAGTACGAACGCCGGCGAAGCCCCCGACTTTCAAGCCCTTCGCCGGCACTCCCGATTATCGCTGCTGACCGCCTCACGCACCACCCGGCCAATTCACACGCAGGAGGTCACAGGTTCGAGTCCTGTCGCGCCCA
>CAYMHP010000122.1:0-15519 GCA_964390225.1 uncultured Solibacteraceae bacterium
AATGTGTTGTCTGCCTTGCAGACGCCGGGCGATGCCGTGCTCAGGAAGCCGCCGGGCATCTGATGTGAGACAGTCCGGTGCATCGAGCTGCATCTACCCGTTTGTGGTCGATCGAGACTAATCCTCAACCCAGCCGCCTTTGCAGGTTCGTAACTAATTGATATTACGCGGCTAGGTCCATTTTCGGGTCAAGCCAAACACCGGCCAACGGAAGTCGCAAACCGATGTAATGCCTTTGGATTCCGTCCCTGGCCACCTTTCAAATCAATAAATTACACTGGATTCAAACCGCCGAATCCAGCGCACGCGTTTTTTGGAAGTGGAGCAGGAGTATCTTGGAATCGCGCAGGATTGGCGCTTAAACCGCACTCGTCTTCAACTCCTCTCGAATGATTCGTCGGAGCGTATCCTCGAACTTCGGCACCTTCCCGTCGAGGTACTCCCGCAAGGCAGCGTTGATGAGCGTCTGGTACCCAGTCGTGCCCGCGGATTCTTCCGCCATTCGAAAAAAGCGATCCACAATATCCTGGTCTAACCGAATCGTGATTCGTGTCTTGCCCTCTGGCTCCGCCTCCGGTGACACAACTCTGCCGCGTTTGCCCTTGCTGAAATCGTATCGATCTTTCATCGTTCTACCTCGTATTCCTCGCGCTCGTTAGGTTCTGCGAGGCGCGCCGAGATGATTCGAATCTTCTCGGCGCGCCAAGTGTAAACGACCACGAGCAACCGGCCCAATGCTCCCATCCCAACCGTGATGAACCTCTGTTCACCTGGATCGGATTCGTCATCCGCGACTGTGATGGCGTAGGGATCGCTTAACACTGGAATTGCTTCTGGCATCCGCACGCCATGTTTGCGAAAGTTGATTCCTGCTTTGTTCTCTTCGTCCCACTCGAAACCCACGCACTCCCAGTGTAAGTACATTATGTGCATACGTCAAGCTCCACCTAGCGAGCCTGTCATCTGCGAGCCGCGTTGCGGACGCTCAGGGTGGCTGCTCGTGGCCGCGAGGATAAACTCGCAGGCAGTATTGTGAAGAATGGGATGGGTGTCGTCAAAGCGAAAATTCAGACGGTGGAAGACATGTACCGGCTGATCTGGACCGCCATAGCGAATAAAAGGCCGATCCGCGCGATCTACAAAGACCGTACTAGGTTGTTTTGTCCGCACCGCTTGGGTCGCAATCGCCTTGGCCAGCAACGGGTGCTCTGTTATCAGTATGGAGGAGAAAGCGAGAGCGGTTTAGCGCCGATCGGTTCACCCGATAACTGGCGTTGCGTCGTCTTCGAGAAACTCCGGGAGGTCGAACTGCTGGATGGCTCTTGGAAGACCGCACCGAATCATTCGCGTCCGGCCATCTGTGTAATAGAGGCAGATATCGATGCCGAAGATCAGCCCGGAGCGTAATGCATAGAATGATAAGCAATCGCACCGATTAGCTGACGGATCAGACCATTCTCAAAGTGGGAATTATGCTCGGAGAAAATGCGCCGAGCGCGGTCCGAATCTGCCGCGCGCTGATATTACGCGGCCAGGTCCAACTTCGGATCGAGCCGAACGCCAGTCAACGGAAGCCGCAAACCGATGTAATGCCTTTGGATTCCGTCCCTGGCCACCATGTTTTCAATCACTTACGGACCCTCCAGCCGGCGGTTTCGTTCCATTCCATTTCATTCCAAAACTTGGACGCGTGGCGGTCGCCTCAGCCGCTGAAAACTCCCTTTGGAACCTCGCTCCCGGAAGCATCATGCTTGTCTGATTCTCGCCTTCATGCTCTTACAGGCTTAACCGATTTGATGGGCTCCAACCACGAATTCAACGGTGATGCTATGATGTGCTCTGAGAAATAGGAGTGCACAACAGCAGACTCATCGTTCTGCTCGCCTTTACGTTGGTCGTGACCAACGTCCAGTGCGCCATGCTCTGCACTCTTGAACCGTGCGCCCCCGCCGGAGCGGCTTCGACGAAAACTCCCACCGAGCCACCATGCCATCATCACACGGCTCCAGGAAAACAAGCGCCGGAGGCCCCCTGTCCTCATCATCAAGGCGTGCAAGCCGACGTTCCGCAGGTTGTTGCAACCCAGGCTGACATTGCCAACGATGCGCCGATGCATCTTCCTGTCGCATCGCTAAACGCGTATTCGCCGTTATCGGCGGAACACGTTCTGCGATCGGATGTCCCGTTGCCACCCGGCGTTAATGTCCTTTGTTCCGTCGTCCTCAGAATCTGAAGTTTCCCGGTTGATCCTACTCCATTCCAATTGACCGTAATGCGCCGCCGTTGTGCGGATGCAGGGAGATTTCATGATGGGGGAGAATGTATTCCCACGTCGCAATAGAATTTTTGCACATGGCCCGTTGTTGCTGGGCGTGCTGGCCGCTGGCCTCCTCGTCAGGCCAATGTGTGCGCAGGATAAACCTGCGGGCGACGAGCCACAGCACGAACCGCAGCAGCAGTACCAGGCCGGGGGCGGCATGAATATGGTCGACATGACCCCAGCCAGCATGGACCTGATGAACGTAGCCTCGGGGACGTCAGTCAATCCTGCTTCTTCGCCGCTGCCGATGATTATGACCCACTACGGCGCGTGGAACACGATGTTCATGGGTGTCGGATTCCTCGTCGACACGCAGCAATCAGGGCCGCGGGGAGGCGACAAGCTCTATTCGCCGAACTGGTTCATGGCTTCAGCCGAACACCGCGTCAGGGACAAGGGAGCATTTCAGTTCGATCTTATGCTCAGCCTCGATCCCGCTACCGTCACCGGCGAACGGTATCCCTTGCTGTTTCAGACTGGGGAGACCGCTTACGGAAAGCCGCTTGTCGACGCGCAACATCCCCACAATTTCATTATGAGTCTCGGCGTCCACTATGCCCGCGAGCTAGGCGAGGACACAACACTCGAACTGTACTACGCCCCCGTCGGCGATCCGGCGCTCGGACCCGTGGCCTTCCCGCACCGGGACTCGGCAGCAGAACTGCCACAGGCGCCGATATCCCATCACTGGCAGGATTCTACTCACATCGCAGATGAAGTCGTGACGCTCGGGATTTCGCATAAAAAGGTAAAACTCGAAGCAAGCGGGTTTTACGGATCGGAGCCTGGTGAAAACCGCTGGATCGTTGAATCCGGCCCTATAAATTCGTGGGCCACACGGCTCTGGTTCTTTCCTACGAAGAATTGGACCGCGCAAGTATCGGTTGGAAGGATTACTCACCCCGAGGCGCTTGAGCCGGGCGACCAGGTGCGCGCGACCGCGTCCTTGCAGTACAGCAAGCCGATGCCGGGCGGAAGCTGGTCGTCCAGCTTTATCTGGGGACGCAATCACGACACCGCAACCCTGCGAAATCTGAACTCTTATCTGGTCGAGTCCGTCCTGCCCGTCACCCGTAGGAACTTTCTCACCGGCCGGATCGAACTGGTCGATAAGGACGAGCTGTTCAACGGTGAACCGGAAATCGAGCAGCGCCTCGACACCCTGTACGGCAGCACCTTCCGCATCGGCGCCTACACCATCGGCTACACACGCGACATAAATCTGTTCCGATTTGTCGAAACCGGCATCGGCGTGAACTTCAGCGCCTATTCGCTGCCGGATGCAATCAAGCCCTCCTACGGGAACCACCCCGTAGGAGGAAATATCTTCGTCCGCTTCCGGCTCCGGCCGGCCGAGAAATAAGAAAGGAGATCAACGATCATGAAACTGCTTTACCTGACATTCGCATTGGCTGCCGTCCTCACCGCCGCTAAGTCGCCCGAGACTTTCACGGGCGTTGTTACCGACACGCAGTGCGGCGCTAAACACGGCATGAAAGGCCACTCTGACGCCGACTGCACAAAGATGTGCGTCAAGGGGGCAGGCCAATACGCCCTGTTCGACGGCCAACGAGTTTTAAAGCTCAGCGACCAGAAGACGCCGGCGAAGCTCGCCGCGCAAAAAGTCAAGGTGGTCGGCATCTACGACGAGAAAACAGAAACGATCAAGGTCAGCTCGATCGAGCCATTCGCCCAATGAGGCCCTGATGCGCAAGCTAGGCGTATTCTTTGCAGGAGTCCTTTCAGCAGTCGCCGTGATCCTGCTCGGGGGCGGCGCTTTTCTGATGGGCTCGCATGGTTTTAGCGCGCGAGAACAACCCGGAGCATTAGAGCGATGGCTGGCACGCCGCGCCCGCACGATCGCCATGCCCGCGGAGGCGCGGCAACACCAGAATCCCGTGCCCGATTCGCCCGAAGTGATCGCAGACGCCCGCGCCCACTGGGCAGATCACTGCGCCGCCTGCCACGCCAACAACGGCAGCGGGGATGTGGAGATGGGCAAGCACATGTACCCGCGGGCTCCCGACATGCGCCAGCCGGAAACGCAGCAGATGACCGACGGCGAGTTGTTTTTCGTAATCCAGAACGGCATTCGACTAACCGGCATGCCCGCCTGGGGCAGCGGTTCGCATCGCGACGAGCAGGATTCTTGGAAGCTCGTCCGCTTCATTCGCCACCTCCCGCAGCTTACGGCTGAGGAGGAGCGAGCCATGCAAGCATTGAACCCGAAGAGTCCGGACGAACTGAAAGAAGAGCAGGAAGAAGAAGAGTTTTTGAATGGAGAACAATTACATGAACACGCAGAACATCAGCACCACCATTAAGTTCAAGGCCTCGGTCGCGCTTGCCACGATCCTGGCGCTTGCGCTCCTACCCGCAATCGTCTCAGCCCACGGCGGTGAAGAACACGTCACCGGAACCGTGACTAGCGTTTCGGATACATCCGTCACGGTCAAAACAACCGCCGGAAAAACCGTTGAGGTCGGCTTCGACGCCAAGACAACCTACGCGCGCGCCAAACAGTCAATTCAAAAAACCGACATCAAAGTCGGTGACCGGATTGTCATCCATGCCGTGGAGGTGAACGAAAAACTGGTGGCGCACACAGTCGAGCTTGGCGCCGCGATAGCCAAAGCCAGCAAATAGCGAATCAACCCCCTCGCAGAAATGGGCGCAACCGGTGGCAGGGGCTGCCTCGTTTGGGGCGGGGGCAGTTCCACCACCGAGAACACCGTGCAAGCAAACCAATGCGTATATCGGGGATTGACTATGACGAGATTCGATGGAGCGATCCTACCTGAGGCGACCGAGGTCTTTGAAATGCTACTCACGGTTGAGGAACGCACTCGAGAGAGGTTCGGCTTGCCGGCCCTCGCCCCGCGGTCGGAGAGGACTTTCCGAAATCGCTAGTTCCGCGCGGCCCAAGTTTCGAAGCGCGAAGGTAACGTGAGTGACGCGAAGTTGAGGGGCTCCGTTCAGGAACCTGGTCTCGCGCACCAGCTCTGCCGGGCCGTGCAGGGCAGGCAGCTTTCTTAAACGCCCGGTCAACATGACCTCAGCACCGGTTTGGGAGTCCATCCAGAGGTGGCCACTTACCAGCCCCGCTCCACTCCTCTTTGGAGCAATGCGATAGATGAAGGCTGGTGTTTCTCCTGTGTTCACCTCCCCCGCAAAGCGGAACTTGTAATTTGACGGGGTGATCGCCATGGACGATGTCGCAATGCCGTCCATCTGCTGCTGGACGACAAGGAATCGGCCGATCACCTCGCTCAGAACAGCCCCATCGCCGCCAACGCCTAAAATGTTGTACTGCCCGCGCCCGTCTGATCCATGGTCGCGGAAGGCGAGCAAATACGCCTCTTTATAAAGATCCGGCAATGCCGCTTCGATGAGAATGACGACAGGTTGATCGAATGGGTTGGGGCTTTCGAATGATGCTATATGCCGAGCGAATGCCAAACTCTGGGTAGATGCCTGCGGCTTTGTCGTAACGTCTTCGGCTCGTATATTAGGAACGCTCGACAACATCAGCAGGGTTGCCACGAAGGAACACAGCCAGTGATTCACACGTGATGGACGTTGGATAGGCACCGGTGAAGAGAACTTATTCGGCTGCATGCGCATGTTAGCGCAATTTAGAAACCAACTCCCAGCTCACACGCGCATTGAAAACACAGCGCCACCAGGCAATGGCTGAGCATTGGCTATCGGCGACCTACCAGAATCTCGCCAGATGCCGAAAAGGCGTCCGGTGGGTCTTCGGACCTGCGCATCTGACGTCAACGATTGGCCAAGATAGGAGCTGTACCCAGTGGCTGGTTCTAATGGCCCGACATCTCAAGCGGTCCCTCGCGGAGGTCCCTGTGTGGCGCGTTAGATTGCGCGCACGATGACAGCGCCGGCAACATGCAACTAATTGTGTCGGTCCTGTTGCCGGATGCGCACGGACTGGCGGCGCGCAACCTTCCGCTCCGGCGCTTGCCCGGCGCTTGCCGACGCAAGTGCCCAAGCTCGGCTTGTTAGTTTCAGGGAGCCGCGGTCCGCCCTGGGCTCGTTGGGGTTCTGCCGAGAACTCAGAAACTGATGATGCCACAGGAACGGAAACACTCCAAAAGGCATCGTAGGGCCGAGGAAATAACAGGGGCGGCCGCAGGAAACGGGCGGAAGCATAGGTGCCTTAACACAACTGGCTTACGGTGAGCGGCGCCTTGAGAAAGAGCAAACGGTTTCGTGCCGTCGTCATAGCAGTGTGGTTCGGCTGCGCTTCTCCGGTTCGAGAAACACCCCGCTCGAATTGGACGAGCGCCGATGTGCCGTGCGCGAAATATGATGATTTGCGAAACTCCGTTCTCGGGAGTATCGGTGTCAGAATCGACCCCACCGGCCCCTGGGTGGATGCATTTCGGCGGGCGCTTCGTTTCTGGAATGGCGTGCTGGCCGCGAACTTCCATGAAGAAACAAACCTCCACGCTTGCGCCGTCAGGATTATCAATGGCGGGCCCGGCATTTTGAATCATGTGATGGTAGCTCGGTCACAAATCACCGGGTGGGCCGATTTTCGCGGCAAGATCGCCGTGAATCCTCTAGCGGCGAAGGAGTTGAGCAGCTCTGAACTGTACGGCACCGCCGTACACGAGCTTGGTCACATCCTAGGCCTCAAACACAACGCAAGCAGCCGCTCGGTGATGTACTTTCTCGATATCGAGGGCACCGAGGTTCTCGACAGCACGGATATCCTGGACTTAAGCACGCACCACAAGCTGCGGCCGGCCATCGTCTCATGTCGACCTTCACGAGTTACCGTGACTGCTATCGGCCAGGTCCGGTCGGGCGTGTCAACAACACGGATTGTTTTCAAACCGCTTCGCCCGATTCGGTAGCTCCTTGAAAAAGCTGGCGGCGGCGGTTCGATTCCGCCTCTGGCCACCACATTCAACTCAATCATTTACAGGTGAGAGCCCGTGAACCTTCAGGCGCCAGCTGTGTTCGCGTCTGGCCTCTAACTCGCTGCGGATTGTCCAGTCGGAGCTGAGGACTGGAGTGTTGGCGGCACTCGAAAACAGCAAGCCTTCGATCCGGAGTCATCAGGCTATCGAATTGTGATTCAGTGGGTTAGTCGTGCTATCCTACGCTTTCCGTTTGAGACCGTCCGGGCTTTACGGCCCACGTTTTCTCTAACACTCATTCACACTGAGACCAATACATGAAGCTCACTTGGACCCAGACCGACGAGGCACCCGCACTCGCGTCATACGCGCTGCTTCCCATTCTCCGAGCGTACTTAAAAGGGACAGGGGTGGAGATCGAAACGGCTGACATCTCGCTCGCTGGACGGATTATCGCCAACTTCCCTGAGTGTCTTCGGAACGACCAGAGGATTCCCGACGAGTTGACGCGCCTGGGGGAGCTGGCGAAGACGCCCGAGGCCAACATCATTAAACTCCCCAACATCAGCGCCTCGATTCCGCAACTGCGGGAAGCCATTGCGGAACTTCGCGGAAAGGGCTACAAAATCCCCGAGTATCTCGAGGCGCCGTCGTCGGAAGAGGAACGTGCGCTGCAGGCTCGCTTCGCCGTGGTCCTGGGCTCGGCGGTGAACCCCGTATTGCGCGAAGGCAATTCGGACCGTCGTGCTTCGAGGTCGGTGAAAGCGTTCGCGCGCAAGCATCCACACAAGATGATGAAAAACTGGCCGAAGTCCGGCTCCGTGACCCGTGTTGCCCATATGAGTGACAAGGACTTCTACGGGAGCGAGAAATCCACGACGGTCGGTGCCGCAACCAACGTGCGCATTGAATTCGTGGACTCGGCCGGCGCGGTGAAGGTGTTGAAGCAAAGCATCCCGCTGCTCGAGGGCGAAGTCATCGACTGCGCTGTGATGAACGTGGCCGCCCTGCGGAGATTCTATGCGGAGCAGATGGCCGCCGCTAAAGCCGACAATGCTCTGTTGTCGCTGCATCTGAAGTGCACGATGATGAAGGTCTCCGATCCGATCATGTTCGGGCACTGTGTGGCGGTGTATTTCGCCGATGCACTGGAAAAGCACGCCGGCGCGATCGTGGAGATTGGAGCCAACGTCAACAACGGACTGGCCGACGTCCTCGACAAACTCGATCACCTACCAGCCAACAAGAAGGCCGAGATCGAGACCGATATCGCAGCCTGTTATGACAAGGGCCCCGCTTTGGCCATGGTCGATTCGCGGTTGGGTAAGACCAACCTTCATGTTCCCAACGACGTGATCATCGACGCATCGATGCCGGTCGTGATCCGGGACGGCGGCAAGATGTGGAACAAAGATGACGCGCTGCAAGACACTGTGGCCATGATCCCGGACCGCTGCTACGCCACCTTGTATCAGGTCGTGATCGAGGACTGCAAGAAGCACGGACAGTTTGATCCGGCGACCATGGGCAGCGTGTCCAACGTTGGACTCATGGCTCAGAAGGCCGAAGAGTACGGTTCGCACGACAAGACGTTTGCCGCGCCCGCCAACGGCACGATTCGCATCGTTGATGTCGGCGGCCGGATACTGCTCGAACAGAGCGTCGACCGCGGCGATATCTTCCGCGCGTGCCAGACCAAAGACGAGGCCATTCGCGATTGGGTGAGGTTGGGTGTGACACGCGCGCGCGCAACCGGCGCACCCGCGGTGTTCTGGCTCGATCCGAATCGTGGCCACGATGAGCAAATCATTCACAAGGTGAACGCCTACTTATCGGAACAAGACCTCTCGGGACTGGAAATAAGGATCATGAAGCCGGTGGATGCGATGACCTTCTCGCTGGAGCGAATCCGCCGCGGCGAGGACACCATCTCAGTCACAGGCAACGTGCTTCGTGACTATCTCACCGACCTGTTCCCGATTCTCGAGTTGGGGACCAGTGCCCGCATGCTCTCGATCGTGCCGATGCTTGGAGGCGGTCAAATGTTCGAGACCGGCGCCGGCGGATCGGCGCCCAAGCACGTGCAGCAGTTCCTGAAAGAAGGGCATCTGCGTTGGGACTCGCTCGGCGAGTATTGCGCGCTGGTGCCGTCGCTGGAATTCGTCGCGTCGAAGACTGGCAACCGGCGGGCGGCGCTCCTGGCAAAAACGCTGGACGCGGCCATTGGGCAGTATCTCGAAGACGCCCGCTATCCCTCGCGCAAGGTGAACGAGATCGACAACCGCGGCTCGACATACTATCTCGCGTTGGCGTGGGCAAAGGCACTCGCCGCCCAGGAAGAGGACGCCGAGTTGAAGCAACGCTTCGCTCCTATAGCCGCCGCGCTGGCGGCAAACGAGGGCAAGATCAATCAGGAATTGTTGGCGGCGCAAGGTAAGCCGGCGGACATCGGAGGGTACTACTTGCCGGACGAGGCTAAGTGCGCCGTGGCAATGCGGCCCAGCGCTACGCTGAACGCAATCATAGACCGAATGTAGTGGCTTTTGACCGTCCGTACCGGCGCGCGACGCGAATGGTTCGAGCCGCTGCTCCTTTACGACTTACTGCTGGGGCGCCTGCAGCGGCCGATTGCTCGGCTGCACGTTGAACATCACCATCTCGGTGCCGTCGGGCAGCTTGCAGCGGAGGAAGGTGCCGCCTTTGCTTCCATCTTTCAGGGGGAAGATGGTGACTGAAACTTTGTCGCCGGGCTTCAACGTGTGCTTCGTCCAACCGCGGCGGCCGAGGTAGTTGGGGCTCATACCTTCGATACCCCACTGGTCCACTCCTCCCTGTTCGTTCGGTACGTCGATCCAGGTCCACGTATGAGGGTTGGTCCATTGGAAGTCCTTCACGGTCCCGGTAATCGTGACGGTTCTCGTGTTATCGAACATCGTGAACGAGTGGTGCGCACTCGCCGGCGCCGCAAAAAGCAGGATTGCCGTCAGCAAGGCGGCTGCCGCTGTCGCTGCCGGAACGCGCTTGCCGGAACGCATGATTTTCATCTTCGTATTCCCTCCAGAAAAAATCAGAGCTTGACTCGATAGTCTTAGTGGCGCAGGTTGATGCCCGCCTTGCCGCTGGCATCCACGAAATTGCGATTGTTTTGTTGGCACACGTATTCGGCAATCGTCCAGTCGCGGTGGCGCGCGTAGACTGCGGTCCTGGTGAACGGTTTAGCCAACGCTTCGGGGTCGTCAACAGTGGTGGCGATTTCCAGTGTGTTCGGATCCTTCAAGCTCATCCGTTCGACAATGTGCATCTTATCGCTGTGGTGCATGCCCATGCCTCCCAGCGGCGTATCTGTTGTAAACCCGACAGTATCCACGACCAGCGTACCGCCCTCCCAATGCCCGATGGAGTTGCCGTTGTAAGTGAGGTCGGGGTCGTCGGGATGCTTGCGACCGTCTGTGTAGATGTGCCGGACCTGCGTGTATGCCTCAATCACAATGGTCACCTTTCCCGGCGTGAATAGGATTTCGATCGGGTAGGGCTGCGTCATGATACCGGGCATGCCCGGCGGCACGCAGTTCGAGGCTTGGCTGTCCTCTGCGGGCGCTTTCTGATACGCCTTCAACATGGCATCGTA
Source organism: uncultured Solibacteraceae bacterium (assembly GCA_964390225.1). Taxonomy (GTDB): domain Bacteria; phylum Acidobacteriota; class Terriglobia; order Bryobacterales; family Bryobacteraceae; genus PSRJ01. The sequence continues at coordinate 10,835 of CAYMHP010000122.1, forward strand.
CTTCGGAGTCAGCGCGATCGGTTGCCCGCCCCGCGGACCGCCGCCGCCGCGGGTGACCTCCCAAACGCCGCTAAAATCCGGTAATTTTCCGAGCGATGCCCAATCGGTCCCGGGCAGATTAGTAGAATCCGCCGCAAAAGCGGTGCCCGCGAGTAACGCGCATACGATCCCGCTGACGGTTTGTATGAACCGGTGCACAGACTTCCCCTACCCTCCCCCGCGGTGCGGCGTAAAAGCCTTCACCGACGGTATGATATCATGCGCGCCAGGCAAGCTGTTGCGCGACGAGGGGCGAAGATGAGCACTTACCAGAGAATCACGCGGCGGACTTCGAGCGGACTGCTGCTGCTAGCGGCAGCGGGCCTGATCCTGGCGCAGTCGCCGAAACAGCATGTGTCCACTGTCCGCCTTTATGTGTTCGACTGCGGGCGGCTGAAGAGCGGGAATCCGGCGCCTCTGCTGGAGCGCGGAATCACGACGACGGATATGTCCGTGGCGGCGTATCTGATCGTGCACCCGCGCGGAACACTGCTCTGGGATACGGGGGTAATTCCAGACGAATTGATCAAGCCGGAGGGGACCACGGAGGCGCGCGCAACGGTTCACACCACGCTCAAGGGCCAGCTCGCCGAAATCGGCTACAAACCATCGGACATCACGTACCTGGCGCTCTCGCACAACCACTACGATCACTCGGCCAACGCCAATGAGTTTGCCAGCTCGACATGGCTCGTGCAACGGGCGGAGCGCGACGCGATGTTTCCGGACACCCCGCCGGCCAATGCCAATCCCACCACTCTCGCCCGCTTCAGCGCGCTCAAGAATAGCAAGACGAAGCTTCTCGACGGAGACTACGATGTGTTTGGCGACGGCACCGTGGTCATTATCGCCACACCGGGTCACACTCCGGGCCATCAATCTCTGTTGGTGAGACTCACGAAGACCGGGCCCGTGGTGCTCAGCGGAGACCTGTACCACTATCCAGCGGAGCGCACGCTGAAAGACTTCACGCCTTTTGCGAATCTCGGGAATCCCGCGCAGGAAGCGGCGTCGAAAGCCAAAATGGAGGCGCTGCTGAAGGAAAAGGGCGCGCAGCTTTGGATCCAGCATGACATCCTGGCAGATGCCAAGCTGAAGAAGTCGCCGGCGTATTACGAATAGCGGCGATCGCGAACCGTATGCGGCCAGCGCTACTGCCGGTCGCGGAAGCCGGCGCTACTGCCGGTCGCGGAAGCGGAACTCGGGCGCAGCGATCAATTCGGCGTACGAGCCGAACTGCCCGGGCGACCAGGGGGCTTCGGGTTCGGCGGGTTCTTCCTCGAATAGACGGATCGTTCTGTAGAGCGTCGAGCGCTCGGCCGGAATCCGGCCGGCCTCGCGGATCCAGCGCCGCATCTCTGCAGGGTGCAGGAACTGTCCATAGGGCGCGCCGGCCGAGGTCGAGATACTCTCGTTCATCAGCGTGCCGCCGAAATCGTTCGCTCCGGCATTGAGGCAGGCCTGCGCCAGCCGAGGCCCCTGCTTCACCCAGGTGGCCTGAAGGTTCGGGATCCATGGGTCAAGCATCAGGCGCGAAATCGCATACATGCGGAGCACATCTTCGTTCGTTACTTCGGCGCTCACGCCGGGTACAAGCGATTTCTTCACCATTGGCGCTTCCGAGGCGATGAAGCTGAGCGGCACAAATTCGGTGAAGCCCCCGGTTTCCTTCTGAATGCGGCGGACAAGGTCGAGATGGCGGGCACGGTCGAGCGCCGTTTCCATGTGGCCGTACATGATCGTCACAGTCGTCGGAATCCCCAGCTTGTGCGCGGAGCGAATCACATCCATCCAGTTTCGCGTGGAAATGCGGCCCGGCGAAATCGTGTCTCGCACCCGATCGTCTAAAATCTCGGCCGAGGTGCCGGGCAGCGAGCCCAAACCCGCCTCCTTCAGCCGCGTCAGGTATTGCGAGACGGTGCAGCCGCAGAGCGTCGCGCCGTAGAGCACCTCCTCGGGCGAAAACGCGTGAACGTGAATGGCGGGGAATGCCCGCTTGATGGCTGCGCACAGATCGACGTAGAACGAGCCATGGATTCGCGGCGGCAGCCCGGCCTGCAGGCAAACCTCCGTGGCTCCCAGTTCGCGCGCTTCCCCAACGCGGCGCAGGATCTCCTCCGTGGGTAGAAAATAGCCCTGTTCCGCGCGATGGCCGCGGCTGAACGCACAAAAGCCGCAGCGCTTCACGCAGACATTGGTGAAGTTCACGTTGCGGTTCACCACGTAGGTTACGCGATCCCCCACGCTGCGGCGCCTGCGCTCGTCTGCTATCGCCAGCAAGCGTGTGAGGGATTCGCCTTCGGCGCTAAAGAGTGCCGCGCCTTCCTCCACCGACAGTTCGAGAGCTGAGGCGGCCCTGTCGAGAATGAAATCCAAGTTCATGCGGCCTCCTGATCGGGCCGCACCAGGCCCGTGTGGTCGGTCCAGCCCAACGCCCGTCTTCGGATCGGCTCGGGTACCCACCCCGGGTCACACAGATACTCGGGATAAGCTGCCAGCCTCTCGCGCAACTTGAACCCCGCTTCGCGTGTCACGGCTCCGAGTGCGACAATTTCGGGCCAGGCCATTTCGGGATTGATGAAATCGCGCGTCACGGGTGAGATGCCGCCCCAATCGTTGATGCCGGCTTGGAGGTAGAACCCATATTCGGTGCGTGTCAGGTTCGGCGGCACCTGCAGGTTAATTCGGTTGCCGAAAATCAAGCGCGCCACCGCTGCCGTGCGCGCAACATCGAGTGCGTCGGGCTCCGGCCGCCCGGCGAACTTCGTGTCGGATTTCGCGCGAAAGTTTTGCACGATCACTTCCTGAATGTGACCGTACCGGTCATCGATTTCGCGAATGGCGAGCAGCGCGTCCACTCGCTCCTCCATTGTCTCTCCGATGCCGATCAGAATCCCGGTGGTGAACGGAATACGCAGCTCTCCAGCGTTTTCGAGAGCCGCCAGCCGGACCTCGGGGACCTTGTCCGGGCAGCGGTAGTGAGCCTCGCCCGGTTGCAATAAACGGCGGCTCGCGGTCTCCAGCATCATTCCGAGACTGGCGTTGAACGGCCGCAGGGCCTGCATCTCTTCGCGCGACAGCACACCCGGGTTTGCGTGCGGCAGCAGACCCGTCTCCTCAAACACCAGGCGGCACATGGCGCCGAGATAGTCGATGGTTGATCGCATGCCGCGCACTTGCAGCCATTCGCGATACTCCGGGTAGCGAAGCTCGGGTTTATCGCCAAGGCTGAACAGCGCCTCTTTGCACCCGGCCTTTCTTCCCGCGCGCGCAACCACAAGCACTTCATCCGGGGTCATCGTGTGCGCAGCTCCATCGCCCGGCTGGCGGGCGAACGTGCAGTAGCCGCACTGGTCGCGGCAAAGGTTCGTCAGCGGGATGAATACCTTGCGCGAATAGGTGATCGCCCGGCCCGTGCGCGCATCGCGAACGCGGCTCGCTTGCCGCAGCAGATCCGTCAACTCGGCGCCGGTCGCGCGGATCAGGCGGCAAGCTTCGTCCCGCGAGATGCCCGTCTCGGCGCCGGTCACTCCCCGATCGCGCAAGGAGTGGCGCGGCTCAAGACGCGTGTGCAGAGGGGCCATCTCTCAGCCCATTACGTGCGTGTGTTCGGGTTGAATCTTATAAATAACGCGGACCTCGCCGGGTCCCCGGTACGGGTACTTATCCTGGCCGGTGTACTTCTTGGTCAGCTTGTCGATGTGCTCGTCCGCACCTTTTTCGGTGATATCGATGACGCGTCCGCGCATGGACACATGGCGGTACGGGTTGTCGGGATCCATCACATCCATGCCGACGCGCGGCTCGCGGCGCATGTTCTTGTCCTTGACCCGGCCCTTCGCCGTGTTGACGATGATATTCTCGCCATCGTAATCCCACCAGACGGGCGCCACGTGCGGGGTTCCGTCGGGCATCACGGTAGCGAGTTGAAGGAAGGACTTCTTCTGGGCCAGATCGGCAAACTTCTCGGGAATACCTGCCATGGCAATCTCCTTTGGGTGAATTAATTCGAGCGTACACTAAGCCGGACGCGTGCGGCACAGGTTATTTTAGGATGAGTGCGCGTCGAGACAACCATTGCAATCGCCGGCGGCACCGGCGCCGAAGGCAGCGGGCTGGCGCTTCGGTTTGCGAAGGCCGGCGCGCGTGTGCGCATCGGCTCGCGTATTTTGGAAAAAGCGCAGGAGACGGCAAGCCGTATCGCGGCGGCTACTGGCGGGGGCGATGTCACGGGACACCTGAACCCCGATGCGGTGAGCGGCTCGCCGATCGTGGTCCTGACGGTTCCAGTGGCCGCCCAGGCCGGCACGCTCAAATCCGTTCGCGGCAGTTTTCTGCCGGGAGCCGTCCTGGTGGACGCGACGGTGCCGCTCGAAGTGGCAATCGGCGGCCGGGTATCGCGCATGCTCACGCTCTGGGACGGCTCGGCTGCGGAGCAGGCGGCGCGGCTGGCGCCCGAAGGTGTCCACGTTGTGTCGGCGTTTCACTCTCTCAGCGCGGAGGCGCTGGCAATCCTGGAGCAGCCGGTGGATTGCGACAGCCTCATGTGCGGGGACAGCGCCGAAGCGAAGGCTGCCGTACGCGAGCTGGCGCAGATGATTCCCGGCGTGCGCGCCATCGATGCCGGTCCGCTCGACAACGCGCGG
>CAYMHP010000123.1:0-15366 GCA_964390225.1 uncultured Solibacteraceae bacterium
TTCGCTAAAATGCAAAAAGCATACAAGGCAAAAATACAAGACGCGAAAAGGCGGAGAGCGTGGCCAAGCCGCCGCGGAAACCGGCCGGCGTAGTCGCCATTTATCCCGGCTCGTTCGACCCGATTACCAATGGTCATTTGGATTTGATCCGGAGGGGGTCGCGGCTGTTCGATCGCCTGATTGTTTCAATCCTCCGGAACGCGACCAAGTCGCCGCTGTTTTCGGTAGACGAACGGATAGAGATGTTGCGCGAAGTCGTGAAGGGATATCCCAACGTCGAGGTCGATTCGTTCGACGGGCTGCTGGTCGATCATGCGGAGGCTCGCTCGGCGAGCGTGCTGCTGCGCGGCATCCGCGCGATTTCCGACTACGAATATGAGTTGCAGACGGCGCTGATGAACCGGCGACTCCGTCCCGGGCTGGAGACGGTGTTCCTACTGTCGAATGAAGCGTATTCGTTCATCAGTTCGCGGTTGATCAAGGAAGTCTTCGGCCTGGGCGGGGACATCGCCGGCCTGGTGCCGCCTTCGGTAGAAGACCGGCTGCAGCGCCGGATGTCAAAAATGAAACGTAAAGGGGCATAGAAACAGCCACATGCAGGCAGTTGCAAAAGCGCACGGGATTGCGGAACGGATTTCGCGAATCAGCGTATCCTCCACGATGAAAGTAGCCGCCGATGCGGAGCGTCTTCGCGCCGAGGGTGTCGACGTAGTGGATTTCGGCGCAGGCGAACCGGATTTCCCTACACCCGACAACATCAAGCAGGCCGCGATCCGCGCGCTCGACGAGAATTTCACAAAGTACACCAATACCGCCGGAACCGCCGATCTGAAGAAGGCGGTTTGCGAATACCACGGCAGATATTTCGGCACTAAGTATCAGCCTAACGAATGCCTGATCACCGTGGGAGGGAAGCATATCATCTTCAATCTCACGCAGGCTCTGGTGAATCCCGGCGATGAAGTGGTGATTCCCGTGCCCTATTGGGTCACGTACCGCGACGTAGTGAACTATGCTGGCGGCAAGTGCGTCTTCGTCGAGTGCGACGAGGCGAACGGCTTCGCACTCACCGCTTCCATGATCGAGCCGTACTTGACCGATCGCACCAAGATCGTTCTGATTAATTCGCCATCGAACCCGAGCGGCGCATTAGTGGAACGCGCGGAGTTCGAGAAGATTCTGAAACTCACCTCGGAGCGCGGCATTTACCTGGTCACGGACGAGTGCTATTGTTTCTTCCTCTATGACAGCGAGCCATTCTCGATCGCGTCGCTGCCGGGCGCGAAAGAGAACGTGATCGTGGCCGGTTCGCTTTCCAAAACGTATTCCATGACGGGGTGGCGCATCGGCTTCGGCCTTGCCCCCGCGCCCATTATCGGCGCGATGACCAAGCTGCAGAGCCACTCGACGTCGAACCCTACGTCCTTCGCGCAAAAGGCCGCTGTGGAGGCGCTGCTCGGTCCGCAAGAGTCGGTCAAAACGATGCTGGCCGAATACCGCCGGCGGCGTGACTTCGTAATCCACCGGCTGCGAGCGATTCCCGGAGTGACCTGCGCGGAGCCGCGCGGGGCATTCTATGCGTACCCGAACCTCGGTGTCGCGATGGGGAAGAACGGCATTGAAAACACGCTGCAGCTTTGCGAACGGCTGCTGACCGACGCCAAGGTCGCCGTGGTGCCCGGAGAAGCCTTTGGTACCGACAGGCACATCCGCCTCTCGTACGCGACCTCGATGAAAGAACTGGAGCGCGGGCTCGACCGCATGCACCAGTTCATAGTGCAGAATTCGTAGATGAAGAAACCGTTCCGCCTCACGCCTTCGCTCCGCCCGAAGGTCTGGGGCAAGACTCGTCTCGCGCCCTGGTTTCCCGATTCGCCAGAACCGATCGGCGAGGCGTGGTATTTGGCCGAGGAGGAGCTGCCGCTTCTCGTCAAGATGATCTTCACCTCCGATCGGCTGTCAGTCCAGGTGCATCCCGACGATAGCGAATGCAGCCCGCGGGGCAAGAACGAGATGTGGCACATCCTGGACGCCGAGCCGGGGGCTGCGGTTGCCCTCGGTTTCCGCCAGCCCATTACGCGCGAGCGGCTGCGCGAATCGGCGTGCACGGGCGAGATCGAACAGCTTTTGAATTGGATTCCCGTGCGGCCTGGCGAAACGTATTACACGCCCGCGCATACGGTTCATGCGATCGGCGCGGGCATTGTGCTGTGCGAGATTCAGCAACACTGCGATATCACCTACCGGCTGTGGGACTATGGCCGGCCGCGCGAGCTTCACCTGGACCAAGCCATCGCGATCTCAGATTTGGGCGTGCATCCGGGCGCTTCGCAGCCGGTGCCGCTGAGCAACGGTCATCAGGTCCTCGTGAATTCCCCGCATTTTGTAACCGAATCGATCCGGCTGAAACAAGGAGCGACGCTCCGGCCTGCTGCCGAGGAATGCCAGTTCTGGATCTGCCTGGAGGGCGCTGGCGCGATCAACGGCGAGCCCGTGGAGGCCGGGGAAGTGTGGCTGCTGCCCGGTTCGGATGCGGAAGTGAGCGCGTCGACGCCGATGCGTTTTTTGCGGAGCTACGTGCCGAGGGACGCCCGCCCTGACGGGCGGGGTTGATACAGGGCGCGGGTCACGAGATGTCCAGCATCACCGCGCTTGGGCGGCACGGCGTTCGCCGGCGGCGGCCAGCACAAAATCCCACTCGAGAGCGTCGGGCTCCCCGGCCCGGACGCTTTTCTTGTATTCGACAACCAGCGATTCGCGCGATCCGAATACGACATCGGAATCCAGATATTCGTCGCCTTTTATGTAGAGCGCGGTGATCAGGCGCTCATATCCGGGCGCGGTGACGATGAAGTGCACGTGCGCCGGACGATAAGGATGGCGGCCGCTGCCGAGCACCAGCTTGCCCACCGGTCCATCAGTCGGAATGGGATAATAGCGCGGCCGAGTGGTCCGGAATTCGAAATAGCCCTTGGCATCGGTGTGGAAACGGCCGCGCAGATTCATCTCGGGCTGGGTCGGATCCTGAATGTCGTAGAAGCCCGTGGGCGAGGAATGCCAGGTGTCGAGCAGGGCTCCGGCGATGGGATTGCCTTCTTGATTGAAAACATGTCCGCGCACGATGATCGAATCTTCCCGCGCCCCGGCGGCGATAGTGTCTCCTAATTCGTGCTCCGGCGCTCCTTCCACGTAAAACGGGCCCAGCAGACTCGCTTCGGTGGCGTTCGGCGGATCGGTTTCGTGCGCCATCAAATCGACCAGCGCGCTCAGTCCGTGGGTATCGGACAGCAGAATGAACTCCTGCCGCTTATCCGTGGTGATGTGCCCGCACTGGGTCAGGAACTGGATGCCGGCCATCCACTCTTCGGGCGTCAGATGCACTTCACGAGCGAAGGCGTGCATGTGGCGGATGAGGCTGGTCAGGACTTCCTTCAAGCGCGGATCCGCGGCGTGATTCAAACGGCCGATCACTTCCTCGGTCAGGTTGCCGGGCGTCAGCTTCTTCATTTTTTTTAGGCCCCTTGGCGCATCTGGCTCTGCGGCCGGCGCCCTTCCCACGCATTCTGGAGCAGTGCGCGAATTGCCGCCCGATCGATCGGACGCGGATTGTAATATGGATTCTGCACGGCGATGTCCGCGGCCTGGTCCAGGTCGCTTTGCTTCAGGCCCAAGGCGGCCAGCGAGAGCGGCGCGCCCAAAGAAGCTGCGAGATCATACAGGCCTTCGGCGGCGGACGCGGCGCCGAGACCGCGCGCGATCCGCGACATCGCTTCCGGCGCCGCCGCTGCATTGTATGCCGCTGCATGCGGCAGCACCACGGTATGGGTTTCGGCGTGCGGCAGATTGAACGTGCCGCCGAGAGTGTGACAGAGCTTGTGGTGCAGCGCCATGCCGACGCTCCCCAGCGCGACGCCGCCGAGCCAGGCTCCGTAGAGCGCCTGCGAGCGGGCGTCGAGGTTTGCCGGATGTTCCACGACCACGGGCAGGCTGGCCGCTAGTGCGTGCACGCCCTCTTCCGCAACCATCGAAATGATTGGATTGGCGTCCTGCGCGTAGAGAGCCTCAACGCAGTGCGCAATGGAATTGACGCCGCTCGTCGCCGAGAGCATGGCCGGCATGGTGACCGTCAATGACGGGTCGTACAAGACGGTCTTCGGGAGCACGCGCGGGTCGCGCCCGGTTACCTTGCGGCCGTTCTCGGTGATGCCCCAGATGGGCGTCATCTCGGAGCCCGCGTAAGTCGTGGGCACGGCCAGGATCGGCAGATCGGAAACCAGCGCGATGGCTTTGGCCAGCCCCGTCGTGGAGCCACCGCCCACCGCTACGCAACAATCAGCGCCCAAGCGTTTGGCTTCCTCGCGGGCGGCCTCCGCCGTCTCGATGGGGACGTGCATCACCGCGCCGTCGAACAGACCGGCCGCACGCTCGCCCAAACGCTCCACCATCTCCACGCCGCTTTGCCGCTGTTCCGGAGTCGAGAGCACCAGGGCCCTGGTTGCGTGCAGCCGCTGGATCTCATCCGGGAGCCGCTCCAGGCAGCCGACGCCGAAGATCACACGAGACGGCAGGATCTGGTAGACGAAGGAGTGCATTAGCCCCCCGCGTGGGCGCGCGCCGTGCGCTCGTTCAGATCACGCAGCACGCGGAGTTCGTTTTCGGTTGGGGGCGGCGTGGTGGCAAGCTGCTGAGCCACTTTGAGCGGCCACCCCGTGTTCTCCACCACTTTTTCCGCGGCCACCCCCGAATGCACGCTGGTGAGCGTAAGCTCTTTTGTCACCGGGTCCGGAGTCAGGATTCCCAAATCGGTGATTACAGCGGTGGGACCCTGGCCGGGGAACTTCATGCGCTCGCGGCTGTCGCCGCCTTCCATGTGTCCGCTGGAAGTCAGGAAGTCGAGCTTCTTCACGAACGCGCGCTTATTGTGCCGCAGAGTGATGAGAACCTCTTTGCAGGAGGCCGCGATTTCCGGCGCGCCGCCCGCGCCGGGCAGGCGCGTCGAGGGCTTGTGGTAATCGCCTATGACAGTGGTGTTGATGTTGGCAAAGCGATCGATCTGCGCGGCGCCGAGGAAGCCCAGGTCGATGCGGCCGCCCTGCAGCCAATAGGCGAACATCTCGGGAACCGAGACAACCGCCTCGGCCGTTTCCGCGAGTTCTCCGTCGCCAATCGAGAGCGGCAATACGGCGGGCTTGGTGCCGATCGTGCCTGATTCGTAGATCAACACCGTGTCGGGCGCGTGGGTCAGTCGTGCCAGATTCGCCGCGGCGCTCGGCAGCCCAATGCCGACGAAGAGCGTGGCGCCGTTGCGGATCATGCGCGCCGCCGCAATCGTCATCATCTCGTCAGTAGTGTAGGTCGCCTCAGGCATGCTGTGCCGCTTTCTCCAGGCTCCTCTTGAAGCCGTCGAAATCCTTGGTGTTCATTACGTGACGTTCGATCCACTCCTGGAAGCCTTCTCGTTCGCGCGCGATATTGTCCCACTCCTTGTAGAAGGCGTTGTTCCGCGGATAGTAGCCTTGCGCGTAGGAGGGAAACGCGCCGCCCTTCACCACGCTCACCGCGCCCACCACCCATGAAGGCAGCACCACCGAATTCGGCGGTGCGTCCAGGCGATCGACCACTTCTTCGACGGTGATGATCGAGCGCCTGGCGGCCAGCACGGCCTCTTTCTGCACCCCGACCACGCCCCACATCAGCACGTTACCGCTCCGGTCGGCCTTCTGCGCGTGAATCACCGTCACGTCGGGGCGATGAGCCGGCACCGTCGCAAGACGCTCGCCGGTGTACGGGCATTCGATGAATTTGATGTTCGGATTGTACTTGGGCAGATCCGTTCCGAGATAACCGCGCAGAATGCCAAATGGAAGGCCGGAGGCGCCCGCCGCATAAGCGGCTGCCATGCCTGCGTGCGCATGCTCTTCGATTTCGAGCGGGGCGGGCCAGTTCTTCTCTACAGCGTCGCGCAGGCGGTGCAACGAGCCGACGCCGGGATTGCCTCCCCAGGAAAAAATCAGCTTCGCGGCGCATCCGGCGCCGATCAGTTGGTCGTAAATCAGGTCCGGAGTCATCCGGATCAGCGTCAGATTGCGGCGCTGCTGGCGAATGATTTCATGACCGGCGGCGAAGGGAATCAGATGAGTAAATCCTTCGAGAGCCACGGTGTCGCCGTCGCGCACAATCTCCCGAATCGCTTCTTTAAGTGGAAGGATAGTAGCCAAGGTTTTTTACAATTATGCCACGCGCTAATGCGCTGTTTCAGCGCGGTGAAGCTGTCCGTGCACGGGGAACCGCGGCATGAGTGCCACGGCTGAAGAGACTGGTGCGTACTCGGTGCGAGGCTGGCACTCGCTTTTAGCCGCGCCAGTGATGGCGCGGTTCCATTAGGGTCTATCCTTGTTCAACGCGAGCCGCGCCCTGAACAACCCTGCTCGGCCCCGGAAACCATGCCCCGCTCCGGAAGCGTCGCGAAGACGAAATCCCACAGAGGCGAGGTGACTCCGTAAGAAGCATGTTCATTCGCGAAGTGGTGATGGTAATGGCGCTTCCGCAGCGCGCGCAAAAGCCGGCCACCGGAGACCGCGCTGTGAATTCGCAGGTGAACCAGTTCGTACATCAGGTATCCGGCAACCACTCCGGCCAGTAGCCATGAGGCCGCGCCCCAGCTTTGCGTGATCGCCCACACCGATAACCACAACACGGTCGCGCCTGAGGCGGAGAGCCAGACAGGAGCCAGAATGTAGCTGCGCTGCGCGGGCTCGGCGTGATGCTGGTAATGCGGCGCAAAGCCATGAAACGCAAAGCGATGCATCAGGTATTCGAGCGCCGTCCAAACCAGCAGGCCAGTGCAAAACAAGACGGCCGATTCGATCCAGCCGATCTCCGCGCGCACGGTTCCCAGAAAGGCGGCGGCGAATAACGGTGCGAATACGCAGCCCCGGAGTGCCATTCCCTCTAAGTATACGGCCGGGCTATCGCATAATGAGGGCATGTTACGCGGCGAACGATCCATAGCCCACGTGCGCGATACCCGCTTTTTGCGCGTATGATCGAATTGGAACTCATGTTCCGCGGGATGCTCGCCGGCCTCGCGATCTCCGCGTCCGTGGGACCCGTGAATCTTTTCGTCGTTTCCCGCGCTCTCACGAAAAACTGCAGGATGGGGCTGGTTGCCGGACTGGGTGCGGCGACCGCCGACACCATTTACGGCGCCATCGCCGGCTTCAGCATCAGCTTCGTAATCCAATTCCTCATCCGGGAAATCTTCTGGATCCGGCTCTTCGGCGGGGTTCTGCTGATCGGAATTGGAATTGTCTACTACCTTAAGAAGCCGCGGCCCTTGAAGGATTTCGAGGGCGATACATCGCCGCATTCCGATTTTGTCTCGGCCTTTCTGCTGAACCTGACGAACCCGACAACGGTTCTCTCGTTTCTGGCAGTCCTGGCCGCATTGCATATGAGCCAGCACCGCGCGGGGTGGCAGACTTTGATCCTGGTGGCAGGGATTTGGTCGGGCGCGATGCTATGGTGGCTCGTCCTCTCGCAGGTCGCCAGTCACTTTCACAGCCGCGTGAACGACGGCACGATGCTATGGATGAACCGTATCGCCGGCTTGGCGATCGGCGCCTTCGGAGTAATTACGTTAATTCTCAGCCGGAAGCGCTAGTTCAGCCGCGGCAGTTATGCCGCGGTTCTAGTGTAGGCCGGAAATACGGGTGGCGCCGCTTGCAGAGCGGCGCCGATAACTCACACGAAGACCTGAATTACTGGGCCGCGGGTTCGGATCCAGTCGATTTAGCTGGCGCAAACACGACTTTGGTCTTGGTCCCGCCGAGATCAATCGACTGTAACTTGGACGACTCGATATTCAACGCAGTATTCGAGAACTTGGTCGCGCTGTTTTCCACGGAGACCGGCACCGAAGCCGTGGTCTTTCCGTGTTTGAAGGTGGCCTGGTTCGATTCCAGTTGCATCTTGTACTCGCCGGCCTTCAGTTCAGTATTGCCAACCCATGTGTTCGACGTCAGCACAACGGAATAGCTGGATGCCGCGCTGGCAACACCGAGGGCGAGCGTAGCGAGGCAGAGACTTACCTTAGTTAGCTTTATCAATTTTGCTCCTCTTAAGCTTCTTTGTTCAAAGGGTAGGAGTATGGGCTACGGGGTACTCTTGTGTGCGGGCAGTCGATGCCCACAACCAATAAGATGCTACAGAGTGGGCAAAGGTAACAAGGCTATCATTTGTTATTGGAAAAGAAACTGGGCTGGCGGGTTAAAACTTCTTAAGCTCTTCCATGAGAGCACTGAGGCCTTTGTTGCGATAGAGATTCGAGAGCCTCTGCTCCTCGGCCGAGGGAGGGAGCACACCGAGTAGCGCGGTATTCTCCAGATTCTGGCGGTTCGGAACCCAGACCTTTCCATCCGCGAATTCCACCTGGCTGACAAACCCGGTCATCTTCCGGATGTTGACCGGATCTCCGTTGCGCGAGAAGCGCAGTTCGGTATCCTGCACAAGGCGCGCAGTCTTGCCCGGCGGCAGATAAAGATCCGGGTCCGATGCCGGAAGCGTTGCCGCGATGTATTCCTGGCCGCGTTGATCGCTTACCAGCCAGCCCAGCTCCACATACTTCACCGGCTTGGCCGACCGGTTGCGGACCTGAATGCGGGGCGAGTGCGCTTCACTGCCGGCCAGTTCGGCCCAGCCGTTCACAGCTTCTACGGGCGCGTCGGGGAAAGTCAAAAACGCAAACTCCACGGTATGTTCCGGAGCCGGCACGGCCGAAGCCGCCACGGTGCGATGCCGGACCACTCGGACGTCCATTTGCGGGCGGTCGGATTGGCGCGCCAGGCTTTCCAGCATCGCCTGCCTCAGGCCCTCCGATCCCGACTGCGCCAGCACATGTTTGAAATGCTCGCGGTCGCGCTGCGCCTCCGTTTCCCACACCGTCATGGTGCGGCGCGAATTCAGCCGGTCGGGACCATAGAACGAGAGATCCTGAAACAGCACACCGTCGAGGTCCACCTGGACGAGCGGTCCGCTGGAGACCTGCGTCGGGCGCATCAGTTGCACATCGATGCGCACGGGGAAAGTCTCGCCGGGCCCGACATTCAAACTCGGAATCGCAACCGACGCCTTGCCGCCTACGGAGATCTCCTGCGAGACGACTCGCAGAGTCACGCCGTGAACGCGGTTTGAGCTGGCATTGCGCAAAGTAAGTGCCATGTGCAGGTCGAGGACTACCGCGGCGCCGCGCGCGGTGGCGCGCGATTGACCCGTCTCCATCGACAGCAGCGTGAGCGGCGAATCCTGCGGAAAATTGACTTTCACGGAGCTGCGTGGATCGAGCGGGATATCCTGTGCCAGCACGCTGGCCGCGCCCAGGAACCCGATCACCGCCACCCGCAGACTGCGTTTACTCCGCATAAACATTATTGATGGTTACGTATCCCGTATCCGGATCCACGTAACGAGCCCGGATGGAACCCTGCGCGCCCACCGAATAGGTGACATTCTGCGCGCCCCCGTGCAGCAGCCGCAATGCTTCGGCGCCTTCTCGCACCTGGATGCCATTGCTTGTGGACTGCACCACGACTCCCTCGCTTCGCGCCATCGGCCGCGGCCCGGGGTGCTCCAGGACGAAGCCTGTCACTAGCAGCGCAGCCACGCTGGCCAGAGCCACCGCCGCGCGCGCGCCGGAGAACAAAGAATGCCGCAGCGGCACGTCTCCCGGCCGGACGCATTCGCCGGCAGAGAGGCCGAGCCGAATATTGGCCTTCATTTCGGCCGCCATCCGGTTCCACGGCAATTCGGGAATCTCGCTCAATTCCGGCACGATCTCCAATGTGCCGGCGAATGCCGCCACTTCGTCGCGGCACTGCTCGCAGCCGGCAAGATGGCGCTCGGTGCGCCAACGGGCGATCAGCCCGAGATCGCCACCCGCGTGCAAAGCCAGCGTCGCTTGATTCGGGTGCTTCATCTTGCTACCGCTTCCTTTTCTCCACATACCGCCGAAACTTGGTCCGCGCGTTGGCAATGTGCGACCGCACGGTGGCTTTCGAACATTCCAGACGCCGCGCGACTTCCTCGGCGGGCAGGCCCTCCACGTCGCGCAGCATTAGCGCGGCGCGTTCTCGCGGGCTCAACAGCCGCAGGCCATCTTCCAGGTAGTTGCGCTGCTCGGATCGCAGCAAAATCTGTTCCGGGGTCTCCAGGTGCGATTCGGGCGCCTCGTCGATCTCGCAAAAGTTGGCACGGCCGCTTCGCCGCAGGAAGTCGATGGCGGTATTGGTCGCAATGCGCGACAGCCAGTGCGCCGCCTTCTGTTCGTCCTTTAGCTGCTCCTGCCGCTGGAGCGCCTTGATGAAGGCCTCCTGTGTGAGATCCTGTGCATCCGCGACATTTCCGACGATCCGGTAGATCTGCACGAAAATCCGCCGCAAGTTTTCGGAAACAAAGCGATTCTGTCGCTCCAGGAGCTCCAGGCCGGGCTCTATGACTTCGCTCATCTCGACCGAAACGACAGTCTTCACAAGTTCCTAATAGGGATGACGCAGGAACCCGGAAAACGTGGAAAATTAAAAGCGGCCAGTCCGCTACAGCACATTCTAACTCTACGGCCTTGATAAGCTGAAGGCATGTGTCGCTGGCCGTCACAAGCCCGGCACATCCCTGAGGACGAAAATGAGACTGGCGAAAAGTATCGAGCGGCTCGGTGTGGAATCCGCCTTCGACGTGCTGGTGAGGGCCCGCGCCCTGGAAGCGCAGGGAAAAAGCGTGGTGCACTTGGAGATCGGCGAACCCGATTTCCCTACCCCGGCGCATATTGTGGAAGCGGCCAAGCGGGCACTCGACGAGGGCTGGACCCATTACGGTCCGACGCAGGGACTCCCTGAGCTGCGCGAGACCATTGCCCAATACATTTCGAGCTCCCGCGGCATTGCAGTCGGCCCACAGCACGTGTGCGTGGTGCCCGGCGGTAAGCCCATCATGTTCTTTCCGCTCATTGCGCTGCTCGAGCCCGGCGATGAGGTAATCTACCCGAACCCCGGTTTTCCGATCTACGAGTCGATGATCCGGTTCCTGGGTGCGACGCCGGTGCCCATGCCGCTGGGGGAAGATCGCGGATTCTCGTTCGATCTGAACCTGTTCCGGGACCGGCTCTCGGATAAAACCAAGTTGGTGATCCTGAACTCGCCGCAAAATCCGACCGGCGGAATTATTCCCCGCGAGGACCTGCGCGCCATCGCCGGCATGCTGGCCGACCGCGACGTTATGATCCTGAGCGACGAGATCTATTCGCGGATCTATTACGGCGGCGAGCCGCCGGCTTCCATCACGGCATTCCCGGGCATGCTGGAGAAAACCATCATTCTCGACGGTTTCTCCAAAACTTACGCCATGACCGGGTGGCGCATGGGGTACGGCGTGATGCCCGAATTCCTGGTGGCCGCGGTGAACAAGCTGATGGTCAACTCCAACTCCTGCACCGCCAGCTTCACCCAGCGTGCTGGTATCGCGGCGCTCACCGGACCCCAGGACGCGGTCACCAGCATGGTCGCCGAATTTCATCGGCGCCGCGATGCGTTTTGTGCCGGCCTCAACCAGATCCCGGGATTCCGCTGCGCATTGCCCGGCGGCGCATTCTATGCGTTCCCGAACGTGACCGGCACCGGAATTCCATCGAAGGAGTTGGCGGATCTGCTGCTGCAAGAGGCGGGGGTCGCCTGCCTCAACGGCGGCGGATTCGGGCAGTACGGTGAGGGCTACATCCGGTTCAGCTATGCCAATTCGCTGGCCAACCTGATGGAGGCCGTGGAGCGGATCCAGAAGGTTTCGGCGCGCTGGCGGCAGACCGTGACGGCGTGATGAAGTTGTAGGGCAGGTTGAGAACCCGCAGCGGGATGGCATCCCGCCCCACTACTGCAGAGTTGCACTCACGGCAGCAGATGCGCCGGCCTTGTTCGATAACGTTACCGAGACTGACGCGATGGCGTTGGTATCGCCCTGAACGGTGAAGTTCTGGACGAACTTGAATTGGCTCCCGAACTGGATCGAGTCCGGGTTCTGCCACCACGCGGTGAAGAGCGGGTCTACGGCAATCGGGATGGCCGTCGTCTGCAGGTTCGAGCCCGGTGCAGCCGTCAATTGAAATGTGGCTTGAGCAAGCTCCCGTGTCGGTGCGAACCCGATCACCGTCACGGTGAATCCAGCGCTAGTGCGTGTGGCGGTCACCGTTGTCAGGACGGGCGGCGTCGCGTTGATGCGAATCGTCCGTACGGGCGCCGGCCGGGGCGTCACATCCTGGTTGGCGGCTTGGAGTTGCGCGGTGATGGTGATCACGCCAGCCACCGTTCCGGTCTGCACGCCAACGTTTCCTACATTTGCGGTCGAGCCCGCCGGCACCGTGATTCGCGTGATGCGCCCGCCCGTTGAGAACTGGATGTTAGGATCGTCGGGTCCGGAGTCGGGCGCAAACGTAAGGGTCAGGGCCACCGTCACATCGGTTGGATAGCTCGCGGCTAATGCGATCTGCAGGGCTGGCTGCGTACCGGGATTCGAGGTGTCCTGGATCCCGGTGATATTCACGCCAGGGCCGGCCGGCAGACCGATCGTGATGGGAAAGGTCCCGTTGGCGGTGGTTCCCCGGCTGTCCTTGACGGTAACGGCAGCGGAGCTGGTGCCGCCGGCCTGCGGCGTTCCGGAAACGGTTCCGTCCGCGGCCAGACTCAACCCGGCGGGAAGTCCGTTGCCCGACCACGTGTACGGCGCTACTCCGCCGCTCGCCGAAAAGCTGCCCGAGTACCCAGTTCCCACCGTGCCGGTCGGAAGGTTTGCCGTAATCTGCAGCGGCGCCAGAACGATATTCAACGCGAAGGTCTGGTTGGCCTTGGCGCCCTTCGCATCAGTCACGGCCGCCGAAACCATAGATTGGCCGGCTGCTTGAGCCGGCGGCGTTCCGCTAATCACGCCAGTTGCATCAGCCGAGAGACCGGCGGGCAGGCCGGTAATCGACCAGGTATAGGGCTTGACACCGCCGGAAGCCGCCAGGGAGGCGGAATAGGCCACCCCAACCGTGCCATCGGGCAACGACGCCGTAGTGATCACCAATTTTGCCGGCGTGATCAAAAGGCCGAATGACCCGGACGCGGTCTTGCCGCCGGAATCGCTGAGAGTAACCGAGAGGCTGAAGCTCCCGTCCGCGGTTGGAGTACCACTCAGCACGCCTGCCGCTGAGAACGCGAGGCCCTGAGGGATGCCGGTGGCGGTCCACGAGTACGGCGGCACGCCTCCCGATCCGGCAAACTGCGCCGAATATGCGACGCCCACCTGTCCATCCGGCAAAGGAGATGTCGTCGTGATCGTCAGAGTCCGAACGACTACGTTGATGCTGAAAGTCTTGCTTTCGGCGCTGCCCGCCTTATCGGTGACGGTAACCTGGAATTGAAATGCCCCGGCCTGAGTGGGGGTTCCGGAGAGCACCCCATTGGCGAAGCTCGTGCCCGGCGGCAGCGAGCCGCTCGCGGTGAACACATACGGCGTGACGCCGCCGGTAGCGGCGAAAGTAACCGTGAGCGGCGTGCCAAGGGGCGCGTCAGTGAGAGGCGATGCGGTTGTGATGGAGAGCGGCGGCGCCGTGATGACGACCGTGTAAGTCCGGGTGTCGGTCTGCCCATCGGCGCCTTGCACCCGGATACTGAAAGTATAGGTTCCTGCAGTGTCCGGGACACCATTCAGTAATCCAGCCGCCGTCAGAGAGACGCCGCTCGGCAGAGTACCGGAAGCGGAAAAGACGTACGGCTCGACGCCTCCGCGCGCGCCGATTAAGGCCGTATAAGCACTTCCAACGACTCCGTTCGGCAGCGATTGGCTGAAGATCTGCAGGGGTGCTACTCCAGCGATGATGGTGAACGAGTAATTACTCGTCAGCGAAGCACGGGAACTATCCGTCACGGTGAGAGCGATGGATGCCGGTCCGGGAATCTGCGGAACGCCGGAGATCTGACCGGTGCTGGGATTGATCGAGAGCCCGCCGGGAAGTCCGGTGGCCGACCACGTGTAGGGCGGAAATCCTCCCGCGGCAATTGGCCCGAAGGAATACGCGACGCCGGCTGTACCGTTGGGAGGAAATCCGCTGGTGATCAGCAATGGCTGCGCTGTCGCGACGTTGAGCGTCGCCAGACATTGATTTGAAGTTGGCAAACCAGCCTGACTGCAAGGCGTCTGGCTTGGCAGCAGAACGGTTAACGGAATACTTCCCGGATTCGTGAGTTGGTTCGCGGGAATCGTCGCCGTCAACTGGGTGGAACTGTTGAACGTAGTCTGGAAATTAAAGCAACCATCGCCGCAAGTCGCGACAGTCGAGCCCCGATTCACCGCGTCAGAGGCCACAAAGTTCGTCCCGTTTACAATGAGCTGCAGATCCGGACTTCCGGCCCGAGCGGGGTTAGGGCTCAGGAGGGTGATCGTAGGAGGATTGACGACCTGGATGACGTCGGCGATGGTGGCGGCATTCCCCCAGGCATCGACAACTCCCATGCTTAACGTGAATGTACCGGTCGCCGTTGGAGTCCCGCTAACGGTGGGGTTTTGAGACGGCACGCTCAGCCATGGCGGCGCGCCGGTCAACGTGTTCAGCGCGTTGCTGACTGGAGTGGTGCCGCCGCCATACAAATCGAACGTGATCGTGTCGCCGACCACGACCACGCGAGGACTCAGCGAACGGAGCGGTGCGTTGATCGCGAACGTCTTAGTGTTCGATTGAAGGACCGTACCCCCCGAGGTGACCTCGACCTTGATGTTCACCGTACTGGGACCGGCGCTCAAGGGATAGAGACTGCTCGGGACGGTCATGAAAAGACACTGCGGCGCGGCGTTCCGGCAACTTGTCGAGGTCTGAATACTGTTCGCTGGAAAAGTGGCCGACAGGTTTGGGTACGTTGGGTTTTGCCAGAGCACATCCTGTAGCACGCCAGAAATGGCGCTTTGCAGATCGACCTCGAGTTGGAAGTTGCCCGGCGTTCCGGCGGTGATCGCCGCGCCGACTGCCACGGGGACGTTTGTCGAGTTGTTGATTCCTAAGACAGCCGTAATGGTCGGCGGCGGGACTTGAGAGAGTAACGGCGGGACGGCGGCGACGGCCATCAGAATCAGCAGTTCCCAAACCCAACGGCGTCCTCTCAAATCGTGGTTCCCCCGACTGCTCCATTTTCACACCGATCTGTGAAATTGGAAACAGATGTTGCGGGGTGGCTCAGGCTCCGGTCTGAACCGGACGGCCGGCAACCGCGGGTGAGGCCACGGCCAGGGATTCTTCGAAGGGAAAATGCGTCCCGCGGGGGAACTTCAGCAGAAAACGGGCGGCAAGCACTT
>CAYMHP010000124.1:0-15335 GCA_964390225.1 uncultured Solibacteraceae bacterium
TATCGTAGAGAACAGCTATCGGCATTATCAGACCCTCAACTCTCTTTTAGCAAAATTCACGGCAAAAGTGTAGCAAATATTGACAGATCTACCGGGTTAGGAAGAACTCGGCAGTGAGGGCCTTCCAATTGGCATCAGGCAATGCACCCAGCGGGTCCTCGGCGGGCCGGCCACCGTCAGCCGCGGCCATCCCGGCGAGCGCCGGCTGCAGCCCGTAGAGCCTCTCGACGGCGTCCCGCATCCATTCTCGAATCAAACGTTTAGGAACCAGGTTGCGGCTCGTGCTCTCTTCATCGGGAACCGTCATCGTGACGAACCATCCCTTCCCATACGGGTCCTGCCGCAGCAGCGCCGGGTTGTTCAACAGTTCGGCATTCACCTCCATGACCTCTCCTTCGGTCGGAGAAACCATCTCGGTCGTCTCGCCATTTCGATGCAGCACCGCAAATTTCTGCCCTTGCCGGATCCATTGGCCCGGCTTGGGCAGCTCGACCGATGCGACTTTGCCGGCAAGCGCTGCGGCGAATTCATCGGCGCCGACGCGAACCACATTTTTTCGCTCCTTCGTCAGCCAACTATGGCCAGGGTGATAGGCTAGGTTTCCGGGTACCTGGAAGCCCTCGACATACTCGCTCTCGGCTGTCGCGGGAATCCGCTGCGGCACCTCTACGGGGACAGTGACTACGGCCTTTCGCCGGTTCAACAAGTAGTCCAAAACGATGAACGCCAGGAAGGTGACCAAAACCAGGATGACTGTCATAACGATTGCTCCTTTGGCTACCTTTAAGGGCACGGCGAGTGCCAGATTGCAGTGTTTCTTACCTTCTTATCTGTTTTGTTTTCAGGCGGCTACGGACGCAGCTCAGATGCCACCGGCGAGCGTCGTTGAGAATTGCAACGGAGTAAATGTTGGGAATCTCGATAAAGTATGGGCGGGTAGGCGCTTAGGACCGCTGTTGCCAAAATCTACAGGATCGTAGGTAAATCTCGCAGTACGGGCCCGCAGAACCGGTGCGGTAGCATGGAGTCTCTGGGAAGACTCCACATAATGCATGAGGTCACCGAAGCGTGTCTGCGCTGAGAGCCGGTGAGCGGCTGAGACAGCTTCGCGTCCGTGCGGGCCTAACCACGCGCGAGGTCGCCGACCTCAGCCGCAAGATCGCCATCTCGGAGGGAAACGAGGAGTTTTCCGTCTCTCACGCCCGCCTCATTCAAATCGAAAACGACGAATCGACTCCCAGTATCTATAAGCTATTTACACTAGGCGCTATTTACGGCCGGCCATTTACCGAACTGGTCTCGTTTTACGTCGATCTCGAAGCCACCACCAGGTACCAGTTCACGATGCAGCTTGCGCATACCCGCCTGGCCGATGTCGAGACTCCCAACGAGGAGCGCGCCTTGAGCTTTCCGGTGCGTTTCGATCCGGGGTTCAAGGTCGAAAAGACAAATCTACTTTCCCGCATGGTGGAAATCTGGGGAGAGGTGCCGGTTGGTCTCCTCCGCCACCTCAACGTCCGCAAGCAACGCTACGGCTTCATCGGACTGTCGGATTACACCATGTATCCGCTGTTGCGACCGGGCTCGTTCGTCCAAATCGACGAGGACCAGAAGGTACCCGCTCCGGGGATGTACCGCTCGGAATACGACCGGCCCATCTGGTTTCTCGAATTGAGGACGGGGTACGTGTGCTCGTGGTGCGAAATCCATCGAGATCGCATTATCGCTGTGCCGCATCCACTCTCGCCCTGCCGGACTCAGGAGTTCGCTTTCCCGAACGAGGCCGAGATCGTGGGGCGGGTTACGGCCGTTGCGGCCCGCTTGGTTAACTCTCCCGAGCCTGGACCGGCTCACACGTCAAAGCTTCCACCGCAATCTTGATGTTGGAGGTGAACAGGTCGGCGCTCAGCTCGTCGCACCCGCCCGGAATCAGCACGCGATACGCCTGCAATTGCCGCCAGGCATTCACCACCTTCTCCTTCTCCGCTCCTGTCGATTCGATGTATGTCCCCAACTGTTGCACCAGATCGGCCAGACTGGCATAGAGCACTTTCTGAAAGACGCTTTGGTGGCAATGCGCGAGAGCCTGCTGTGCGGCAACGAGCCCGAACCGATCCGCCAGGCCGGCGTGCTGGTATTCTCCGGTATTGTAGTCGCGCGTCGAGGAGAGGTACACCAGCCGGGCCAATGGCCCGGGGAGTTCTTCTAGCGTGCGTTCCTCGAGATCGCGGATAGCGGCTGCGAGTTGAACGGAAGAGGCAACCTGCATGCGCAGTAACGCTTAGTGCTCGTTAAGCTGCCCGTTATTGAGCCGCACGGGCTACGTCCGGGGCCATACTGATAACCAGCCGCCCTCCCAATCCCGAGAGCATCTCCGCCAGGCCATGCGCGGACTGCAGGACGCGGCGCGTCCGGAAAGGACCGTAGAAGCTCACTATAAGCACCAGAAGCTGGCACACGAACAGAAAAACGGCCATCTGCAACAGAATCTTCGCTTCCACTCCGGGGCGAATGTCTCCGGCATGACGCGCCATGTTCAGGTGCGACCGAACCAGGCGTCCGGCTTCGCGGCGGGTCTGGTGAAGCCATGCCAATGCCAGACGCCGCCGCTCATGCTCATAAAGGTGCAGCAGACCCGGCGAGCGGAGCGCCATCGCAAACTCGAGATCCTCCTCTGAAAAACAGCGGTCGATGATCGAGCGCGGAGGCAACCGGACCACTCCGGACCGGTCAGGTGCGCCAGCCAATTCGACCGCTCCGCGCCCGAGTGCCAGCCAAAACAGCACTAAGAGCACTAGAACAATGGCACTGATCAGGTAGATATCCATTATGCCCGCCAGGATTGATTCACGTGCGCGCGCAAACGCTCCAAATCGCGCGAGGTCTGCGCGGCAACGCGGCTATACTCCGCTTCCAATGGCGCACCAGCGTCGGGATTCGGCGCGTACGACCACATACCCACACACCAGACTAGCAGCGTTACACAATACTCCAACGGCTGCAGCATCTCCCACCAATGCTGAAAGGCTAACCCCCACTCGGCGCGCAGGTGAAGCGTAATCACGTTGCTTCCAATAAAGAGGCCATAACCCAAAAGAAGCGCCTTCGTGTTGCGGCTCATAGGCGTCCGATAGAGCGCCACGAATCCGGTAATCATCAGCAGCAAGAGTAACTGAAGAATTCTAAGATTGCCTTCCAGTTCCAGAGTAATTGGAACGAAGCTGCCATCGGAACGCCCGAGGAGCTTCGCCATGCCTCTCGCCAGAACGAAGAAGAACAGAAGTGGAGGAATGAGCCGGGCCATCCTGCGAACACCGCTATAAGGAGCCAAAACAACCCGATAGATTTCCCACGTGACGCCGAAACCGAGTATGGCGCTAGCCGCTTCCAGACTCCAATACACCATCTGGTACCAGAACACGAAGCGGTACCGATCTACGTCGCCCATAGATAAGGCTTCGGGCACGGCCGCGGAGACCATCACGCAAGCAATATAGACATAGAATGATGGATACTCTCGCAGCAGACTCCTTTTCCAACCGCGGTATAACAGACACGCAAGCATAACCATGCTTGCCCAAAACACCGCCAAATACAGGGATCCCATCGCTTCGCGCCCGAGTATAGCATAGGACGCACGCGAGCCCTGCTCAGATGGCCACACGCGCACTCCGCGCGTTTCGCGCGTGCCGCGATAGTTACAAGCGTTCTAGTACCAAGCGCCCGAACCTAGACGGGCGCGGTTAGACGTTCAACGGTGAACTGGGAACAGCAAGCGGTGCGGGAGGCGGCACGGGACCGTCGGCAACATGGACTGCCGGGGCTTGAACGCTGGCCAATGCCAATCCCAGCACGGCGACCGTGGTCAACAAATAACGCGTCAAACGAAACATATCGATCTCTCCTATTGGCGGGAATTCTCATCCGGGAACGAATCGATCTTACGGGCACGTCTATCCGATGCCCGACTCAAATGTAAAAAGGTTAGGATGCTGACCTGCGGCTTCTCCTAATAACCGCGGCGGGGAGAATGCAATTGCAAGCCGAACTCTGTTCGATGGCGGGGAAGCCCTTCTACCGAAACGGTAATTCGGGCTCGTCGCGAATGTGCCGGTAACGCGAGCCGCGCGCGATGGGATTTCCGCAGTTGCGGCTCGCGAGAGGAACGGTCAGGCGGGTTCCTGGACAGAACGCTTACCACGAACGGCCGTTTGCCGGCGCGATGTCCGCTAAACAGACAACAACGCGTGCCGGCCGGCCTTACTGCCGACCGTCTGTACGCAGTGTCCGTAGACGGCTGTCAATGCGTTCGTGTGCAACAGGTTAGATTGTAGCCCGCTTCCTTCGTCGCACGGCCCTCTGGCGTGAACGTGCCGAGTCTTTGTAGCTCCTGGTGACGATATTGACCAAGCTTTTTAAATCACCGCGCGACAGCTCGGTAGCGCATACACTCAATTTTTGCGGCCGCCGCCCTGGAAGGGGTCGCGGATCCTATAGGTCTACGAAACGAGAGCCCAAATGCGTACCAATCGCTCCAGACTGAGAAGCGAAGCCTTCCGTAGAGATATGATTGCCACCGGACAGCTGCTGTTCGACGTTTTATCGCTCGAGCAGTATTTGGCCCGTGCCTATTCCCGCAAGCCCACCACCGAGCGGCTGCAGGATTGGCAACGGGCGAGCCGGGCCCTGAAACATCTCACGCTGGAATACATCCGCACCGTCGCACGGTACCGGAGGACTCTCAAAAAATGCTTTCTTCGGAAGCCGGTTTCAAAACGTTAGCGGCGTCTCGATCGGTTTAGACGGTGGGAACCGCGGCGGCGGTCCGGCGACGGGACGCGGCAAAGTACGAAGCGCCCACCAGGAACAGGAGAATCGAAATCCACTGCGAAGTATCGAGCGGCCCGCCCCAAAGATTGCCCTGCTCGTGAAACCGGAAGAATTCGACCACGAACCGGACCATCGAGTACAACATGAGGTACAGGCTGATAATTGCTCCGGCGGTGTGCGCCTTGCCGATCCTCCAGTACAGAATGGCGAAGATCGCAAATTCCGCGAACGCCTCATAGAGCTGCGTAGGGTGTAACGGAACTCCCAGCGGCACGCCCACCAACTGGTTCGAAACCGGATTGGTGAAGGTGACCGCCAAGGGGCCGTGCGACTCCACTCCCCAGCAGCAGCCGGCGGAGAAGCAGCCCAGCCGTCCGATGCCGTGCCCCAATGCGATGCCCGGCGCGAACGCGTCGGCGGTGGCCAGCAGAGGCAGGCGGCTCCTGCGCATGTACCAGGCAGCGGCCACCAGGGCGCCGATCAATCCTCCATAGAAGACGCCGCCAGCTTGCAGGGTCGACAAGGAGAAGATCTCGCCGGGATGCTCCATGTAGTAGGGGATATCAACCAGGAACATCATCACCTTGGCGCCGACGATCGCCGCCAGGGCGCAGTAGATGCCGAGATTGGTCACCGCCTCCGGGTTGAGGCCGGCGCGGCGGCCGAGCCGCTGCGTCATCCATAGACCTACGAGAAACGCCAGCGCGACCAGCACGCCGTACGTGTGTAGAAACGAGATGTGAAATATTTCAGGGTACATTTGCGGTTTGCCGCTTGGGCCGCAGCACTTCAATTAACAGGAGGCCGCTGCCAATCACGATGGCGGAATCTGCCAGGTTGAAAGTCGGCCAATGATAGGCTCCGATGTAAAACTCCAGAAAATCGGTGACCCGGCCCCATACGATACGATCGAAAACATTTCCCGCTGCTCCTCCCAGGATCAGGGCTAGGCCGGCCAGCGACCACCGGTCGAGCCGCTCCGCGCTCCAAAGAAGCACCGCCACCACCACCACGGCGAGCAGCGAGAAGAGAACCAGCAGCGACGTCCGCCATTCCGAGACAGAATCGTTGAAGAGGCCGAATGCCACGCCACGATTCTCGGAATGCACGATATCGAAAAACCCGGGGATCACGCGGAAGGTATCGAGGAAGGAAACGTGGTTTTCGATAAACCACTTGGTGATTCGGTCCACCGCAAATACCGACGCAGCGGCCCCATAGGCTTTCAGGCGGAGGTCAACCATTCAACAGCTCAATTCCTATGGTAGCAACCGCGCGCCGTTACAGAAATCCGCGATAGCATCGTTAAGGATCGTCCCCCAAACTTTTATGAGCGCAATGGATACCGTCTTCGACGTCACCGCTGCCGGAACCGAGTTGTTTGCCCCCCTGGCGATACGTGGCGAGACCTTTCGCAACCGCATCGGGGTCTCGCCGATGTGCCAGTACTCCTGCGCGGACGGCTTCGCTACCGACTGGCACCTCGTTCATTTGGGCAGCCGCGCAGTTGGAGGCGCAGGGCTGGTCATCATGGAAGCGACGGCGGTCGAGCAGCGGGGACAGATTTCGCCCGCGGACGCCGGCATCTGGAAGGATGAACACATAGAGCCGCTCGCGCGAGTGGCGCGATTCGTGGCAGAGCACGGCGCGGTCCCCGGGATTCAGATTGCGCACGCAGGCCGGAAAGCAAGCACGCGCCGGCCCTGGGATGGCGGCGGAGCCATCCCGCCGGCCGAGGGTGGTTGGCAGCCGGTCGCCCCCAGCCCCGTGCCATTTCGGCCGGAAGATGCCGCGCCGGCCGAACTCTCGCGAGCGGAAATCGGCGTCATCACTCACGCCTTTGCCGCCGCGGCGGAGCGCGCCCGGCGCGC
This sequence comes from uncultured Solibacteraceae bacterium, assembly GCA_964390225.1. Lineage (GTDB taxonomy): Bacteria > Acidobacteriota > Terriglobia > Bryobacterales > Bryobacteraceae > PSRJ01. The sequence goes on from CAYMHP010000124.1 coordinate 6,702, forward strand.
CGGTTTTCGCGTGCTGGAGATCCACGCCGCGCACGGCTACCTGCTGCACGAATTCCTTTCGCCCTTAAGCAACTTCCGGACCGACGAGTACGGCGGTCGCTTCGAGAATCGCATCCGGATGACGCTGGAAGTTGCCGGCGCCGTACGCAGTGCATGGCCGGCATCCCTGCCGCTGTTCGTACGCATCTCCGCCACGGATTGGGTGGAGGGTGGCTGGGGCATCGGAGATTCGGTCGAACTGGCGCGCAGGCTGAAAGCGCTCGGCGTCGACGTGATCGATTGCTCCTCCGGTGGCACGGCGCTGCAGGCGCAGATTCCCCTCCGTGCCGGCTACCAGGTTCCGTTTGCAGACCGCATCCGGCGAGAGGCCGGGGTTGCGACCGCCGCCGTTGGATTGATTACCTCGCCGGAGCAGGCCAACGAAGTGATTCGCTCCGGCGCCGCCGACCTGGTGCTGCTCGCACGCGAATTCCTGCGCGATCCCTATTTTCCGCTGCACGCGGCGCAAGCTCTGGGCGCGAAACTCGATCCGCCCGTTCCATACGGCCGCGCCTTCACAAAGTAGCGATCGCTCACGACCGGTTCTATGGCACAACTACAACTAACGACCAAGAAGGCGCTCACCCTTGAAGCGGCCAAGCAGATTGCCGCGGCGGCGGAAGCCGAAGCCGTGCGAAACCAGTGGACCATGGTGATCGCGATCGTGGATGACGGCGGCCACCTCGTGTACCTGGAGCGCATGGACGGCACGCAGATCGGGAGCGTCTACGTGGCGCAGGACAAGGCGGCATCGGCGGTGCGCTTCAAGCGCCCCACCAAGGCATTCGAGGAAATTCTGGCGGGCGGCCGCACGGCGATCTTGCGCCTGCAAGGAGCGATTCCCGTGGAAGGCGGCGTTCCGATCATCGTCGACGGAGAGTTCGTCGGGGCGATCGGGGTGAGCGGCGGAACCAGCCCGCAGGATGGTCAGGTATGCGCGGCAGGATTGAAGGCGGTGGGGCTGTAGGCTGTCTTCAGCCGCCGCGGTTACGATCGCGGCTCCGGCTCGAGTTCCCACCCACTCTTGTGTCGCGCACCCTCTGGAATCGAAGGCCATATCCGCTGCATCGCGAGCCAGACGATGGTCAGCACCAGCAGATCGCAGAGAGCAAAAAAGATCAGGTGATGGCGGGGTTGGTCGAGGACATCACCGAGCGAGGAGACGAGCAGGTCGCTCACCGCCATTCCGATCAACACACAGCCGCCGGCAAAGGCGCCCTGCGGAAGCGTTTTCCGCGCGACTGTGAGCAGGCTTCCCGCCAGGAGCGCCAGGCCCGCGAACACGAAGATCAGCCTGGGAGCGTGATTGTGAAACCACCGCTGCTTCATGTTGCTCCAGAAGGCAAACGCCTGACTTTCGGCGAATTCCGGCAGTCCCGCGGAGGCATCGAAGGTGCCCATGGCCGGCCGCTGCCTGCCGGCCTCATCTAATGCCGTGCGGAGCGCGCGGTAGGCGTCCGCCGGGTGTTTTAGGTAAAACCATCCGATCCGCGCGAAAGACGTCTTCTGGAGGAACGGCTCGTAAAATTCCGGATCTTCCAGCCGCGACCCCGGCGAGTAGGCATGCTTTCCGATCCACACCTTATAAGAGTCGTCGAGCCCGAGCTCGGCCATCGCGCCGTCTACATTCTTAGAGGTGGGAAGGATCTGAGAGAAGATCACGTTGAATGCCGACTTGGCCGTATACGTCCGCGGCCCACCAAAGCGAACTGTGGCCCACACCGCTAGCATCAGGAGCGCGCAGACGGCCAGAGCCGCTCTCGTACGCCCCGCCAGCAACACGTCCCGGCCAATCCAGAACAGCACGGCAAACCAGAGCCCGAAGAACGCGTACTGCGGTTTCGAGGTCACCAGCAAGAGGCAACTGACCAGAAGCAGCCAGGTGTCCGCGGGACGCCGCCACCGCAGCGCCCGGAGGTAAAAGGCGACGGCCAGCAGCAGCGCGGCCAGCGTGACAGCATCCATGTAAAACGAGTTCAGAAACCCGACATACATCACGTCATAGAAAACAAACAGCACCAGCGCGCAGAAGCCCAGGCGCAATCCGATTGCGGCATCCGCCAGCAAGGGCACGAAGAGCGCAAATGCCAGCAGGTACATGGTTGCATGGAAGAATCCGATGAGCCTCAGATCGAAGGCGCCGTCCTTCGAAATGAGCCGGTTGACAGCGAGGGCGATGCGGATTGGCAACAACTCCGAGGAGGCAAACCCGGAGTCGTAGTGGTAGTGGCCGTCAAAGTCGTAGCGGGCGCCCAGGTAGCCCCACGACGGCGTGTAATGGCCCAGGTTGTAGCGGGCGATCATCTTGCCGAAGTCGCCGTTATCCGCCACGCCAACGATCGGAGGCACGAAGAGTTGCCAAATCAGCACGAGCGCAGCCGTCGCGATGACGATGGGCTGCCACCACCGGGTGAGGAAGCCCGCAGGCCGCCGGTCGTGTCGTTCGGGGCCGGAGAGGCGCCCCGGGGCGGCCTCCACCGCTTGGTAGTCTCGCGTCGCCATGCAGGGACTTAGCCCCTTCATAGTAGCGCCCCGAGCACTCGCGCCGCGTCATTCCCGGGGACGCGGATTTTCGCTCCCGCGGTCTGCGCGTAGCTCTGGGTGAACTCGAACAGGCCGAGCGCGGTCCAAAAAGAAGATACAGACCGTACCTTTCCAGCCGCCGCCTGGTCCGATTCTCCATCCGGCCGGTAGTTTAACTTAAACCGGCCGTAGGTTGTTGGGAAGGTTGGCGAAGCGGAGAGTTCTGGAGGTGAACTGCGGTGAGGAGTGGATAAAAAGAGGATCGGGATACACTACGGCCGGTCTAAGCGAAAAGATTGCGTTGCGGGGTGGCCGGGCTTGCGGGTACAACCCGCCGGACTTTTCGCCGTGCGTTGTCGGCCACCCAGTGATTCGAGCCGCATCTTCGAGGGCCATCGGGAAGCTGGATGGCTCCATAACCTGCTCGATTCGATGCCGACTCTCTGATATCGGGCGGCGCGGCAATACGAGCTATCCGCTCTCCGCCAAATGCTATGGGCGATCTCCCAGATTCTCCCCGCCGGCCCCGTCCGCGTAGGCGGTCAGCCGTTAAGGTCTTCAGGACCATACGGGAAGTTCAGAACCACCGCAGTGCAACGCTTGCTGGCCAGCAAGAAACTCGTCGAGGCCCGGCGCGGTGGGCACAAGCCTCTGTGCGATTTCACAGTAGCAGCCGGGTTGCGGGCACACCCCGCTAGGCGCCGCAAACGTGTTGATTTGACGAATGAAAACTTTTTGCGAAAAGAGGTGAACGGTACCGCCACCTTAGTACTTTGGCTTGTTTTCACTGAAGCGGCAGATGCGGGTAAGCGTTTTTACATCCGCTATCGTTGAAATCGATGTTTGGTTGGTCTAGAATCACCAATCCATCCCGGGACATGGTACAGTGATTCACCAGCAGAGTTGGAGAAGCCCAATGAAGGCATTCTCGGTAATCGTAATATCCTTCGTAAGCGCGAGTATCTACGCGCAAAACCTCGATCAAATCAAGAAGATGGAAGCCTCCGGAGACACGGAGGGAGCCCGTGCGGCGCTAGCGCGCGCGGTGGAGTCAAATCCGAACGACGTCACCACTCTGACCAGTTACGCCGAGTTCCTGGAGCGCTATGGCGATCCGGGAAGCCGGCAAGCCTACGCAAAAGTACTAGCGCGGGTACGTCAGGGCTCCGACCCGGCGCGCGCGGCTCGAATTGCCAAGCGTTTGGCAACGTTAGACATTCTTGCGGGCGATAACGACGCCGCGTTGCGCGATTTCGATACCTATAACGCCATGACCGGGCAGAACATCAAGCCGCGCTTTACCGCGGCGGCGGCGGAGCAGTCGGCCACGGCTCCCATCCCGGGGCCGCTGCGCTCCTTCGCGCGCATGGCCGCCATGCCGCCGGAGACGCCGGCCGGGGATATCCTGCCAGCGTTAGCGCGGAACGTAGTCACCAACGGGTACCAGGCGTCCCGCAGCAATGAAGAGCTGGAGCAGACCGAGTACCTGAAACTGGTTCACCGGTATCTAACGCAAGCGCGGGAGTTGGAGCAGTTCGCCGGCGAGAAGAAGATCATCGAAGTTCCCAAGTGCGAATCGGCCAGCGCGGGCGAACTACTGCGCATCCTGGGATTTCGGATGCGCGGCGGGTGCGGCTCCGACGTGGTGCTCGAGACCGTGAACGCCTCGCGAGCATTCTTAACCACCGATTCCGGATTCCCTTTGAACGAACTGGAGCAGGCGCTCCGGACCGACCGGCCGTTCACCTACGACTTCCACCCAACCATGGTGCCGGTTCTGTTCGGCCCGGATTACTGGTTCAAAGAGAAGGAACGGGGCAAGGACCAGCCCGATTTCATCACGGGATTCATCTCCGACCCGGCCATTTGCAGGCTCTACCTGGGGTTTTCGAAACTGGATCGCGAGACCGCGGACGCGCTCCGCAAGGCATCCACCTTCCCGAGGTTGCGGGCTTACGCCCACGTGCTGGATTTTTTCGGAGGCATGTTCGAGATCCGCAATGGGAAAGCGGTGGTTCCGGGTGGACAGCGCTCGGCGGGCGCATGGGGGGAGTTGGCTGGAACCTCACCCGATAACGGTGCAGCGTTTTTTGACAAACTCCTGGTGAAAGACGACGGGTGGCTGGCCAGCCTTTACGACGCGCTGGCGCGAATTCGGGGACCGGTGCGCGACTATCTCACGGATCCGGCGCGCATGAAGCGGTTCTACACGGCGGTGCGGGGGCGCATCACCAGCCCCGGGCCGGCGCGGCCGGTGTTCCGGTCGAACACCGACATGATGCTGCTCACCACGCGCCTGCATCTGGACGCCAACGGCAAGCCGCACATTCCGGGAAACCTGGAAGTGTGGAAGAGCCTGTTCACCGTCAACCCGCAAGCCAAGTATGACGGCAAACTGACCCGCCTGGCGACTTCGTGGAAGGAGCCGGATGACGTTCTGGAAGCTCTGTTCGCGCTGTGCCGCAAGAGCGCGGAGAACGAGCCGCTGAAGATTTTCATGGCATTGAGCGACGTCGACCGGAACCGTCCCACGCCGCTGGAGCCTGCCACGGTGGACCGGCTGGCGCGCTCGTTCCGCGCGTATGGCAGCCAGTATCCGATCTTCAGCGAATCGCGCCACCTGACGGACAAATCGATCAACCAATACCTGGATATCGCGGACGCTATCAACAAAGTGCGCGAACCGGATTTCCGCTCCGACGTGGCCGGCACGTTTCAATCGCTGGTGAGTCTCTGGCAAATCTTCGTTCGCCAGCAGACTTTGCCGGAGGCACAGGCGGACACCGTCTTCGCCGGCCTTACCGCTCCGTTCCTGCATGTGCGGAGCCGCCGGGAATTGTTCGACGCCGGGCGTGAAGGCGTGGAACTGATATTGACCTCGGTATCGGCGCGGCCGGGCGCGGCCGAACCTCAGGAGCGAATGCTAGACATGCTGGCGGGCGCAGCTTCCCGTTATAGCGAAGGAGAAGCGCGCGACCGTTCGGTGCAGGAGCTGATGCGAATTCTGGAAGCGCAGCGGATCGTTTCGCTCGACACGCTGTTCCAGTTGGCCGATTCGGTGGAGAGCGTCGCGCGCGGCCAAAAACTGAATCCCGCCGTGGTGAATAAGCTGGCGAGCCGCATCGCCGAGGTGCAGCTGCCGCGGGCCTCGCTGTCGGAAACCGAGAAGAACACGATCAGCTTTGGGTATTGGACGGAGAGGCATATCGACGCGCAGCGCAAGCTGAACCTGCGCGCGGCCATCGATAAAGCTGCCGGCGACCCGGAGAAGCTGAAGGACGTTCGCGGGCTGCTCGCGCCGTTGATGCGCGACACGCTGCTGGCTTACAACTATGCGTATTACGCTCCGCCGGGATCGCAGGTCCTCTATACCAACCCTGTATTCGTGCGCAGCCACGACTTCATCGGAGCGCAGGGAACCAACCACACCTGGCGGGCGACGGAGATGATGGGCTCGGGCTGGCCGAGCAATGCCGGGGGACGCCTCATGGGATCGCTGGCGACGCTTCCGTATGCGCTCGCCGAGGCGGAGCAGAACTTCCTGGTTCCGGCTCAGACGCAGGCGCTGATCTGGGGCGACTTGGTGCCGCAAATGATCATCAGCGCCAAGATTCCGCGGTGGTGGAACGTAACTCCTTCTCAACTGCACTGGGCAGGACTGCACTTACGGTATGGCCGGGAGCTGCTGGCGGAAGCCTCGTACCAGCCGGAACTGCGCACGGAGGTGTTGGAAGAACTTTCGGTGCTGGCCGCGCCTGCGCGGACGCGCGAGGTCGGGCGCCTGCTGGAGCAAGGGAATGTGCAGGAAGCCGTGGAGCGCGTGACGCCGTCGGAGTTGTTCCTGCTGGCACGCGAGATGACGGCCAAGCGGCGCGACGATGGCTCGTGCATCGCGGCGGAGATTCACCAGCTTGCAGAGGCGGCGCCGAAGGAAGTCAACTACGAAGCGATCTCGCGCGCGTTCGGGACCCCCAAGCCGACCCTGGCAAACTCCTACGAGCCGGAGATGATGAACCTGCGGACGTTCCCAACCCTGATGGGGTATTCGAGCCGGCTGATGGCCGAGAGCTGGGAGTCGAACACGCTGTACTGGGTGGGGCTTGCCGATGAGCTGTCGATGTCGCCGGCCGAGTTGAACGTGCGCATTCCGGAGTGGACGCAGAAGCTGGTAGAGCACATTTTTGCCTCGCATCTGGAGGATTGGCCCGCTGTGCTAAAATCGCTTCGCCTGGTGGGCGACGACGTTCGGGCGCAGACCCGTGCGGCGGCCGCGACGGCACAGAAAGCCGCGCTTCAGGTACCTGCCGGAAACTAGCCATGATCATCACGAGAAGAGAACTCTTAGGCCTAGCCGCTGGCGGAGTTGTGCTCCGCGCACAGGAGGAGCAGCGGCCGGTATTTCGCGTCAAGGTGGACATGGTGGTCCTCTCGTTCACGATTACCGACAACCGGAACCACTACATCAATGGCCTCAAGCCCGCGGATTTCCGCATCTACGAAGATGGCATTCTGCAGCGCATGAACACCTTTGCGGAGGGCGCGAAGCCTCCGCTTGGCGTCACCGAAGACGGCAAAGCGGTGCCGCTAGTGGACGCGAAAAGACAGGGCGGGCCGGGCCTGGACCGTCCCGACGCGTTTGTGGGAACGAACGTTTTCATTTTGTTCGACACCAGCAATTTCATGTATCGCGGGTTCGTCTACGCCGAGGACGCGATCTCCGATTTTATTCGGGGCCTCGATCGGGCGGACTCGGTGGCGGTGTACACGTTCAGCCGTAATCTTTCGCGCGCGGCGGTGCTGACGCGCGAGAAAAACGAGGCGCTCTCTGGGCTGCGCAAGGCCGTGGCGGGCGACGACACGGCGTTGTACAACGCGCTGCTGCTCACGGTTCGCGACGCCGCCAAGATCCCCGGGCGCAAGGTCGTCATTGTATTCTCGAACGGTCCGGACAACGCCAGCATGGTGGCGCCGGACGACGTGCGCGCGGTGGCGGAAGACGAGGGCATTCCGATCTACGTCATTTCGACCAACGAAGTGAACAAGGACCAGATCTCCAGCAATGTGTTCCGGCGCATCGCCCAGCGCACCGGAGGCAAGGCCTATTGGGCCAGAAGCTGGCAGAAGCAGGTGGAGGCCTTCGAAGACATTCGCGAGGACCTCGGCAACTCCTACACGGTGACGTATTACCCGGCGCCCAATCCCAACGAGGGTTTCCGCAAAATTCTGGTGGAGATTGTGAGCGACCCGGGCAAGAAGTTCCGCGTGCATACGCGGCCGGGTTACCGGCCGAGCCGCAGCTTGTAAGGCGGGGTGCAGGTTTTCGGCAACCAGCTCTATCTGCTCGCGGCCGGCCTTTGGCCGGCTCGACCCACTGAAAGCGGGTCGGCAGGCTGAAAGCCTGCCCCACAGTGCTGCCCGCAGCCGGCTGACAGCCTGCCCTACAAGTTCTTACTGTACAATCCACTCTATGACACGAGTGGCATTGGCATTCACGTTGACGGCGGCAGTGGTTTTGGGGGCGCCGGCGGAAACGTTTTCGACATCCGCCGGGAATCTGCAGATCACGCCCATCCAGCACGCCAGCCTCATGATTCAGGCCGGCGGCAAGGTGATGTACGTCGATCCGGCACAGGGCAGTTATCAAGGCTTGCCGAAGGCGGACTACATCCTGATCACCGACATCCATGGCGATCACCTCGCGCCCAACATTATTGACCAATTGAAGAAGAGCGACACGGTGATTGTCGCGCCCAAAGCAGTGGCCGAGAAGGTCGCGGGCGTGAAGGTCATCAGCAATGGCGAAAAAACAATGGTGGGGCCGTTCGGGGTCGAGGCCATCGCGATGTACAACATCAAGCGGGGGCCGGCACCTGGCCAGCTTTATCACGACAAGGGCCGCGGCAACGGCTACGTGGTGACGTACGGCGGAAAGCGCTTCTACTTCTCGGGCGATACCGAGGCCATTCCGGAGATGAAGGGGCTGCAAAACATCGACGTTGCGTTCGTTTGTATGAATCTGCCATACACGATGACGCCGCAGGAGATCGCCGAGGCGGTGCGCGCGTTCCATCC
>CAYMHP010000125.1:0-3781 GCA_964390225.1 uncultured Solibacteraceae bacterium
CTGCCTTCGCCAGTCAATCGCGGCTGACCGGCAACGGCATCCGGCCTCAGGAAGCAATCACAGAATTTCCACGGCTCCGTTGAAGCGGTACCCGATCCAGGGCTCCGTGGTTACGTACTGTGGCTGGTCTGGATTCGGCTCGATTTTCTTGCGCAGCGTCTTGATGAAGGCCCGAAGGTAGTCCACCTGGTCGCCGTAATCGGGCCCCCACACTGCCTGCAATAACTCCCGATGCGGTACAGCTTCGTTTGCGTGCTGCGTCAGGTATCTCAGCAGATCCAATTCCTTCGGGGTGAGATGGCTCGCGGCTCCCCTTCGCGTGACTGTTCGAGCTCCGAAGTCGATCGTAAGCTCACCGGCGCGCAGCCGACTGGGTGAAGACTGCGTCGCTGGAACTCTCCGCAGCGCGGCGCGAATCCGGGCGAGCAACTCCGGCGTACTGAACGGCTTCGTTACGAAATCGTCAGCGCCCGCGTCGAGCGCTTCAACCTTCGCCGCCTCCGTATTGTGAACGGTCAGCATGATGACGGCAACGTTTGGGTTTGCGCGCATCGCCTTGCAAGCCGCCACACCGCCCATTCCCGGCATGTTGATGTCTAGCAGAACCAGGTCCGGGCGGAACTCCCGCAATTTGTTCAGGCCCTCCTCGCCGGTCTTGGCATCGTCCACCTCGTAGCCGGCGCCCGTCAACGTGGTCCGCATAATGCGCCGGATCTGGGGCTCGTCATCGATTACAAGAATTCGGCCTGCGCTCATCCTCGTCCGCCTCCGGGGTCCGCGGGCAGACTGAGCCGGAACGTCGTTTCCCCTGGCCGGCTCGCCACGCTAAGATCGCCGTGATGCGCCCGGACAATGTTCTGGGCAATACTCAGTCCGAGTCCCGAGCCGGGAATTTGCCGCTCTACGGAAGGACTTCGGTACATGCGGTCGAAGATTCGGCCCTGTTCCTGGCTCGGTATACCTGCGCCGCGATCGGTAACCGCGACCGTAATCGTGCCGCTGCCATTCCGCACTTCCACGACGACCGGGCTGTCCGGCGGCGAATATTTCAATGCGTTATCGACCAGTTGCTTAATCGCCAGCTTTAAGAGCCGCCGGTCCACCGAAACCGGCGATGGGTGTTCTTCCCCCTCTACGCGTACCGAACGATCAATTAAGTCAGTTCTCATCGATGCAACCACTTCCCGAACGATTTCCCCCATATCTGCCGGCTCCGCTTCAACGCGGATATTCGGGCTGTCGAGACGGCCCATCTCCACCGTATCCTCAATCAATTCCTTTAGATGATGCGCCTCCTCATCCGCGATTCGGATCAGTTCCAGCCTCGTCTGGGGAGATTGATTGGGGTCGTCCAGCAGCGCACTGGTCGCTCCAATCACGGATGTCAGCGGCGTCTTGAATTCATGGGCCATTGCGTCGAGGAGCGTCGTTCGCAATTTTTCGCTCTTATCCGCTGCTTCCACCTGGGCCGCCAATGCCTGCGCCCGCGCGCGCTCGAGCCCGATTGCAACCAGGTTGGCAATACCCTGCAAAACCGAATCCGGCATGCGGCGACCCTGTACGGCGAGACCCGCGATGGGTTCCGAACCCAGCCGTACCGCCGTGATAATGCGACTGTGCTCCGCGTCCGCGAAAGTGGTGCCCTGTAGCGCCGCATCCCGCAGCTGTTCGTCCAGGCCCTCGAAATCGGAAGGGCCGGCGCGGTAGAACTGCTCCGTTTGCCGCTCATAGAGCACCGCCGCCGCCAGGTCGAAGATCTCAGCGAGTTTCCGTAGTAATTGCTTCGGGAATGGATCGCTTTTATCGATCAGCAGAATTGCCCGGCTGAAAGTGTAAAGACGTTCCACGTCCTGCTGCCGAGCGATCGCATCGAGAGCTCGCCGCTTGGCTTCACTCGAGAGCCGGCTCGCCACCAGCGCAGTCATTAGAAAGCTGAATAGCGCGACCCAGTTTTGGGGGTCGGCGATTGTGAGTCTGCCCACCGGCGGCAAAAAGAAAAAGTTGAACGAGAGCGTGGCCGTGATGGAGGCAATCGATGCTTCGAAGAACCCCCATATGGTCGCGATGACGAGAACGAGAAGCAGGTATGCGAAACCTACAGTGGTGGCATTAACGGGTACAACGGCCGATGCGGTCCAGGTGACGATCGCGACACCGGCCAGGGAGAGAAATAACCGGATTACCCGCTGAAAGAACGTGATCGATCACCTCATCCACTCATTCTAGGCGATCACATCCTGGACAGCTGCCGTTGCGCTCCACCGCGAGAGGATGGGCCTGGTTCTCAAACGGGGCTGCGGGTTTCCGGGCGGGGCTGTATACTGACAAAACGTTCCACTGTCTGGAGGCCGGCCATGCACGTCTATGCACACTCGCCATTCAAACTCGGCGGGCGAGTCACCACCGAATTTGGCGCGAGCCACCGAGCACGAGATGTCGCGCCGCGAAACGATGACGACGGAACGGTCTTCGCCGTGGAGGGCGGTACGGTTACCGACATCGAGGACAGTATGCACCCCAAGGACGAGCATTCGAATATGGTGATCGTTCGCGGTTTGGATCAGATGCTTACGGTGTATGCGCACGTCTCGCCATCGGTCAAACCGGGCGATTCGATTAACCGGGACGACGAGATCGGAGACGTGGATCTGTCCGGCGATAGCACCGCCCGGCACGTACATCTCGCCCGTATCCCGGGCGGTGACGGCACCGTGGATGACGTGCTCGAACGTCAGGGAAAGGGCGTTACTTTTCAATTCAAAACGCTCCAGCCCTGGTAGCCGGGCCGGCGAGGGTCGATTAGCCGTTTCTCCTGCGCTGCCTGCGCCGGTGCGCCTCTGCCAATACCAGCAATCCTCCCGCGACCAGGTGTGAACACAACTGGGACAATGTTTCAAAAAAAGGAGAGCGGCCAGAGCGAGTTTCAGTTTTTCAGAACGACAGGTGAGAGACTCAGATGGAAATTGAAAATATTCAGTGGCGTGTTGACGTGCAGCATGTTGAAGCCGTCGGCTAGCTTTCGAAATCGAACTTCTACAATAACTTCAAGCACAAGCGACCAGGTTGCATGCCAGTACAGACTGGCCTCGAATCTATTTACTTCTTTAGCGCTGTGGTCCAGTTCTGGACGAGCATGATCGGCGGCGGGTTAGTGCCGCGGTTCGCGGGAACTGCCGCCACGATCCGCTGGCCGTCGGCGGAGACATCATAAAAGTAGCCCGCACCTAATTCAATCCCGCCAAAGAGCTCTCGAACGGCGCCCACATTCACCGTATCTCCGCGGATCGCGACCGCCGCCGCCGTCAACTGCCCACCGGGCGTGAGATAGAAGATTTCTTTGCCATCCTGGCGCCAGCGTGGCCGGGCGCCGCCGTTCGGTGAAATCTGATGTTTTTCGGTTGGCCGCGAGAACGGCACCACATAGACCTCGGCTGGTTGCGATTCGTCCGACTCGTATGCCACCCATTTGCCGTCCGGGGAAAACTGGCCGAATGAACTGGATTTGAGAAACGGTTGAGATTTGACAGCAACGCCAATTTCCTCCGGGGCTAGTGGAAGGAGCCACAGGTCGATATCTTGCGGCCCGCTGCCAGCGTTGTACAGCAGAAACTTGCCGTCGCGCGACCAGCTGACCGGGTATTTCTCATGGCGATCCGCATACAACATATCTTCCGATCCGCCGCCGTTGGCTGATTTGCGGTACAGGTCGCTATGGCCTTTACGGGTGGAGTTAAACACGATGGTGCGTCCATCCGGGGACCAGACGGCCTCCGTATCGATT
>CAYMHP010000125.1:3791-15313 GCA_964390225.1 uncultured Solibacteraceae bacterium
ACGCCTCGCACGCCAACCTCACGTCGGCGATGTCTCCGCCGATCAGGTTCGCGTCTACGAGTACTCCGGGGACCAGACGGCCCGGGTTTCCGATGCTGGATCGAAGGTGAAGCGACCTGGCACGCCACGCGGGAGATCGTACGTCCACACGTCTACGTTCCCGGCGTCCGCAACTGCCGCCGCCAGGCGCTTCCGTTCCGGAGAGGCTTCGATGTCAAAGAACGCACGGGGCTGGTCGATCGGGCCCAAGGCCTTGCCGGTCCGATCGAACCAGAATAATTGCCGCCCGTACACGCGGGGCGCCGGAAGATACGCCAGCAGTCCAGTAGAGGAGACCGTGAAAAAGCCTTCTTGGAACGTGCTCCTATAATGCCCGACTCGTTCCGCCACTGCCTTTGGTTCTCCGACCGTCCGCAGAGCATTGACATCGAACGCTTGCGCCACGAGCGTGCTGTCCCTCAGGTAGAGCAACCATCCTTGTGCGTATATGGCGCCGGCGGACTCGCCGATGACCTTAGTCGCGCTCGAGTGAAGCGAGCCAATCAACAGGTTCACCCGAGAGCCGGCGCCCGTGTGCGTCTCGGCAGCGAACAGATAATGTTCGCCATCCGGCAGGAACCGGGGACAGCATTGGGGGCCTCCAACCGCCCCAGCCTCAGCAGCCGGAGTGGGTTGGCCGCCGCCAGAGGAGATCGTCTGGAGGACATCCCAGGTCGGTGAGAATAAGATCACGCCGTTCCGACTCCACGAGCCGCCCATAGGGATCGGTGCATCGGCCAGCGCAATCGGTGGGCCGCCGCCCTGTGTATCGATCTTGTTCAGCTTTCCGTTCCCGAAGAACGCCAGCCAGTGGCTGTCGGGAGACCAAAACGGTTTCGTGCCACCCTCGGTCCCGGCCAAAGGCTGTGCCGTCAAGCCCTCCAGCGGCCGAATCCACAATTGGCTCTTGCCATTTTCAGCCTTGGCCGCGAATACAACTTGGCTGCCGTCCGGAGATAACGCCAGAGGTCCATCGGTGAAGGAAGTCTTCTCGGGCAGGAGTATCGTCGAGCGCACCGGGCGAGCGTCCGGCGGGCCCGCACGGAAATGAACGAAGGCCAGCACGGCCAGCAATATCATCGCCAACGCCGCGAGAGCGGGCCAGAACCAGGTAGTGCGTGACGGGTCCGCGGGTGCGCCGGTAGGCTCCGGATTGATGTGCTCGGCAGGCTCCCGGCTCACGTTGCCGATCAACTTGTAGCCGCGGCGTGGGACGGTCCGGATGTATCCGGTCTCTTCCGCATCGTCCCCGAGGGCTTTGCGCAGCAGGAAAACCGTTTGGGTAAGGTTGCTTTCCTCGACCACCGTATCGGGCCACAGCGCGGTCATCAATTGCGATTTCGTAACGACTTGCCCGGCGCCGCGCAACAGCGCCAATAGAAGCTCGAACGCCTTGCCTGTCAGCGGGACGATAATCTCGCCACGGCGCAATTCGCGGGCGCCCACTTCGAGGACGTAGGGGCCGAACCCGTAGCACTCCGGATCCTGCTGGGGCATGGGTGATATTGCCGCATTTTAGTGTTGCTTGAGATCTCTTGCAAGGGTATCCGGCAAAAACTGATGAATTTGAGAGGCTCGTGAGGGCAAATTGAGCGATTTGTGAGGTCCTTGAGGGGCGGCCCGCGGCTATCCTCGACTCTCAGATTCCACCGCGATCGGGTGGTGATGGGGAGCGTTATGATGCGTTGCGCCACAGCCGTAATTCTGGGAGCGAGCTGGCTTTGCGTTCCGGGCGGGGCTCAGGCCCCTAACAAGGCGTGCGATGGCACGCCGCCGGAGCATTGGGTCGACCGGAACGGGAATGTGCTACCGGAATACCGGGAGTGGGACCCGGGCCAGTGCGGCCCTTCGGCCACCCCACATCCTTTGCCGCTGACGGGAGTTTCTACACAGACTCTACACAAGCCATCGAAGCAGGCGCGGAAAGAATTCGACCGGGGAATTCATGCTTGGCGCCGAGGCTGGAGCGAAGAGGCACTGCAACACCTGTCTGAGGCGGTCCGGCTGGATCCGAATTTCGTCGATGCTCAGAGCGAGCTCGGTTTAATTTACGCCAAGACGGGTCACCCCGAGCGGGCTTTGGAGTATCTGGACCGTGCCGTGGTATTGGAATCGAACCTGGCGATGCTGCACGTGAATAAGGCGGCTGCCTTTGTGATGCTGAATCGGCCGGCCGAAGCCGAGCAGGCCGCTCGCAAGGCTGTCCAGCTCGATGCGCGATTGGCCGAGGCCCACTACATCCTCGGTGTCGCTTTGGTGATGCAGGGCAAGGTGACGCCGGAAACCGCGGAAAACCTAGCAGTCGCAGCAACGAAATATCCCAGGGCGCGGGGGTATCTCAGCGAAGTAAAGGCCGAACCGGCCGGCCAGCCGAAGCAGTGACAGAGCGGCCTGAGTAGTTCACCGCCTTTTCACTTTGTTCTACCGCGCCGTTCGCAGCGATCGCGCCAACCCCTGGATCTCTCCAGCCTTCGTGGTCTGCCCGGTGTGGCGCAGGAGCGTGGCGTAGTCGTCCAGGAATTCGGCGGCCATCGGTTTGTAGCTCCCGTCCGGCCTGCGGCACAGGGGAAGAGCGCGGTCGAACAAGGCTGCGGAGCTGGCGTAGTGCTGCTCCCTTTCGTCGCACATTGCCAGACCGATTAGTGCGGCGGCCGTCTCAGCATGATCCTTCCCGTAAGTCTTTTCAAGAATCCCCAGAGCGCGTTGGTACGTCTGGCGCGCCTTGGCCACATGGCCGGTCTCCAAGGATGCCCGTCCGAGTCCAATGAGAAACCGGCCGAGCTCCGGGTGGCTCGGGTTGCTAGCCTGCAGGATATCGACCGCGCGCTCATAGTGCTCGCGCGCTGCCTGGTAGTCGTGGGAGGCCAACAGCGCATCTCCGAGATTGCTCAGGCTGAAAGCCAGGTCCGCGTGCTTGGGGCCCAGCGTTTTCTCCTGAATGCGAACGACGCGTTCCAGCAAGGGACGAGCGCCCACATGGTCACCGGTCTGTATCCGCAGCACCGCTAAATTATTCAAAGTCTGGGCCAGCAACGGATGATCCGAAGGGAGCGTGCTCTCACGTAAGGCCAGAGCACGCTCCCAGAGCTGTCGCGCTTGAGCCAGATCACCCTCCCGGTAGGCGATTCCGCCAAGGCTATTCACGGTCGAGGCGAGATCCGGATCGTCGGGCGACAGTCGCTTTTCGCGAATCGCCAGAGCCCGCTCCGTTAGCTTTCGAGCCTCCGTGTAACGACCCATTCCCAGATTGATGTTTCCCAACGTATGCAGACTTGCTGCGACCTCCAGAGCGTCGGGGCCTAGTAATTTCTCGCGAATCGCGAGCGCACGCTCCATCGTGGATTTGGCCTTGGCGAAGTCGCCGCGATGAGAATAGAGACCGCTGGTGGCAACCAGACTGGAAGCCACATCCAGCTGGTCTTCGCCGAGCAGCCTGCGGCGCGTGTCCAGAGCCGCTTCGAGCAGAGGCTGCGCCTGGTCGTAGAGTCCCAGGCTATCGTAAACGCGGCCGAGCGTATCCATCAGCCGCGCCTGTACCAACGGCTCTCCGGCCAGCTCGCCGCGGACTCGGGCGGCGCCGCGGTCGAGGACCTCGCGTGCCGTGATAGTAGCTCCCCTGGTGCGGGTCGGGTCGGCGACATGAAAGAGGTCCAGCAGAAACGAGGAAACTTGTTTGGCTGTCCCCTCGGCGACCACAGCTTTATCGCGCTCGCGCGCGATGCGCGCCGATTCGACGACGAGAGTAACGGTCAAGCCGGCCAGCAGCACAGCCACAACCGCAGCAAACGAGAACACCATCATGTGGCGCTCCACCAGCTTGCGCATCTGGTACATGGTGCTCGGAGGACGGGCCAGCACGGGCTCCTTGGCCAGGTAACGTTCGACGTCTTCGGCCACAGCCAGTGCGCTCTGGTAGCGGCGGCACGGCTCCTTTTCCAGCCCCTTAAGGAGAATCGCCCCCAGATCGCGGTCGAGCCTCTCGTTACCCACCACAACGGTGGGCAGGTGAGGCGGATGCTCCGAGATGATCCGCCCGAATTGCTCCGGCCCTGCTTTGGCTGGAATCTGGTATGGCAGCTTTCCTGTTACCAGCTCGAACAAGATCACGCCCAAAGAGTACACATCCGTGCGCAGATCGATCTCTTCCGGATTGCCTCGTGCCTGCTCCGGGCTCATATAAGCCAGTGTGCCCTGGATCTGTCCAACTTCGGTAATGAGCGTGGTCGCCGCTACATCGGCTTCGGTGATGCGGGCCAGCCCAAAATCCAGAATCTTCATTTCTGGAACGACCTCTGAACCACTGCTCAGCGACGAAACCGGACCAGTCCCGACGAGAATGTTTGCCGGTTTCAGATCACGATGTATGACGGCCCTCTGGTGAGCGTAGTTGACTCCCTCGCAGATGCGGCAAAACAGACGGAGGCGGGCGTCGAGATCGCGCCGCGCGTCCTCCGCGGGTGCGGCGCTCTCGAAGTACTGCATCAGAGGCACGCCCCGGACCAGCTCCATCGCAAAGAAGTGTTCGCCCGCTTCCGTGCAGCCGGTCTCGTAAATCGCGGCGATCGAAGGGTGCTTCAGACGCGCGAGCGCCCGCGCCTCACGCTCGAACAGCTTGATGAGATGGCCGTCCACGTACCGCCCGCCGCGAATCACCTTTAGAGCGACGGCGCGTTTGGGGTGCTGCTGTTCGGCCTCGTACACCACGCCCATTCCGCCTTCGCCAAGTTTCCGGATGATGCGGTAATCGCCGATTGTCCAGCCCGTACCGGGGTGGGATGGAAGAGTTTCAGTCGACTCATCGGTACCTGCGGCCAGCGTTGCCACAGGCGTAAGGACTCCTGCGACGGGGCTTTTCAAACCAACGGCAGACTCCTCGGCAAGCAGATGCTTGACCTCCTCGCGCAGGGACGTATCCTCTCGGCAGGCCCGATCCAGAAACGAGTCTCGTTCGTCCTCCGGCTTGTCGCGCGCGGAGTTAAAGAGGTCTTTGATTTGCGCCCAACGATCCGGAGTCATACACGCGCCGTCCGCTTGAGTTCGCCGCGCAGCCAGGCCGAGGCCATCTCCCAGTCCCGCGTTACCGTCCGGGGAGACACCCCCAGGGCTTCAGCCGTTTGTTCGATAGTTAGGCCCGCAAAGTAGCGCAGCTCGACCACGCGTCCCTGCTGCGGATCGAATTGCGCTAGCCGGCCGAGCGCCTCATCCACCGCCAAAATCTCTTCTATTTTAGGTGTGCGGTCAGGGAGGTCGAGCCCGGCGAGGTCGAATCTGACTGCGTTGCCCGCCCGCTTGCCCGCAAGACGCGCCCGCGCATAGTCCACGAGAATCCGCCGCATGATTTGCGCGGCGACACCGAAGAACTGTCCGCGATTTTCCCAGTCCGCCCGATCCTGATCGACCAGCCGCAAATAGGCTTCGTGGACGAGAGCAGTGGGTTGGAGAGTGTGGCCTGTGCGTTCCTCATTCAAGTACCGCCGTGCCAGCCGTCGGAGGTCGTGGTAGACAAGCGGCAGGAGACGATCCAGGGCTTCTTTCTGGCCGCCGTTCCAGGCGGCGAGAAGGCGGGTTACCTCTCCCGGCGATGCTTTCACGTCTCCGCCCTACCAATTCAGTATCTTAAGCCTCTTTTATGCCGAATTGAAGGGCTTCTGAAACGGAACAGGCACGATGGCGCACTATTTCGTGGATTCTCGCGTTATGAGATGACCACCAGGTAGACCGGGGCCGATAGGAGCGTGAGTCTTGGGTCCCAGCCCGGCTGTATTTGTGATCGAAAGGGATGAAGACATGGTTGTCATCGCGGTTGCACTGACCTTTTTCTGCTTCGCCTTGGCACATGGCGGCAGAAAGGAATCTGAACATGAAAGACCAAAATACTCTGTGGATCATGATTGCCAACGTTGCCTTAGCGTTGGTGGTGGTGACTTGCCTCGCTAGTGCGGTGTTCGCGATCCTTCGTGAAGCTATTTCCCGAGCACGCATGCGAGCACGGCTATACGCCGAAATTGAGCAGGACCTGGCCCGCCTGGAAGGTGCGTCCGCCGAGGCTCTTGCGGTCCCCAGCCAAATGTCTGCCAGGCGCTCAAACCAGGCTGCGATTGTTCCGTGATCGCAGCATTCGGAACAGAAGTGCAAAGCGCGGCTGATTTCTGGGCATTGTTTCTTGTGACAGAATCGCGGCCGGCAACCCGTCAGTGGCGGATGTCAAAACTGCGGCATTCAAAGTCTCTTTGTGCAATAGCCGCCTAACCTGACTATCAGCAGGCAGCAGCATCAGTTCAGACACGAAAGTCCTTCAATGGAAGTGCCTTTCCCCGTGGCCCTCTTGTTGCGTTTGAAGAGTCGCTGACGATCGACTGAGGATGGCGTTTGTGGCCCAGGGTCCAGATTCCGTTTCCGAGCAGACCTCAAATAGCGGCTTACCGCTCACCAGGAATACACGTACACCGCTTTCAGTCTAGTCATGTTGGGCGAGTTGGTTCGCCGGCAGTCGGTAAGCAAAGGAGGATCGATGCTCAGCACTTCCGCTAGTCTCGCGTTCGGTTTCGCCTTCGTACTCGCGGGCGGCATCAACGTATGGCTGGTCCTTGAGGCTTGGTCGCGGGTAAAAGCTGCCCATGCCAGCTCCCGTATGCTGGCGCTGCACCGGATCGGCGGTTATGTGTTCATCGCTTTGTTCTGCGTCATGACATATTTCATGCTGTCGCGGTTGCGAAGCGGCGGAGCGGACACATCCGCTACCGTTACGATTCACCTCGCTCTGGCGATGATCTTGTCGCCTCTTTTGTTCATCAAGGTGCTCATCGCCCGTTACTACAAGAATCAGCAAGGGCTCTTGATGCCCATCGGCCTTACGATTTTCGTGCTCGCCTTTGTGCTGGTTTCGAGTACTGCTGGACCCCATCTGGCGAGGGCGACCAAAATCGAACAGGTGTCCATCGATCCGGCTCATGTACCTCCAGTCACCCTCGACGTAAATCAAGCGAGTGACCTGATGCAGAGACGCTGCTCGAAATGTCACAACTTGGACCGGGTGGTTGGGGCGCGTAAGGACGCGCAGGGTTGGATTGCGACAGTGAATCGGATGCGGGCGATGGTTGGTGCGGGAATATCGGATGCGGAGGCAGTGACCATCGTTACGTATCTCGCCTCGCAAAACCAGCCGAAAGGTTCACAGCCAACCGTCAAGATGGAAGTTGGGCGCGCACTTGTCGATCAGCGCTGCGGCCGTTGCCACAGCTTGGACCGAGTGTACAAGGCAATGGAAACACCCGAATCATGGCGCGAGATCGTCACCCGGATGGTTGGCTACGCGGCCGGCAGTGCGGGGGCACTTCAGCCGGGCGAGGATCAGCAGATTATCGAGTACCTATCGGCCACCCAGACTCCCGAAGCGGTAGCTCACAGAAAAGCGCAGGCGTCTGCCGCGGCGTCAACCGGACAAAGCCTGATTGCGCAGAAAACGTCTGCTTTGCCGGCACTACCGGCTAAAACCTCGGAATACGAGAGAACAACGATCGGATTCGTTTCCCTCGTGTGCTTGGCAACAGTAGCGCTTGTGATCCGCCGGCCGCGCACCCGCGGCGCGATTCCGGCCAAGCCGACGCCTCCGGCCAAAGCTCCCGCAGTTACTCCGCCGCGCGCGCCCAGTAGTCCGTTCATCCTTGAATTGGTGCACATAACGAAGCAAACCCCGGATTCGACCACCCTGCGGTTTGCTGTCAACGGCGAACGAAAGCTGGACGCGCTGCCTGGTCAATTTCTCACATTCTCCTTTCTCTTCGATGGTAAGAAGGAGACCCGGTGCTATTCGATTTGCTCTTCACCGGTGCGTTCCGGTTATGTCGAAATCACACCGAAGCGCGTCGCCAACGGCCGCGTTTCCGTGTTTCTGAACGACCGGGCAGTGATCGGAATGACGGTGGAAGCCACAGGCCCGTCCGGGCAGTTCTGTCTGCTGCCAGAAGATAAGAGAATCGTGTTGCTGGCCGGCGGCAGCGGCATCACCCCGATGATGGCCATGCTGCGCTACCTCGACGATCTCTACCGCGATACGCAGGCCACGCTGTTGTATTGCGTTCGAACTTGCGCCGACATCATGTTCCGCCAAGAACTTGAGGACTTGCGCGGACGCCTGAGGAATTTTAGATATGATGTGCTCCTTTCCCAACCGGACCCGGCCTGGTCTGGGGCGCGGGGACACATCAACGGCGAATTCATCTCCAAGAATGTTCCTAGTTTTGATGGCCGGGTGTTCTTCCTCTGCGGGCCTCCTCCGTTCATGGAAGCTGCGAGGCACATCCTCACGGATTTGGGCGTAGTTCAGGATCAAATTCGGCAGGAGATATTCGGCGGAGCCGGTGCAGTACCCAAGCCTCCCTCGACGGCCGCAACCGAGACCGGCGTCACGATTGAATTCGTCAGTTCCGGGAAAACGGCCGCGGTTGTCGAGGGGCAATCCCTACTTGACGCCGCCACTCAAGCCGGTGTGGACATACCATCAGCCTGCCGGCAAGGACAATGTGGTACATGCAAAACCCGCCTCCTTGCGGGTGACGTTCAGATGACGGCGGAGCAGGGGCTCGATCCGGAGTCCAAAGCGCGGGGGTTCGTTCTGACCTGTGTCGGCCATGCTACCGGAAACGTGAGGCTTGATGCATGACAACCGCCGGACAGCATTACCTGGCTGGCCGTCATTCGGTGATCAGGTGGCAGTGGCTAATCGGCTCACTTTGGACGGCTGATCCGAAGCTTGTGCATCCTATCCCGTAGCGAGGTTCTCTTCATTCCCAGGCGCGCGGCGGCGCCGTTACGGCCGCTTACCACCCAATTGCCACGAGTTCCGCGCGGTGCGGCTTACGCCCGTGAAGATCGGCGTGACAACGTCCGTAGTGGTGTCCAGGCTCCCGAAGCTGTTTCCAACGTCGATAAAGGCCGAGGTGGACGCCAAACCCGTGGCGGTCGCGCCGACCGTTCTATAAACGCGCGTTTCCCTGCAACCTGCGCGACGTCAGAATCGTCTCTCCATGGGGGAAAAGATTATGGCGCACGTACTGCACACAATTTGGAGTGGGATTGTGCGCTTTGTCCTCGTTGAGCCGGTGTTTGGTGCAATTGCCGGCGCGCACTCTCCTAAGCCTGCCATAGGGCACTAACGCCCCACCCCAGTTCGGGTGTGCCGCGGCCAACCGGATCCCGGACGCAGTCCTCTCCGGCCATGTGCACAACTATCAGCGATTTACCGGGAACATCAACGGCCGCGAGATTCCCTATGTAGCCGCCGGTGCTGGAGGGTATGCGAACGATACGCGCAGCATGCACAGCCTACAGAAGCAGCTTGACGGGAAACAGCCGCTCATCCCTACGGCACATCCCGACCTGACGCTGGTCAATTATCAGGATGTTGAACCCAGATTCTTGCGCATTACCGCGACCCCCGGGAACCTGGACTTTGAGTATTTCCTCGTGCCGTCGTCGATCGAAGCTTGCTACGGCCTACTCAGCTGGGGAGAGAGTGGGGGCTGCGCTGCGCTAGACTTCCACCGCGCTCGGTTCCATCTCAGCGGCGCCCGCTTTTCGCCCGCGCAGCCGCGTCTGCAGGCGTTCCATATACAGATACACGACCGGCGTAATATAGAGCGTCAGAAACTGCGAAACGATCAGGCCGCCCACCGCCGCGAGCCCGAGGGGCTGCCGGGCATCCGACCCTTCGCCGAATGCAAGCGCAATCGGCAGGGTTCCAAAAAGGGATGCGACGGTCGTCATCATGATCGGGCGGAAACGCAAAAGACAGCCGGTGTAGATTGCCGCTTCGGGGTCCTTCCCTTCCAGGCGCTGCGCCTCCAGCGCAAAATCGATCATCATGATGGCGTTCTTCTTCACTACACCGATCAGCATAATGATGCCTACGAATGCGAACAGGTCGATCTCCCGGTGAAAGAGCTTGAGCGTCAGCAGCGCCCCAAAAACGGCCGAGGGCAGGCCCGAGAGTATCGTGATCGGGTGAATGAAGCTCTCGTAGAGAATGCCGAGAACGATATAGATCACCAGGATCGCTACAATCAGCAGTACCGATAGCCCGCGGAACGACCTCTGGAATTCTTTAACCGTCCCCTGGAAACTGGCGGTCACGCTCGGTGGAATGCGTAGCTCGCGGATCGCCTGGTCCACGCGGCCGGCAGCATCTCCCAGCGAGTTTCCGGGGGCCAGGTTGAAGGAAACGGTTACCGCCGGAAGCTGTCCAAAGTGATTGATCGACAGAGGACCTACCGTGCGCGTCACCTTCACCACCGATTCCAGCGGAACCAGCGGCCCCTGCGACGAGTGCACGTACAGCTTGGAAAGCGCATTCGGGTTCTGCTGATACTGCGGCTCCACTTCGACGATCACCGGATACTGGTTCGCCGGTGTGAAAATGGTAGAAACCTGCTGATTCGCATAAGCCGCGGCGAGCGCGCTTTGAATCTGGGCCGGCGTGACACCTAATGAGAGCGCGCGGTCGCGATCGATGGTTACGGTTACCTGCGGGCTCTGCACTTGTAAGTCGGAGTTCACATCCACGAGCCCCGGCAGAGTGCGCATCCGTTCTGTCAGCCGCGGCACCCACTTATACAGTTCCTGGAGATCCGTGCTTTGCAGCGTCATGGCATACACGCTGCTGCCGTTCTGCCCGCCGATGGTGATGGGCGGCGGATTCTGCAGGAAGACCAGCATCCCCGGGACGGTAGCCACTTTCGGACGAAGTTCCGCGATCACCTGGTCCACGCTGAGCCGGCGCTCGCTGCGCGGTTTCAAACGCGCAAATACGATGCCCGAGTTACTATCCCCCGCCTGGGCAAACGTATCGGCCACATTGGGATCCTGGAGGACGATATCGGCCACGGCGCGCGTATGTTTCGCCATCGAAGCGAACGAGATGTCCTGTCCCGCCAGCGTTGCGCCGAACAGCACGCCGCTATCCTGGCTCGGAATAAAGCCGGTCGGCATCGTAAAAAACAGGTAAATGGTCCCGCCTAAAAGCGCGAACGCCACCAGGACCGTCACCAACTTATGCCGCAAGACAACGCGCAAGGTCGAGTCGTAACCGCGCGCCATCGCGGCGAACCCGCCCTCGAGCGCGCGATACAAAAGCCCGTGCCGCCCGTCGTGCCGGTACCGGAGAAAGCGGCTCCCGAGCATTGGCGTGAGGGTCAGCGACACGAAGCCCGAGATCAGGATGGCCATCGCGATGGTGACCGAAAACTCGTGCAGCAGGCGCCCCACGATCCCGCCCATGAATAGCACCGGTATGAACACTGAGACCAGCGAAATCGTCATCGAGACGATGGTGAACCCGATTTCGCGCGACGCCAGAAGCGCCGGGGCGAACAGCTCCTCGCGGTCGCCGACGATGACCTCGTTGTCGCCCGGCACGATCCGCAGCACGTAGCGGCGCCGGCCGGCCGCGAAGCCGAGGCCTTTGCGCTGGCCGACCGTGAAGCGCT
>CAYMHP010000126.1:0-15085 GCA_964390225.1 uncultured Solibacteraceae bacterium
TCTGTTTTCGCTGGAGCTTCGCGAAGATTACAACGAGCAGAACAAGGAAGACGTGGTCAATGGGCTGCTCGAACTGGTCGATATCGCCGAGGCACGCGACGCCTACCCCTCCGATCTGTCGACCGGCTATAAGCGGGCGGTCGCGATCGCGCGCGCCCTGGCCGCGCAGCCGCAGTGCATTCTCTATGATGAGCCGACCACCATGGTGGATCCGATCATGTCGGACCACCTGGGCGATCTGATGCTGCGCCTAAAACATCAATTGCGTTTGACCTCCGTCGTGGTCACGCATGACCTCGACTTGATGTACAAAGTGGCGGACCGCGTCGTATTTCTGTTCGAAGGGCGTGTCATTTTCTTCGGGCCGGTTGGCGATCTGGAGAAATCCGACCACCCGCACATCCACGAGTTTCTGGAAATGGATCGCGTGGTTTAGCGCAGCGGGGCGCGCCTGCGGGTGTCCAGAGCATGGCAGTTATGCCGCGGGTCCTCTAAGACAGCATCCGCGCAGCTACAACCGCGCCATGACTGGAGCGGCTGAACCTTTGTTAGCCTGACCTCAAGGCCATGGAATCGGTTCTCAAGTTCTCGTGGAAGCGGCGGTGGTCAGCTATCTGCGGATGCTGAACGAACCGGCCCGGCAGCGGTTCTATCCCGGCCGGCCGGCCGGCGAAATGTTCCCGCTGCTGACCCTGGAGCAGGCGCGGGAGACGCGGTTGACCGGTACGCTGGCCGTCGAAATCGGGCGGGAAGCGGCGACTCTCGTGATGCTGGCGGCGGTCGCCCTGGCCGTCTCTACCACCGGCGGGCAATGGGCCGCGGCGTTCGCCATCGGATTTGGCGTCTGGGACCTGATGTTCTACGTCTTTCTGAAGGTGCTGCTCGGCTGGCCGGCATCGCTGCTCACGTGGGACATCCTGTTCCTGGTACCGGTGCCGTGGGTTGGTCCGGTGTTGGCGCCGTCGCTTGTCGCTGCGTCCATGGTGCTCGCCGGTATCTGGCACTTTCAGCGCGAGGAGCACGGGCCAGCCGTCCGAATTCGTCTGCCGCAGTGGGCCGGCATGCTGCTCGGCGCGACGGTGATCATCGTTTCTTTTACGCTCGATTACCGGCACGTGATGGCCGGCGGCATGCCGCACCCGTTCCACTGGGGTGTGTTCACACTCGGCATGGCGATCGGATTGTGCAGCTATGTTTATGCGGTTGTAACGAGCCACGCTGCGAAACACGCGGCTTCCGCCCACGTCAGTGTTTAGGGATTATTTGCTGCCGATTCCAACGAAGAGCACGCCGACAAGAATCAGGCCAAGCCCAACGAACTTCTCCCGGGTAAACATCTCGCCGAAAAACAGCCGCGACCACAACAGTGTCCAGACGTAGCCTAGCGCGACAAGGGGGTACAGGACCGAAAGTTCTCCGTGCCGCAATCCCATTACGAAGAACACCGACGAGAGAAGATACAGGAATATCCCGGCTGCGAGGCGAACGTTCAAAATATGCTGGAAACCCTGTTTCAGGTGGGCCGCGCCGAGCTTCAGGAAGACTGCACCGAACGAGCCGATGATCGATCCGACGAACACCAGCAGCATCGAACTGTACGGAGTGCCCGTCACGGGTTGGCTCCCCCAGATCCGCCCAGCACGGCTACTCCGATCACGATAATCACAATTCCAATCAGTTTGAAAGGATTGATGGTTTCGTGAAAGATAAGAAAAGAAAGCACCGTCACCCAAACGTAATTGAGAGCAATTAGCGGATAAAGCAGCGAGAGTTCGCCGTCTTTGAGCGCCAGCACGATCCCTATGGTGAAGAGCCCATAAAGCGCATAACCGATGATTAGTGGCGCATTTGTAATCAGGCCCATGATGCCGGGATTGGCCAGGTGATTGGCGCCAACCTTCATGCAAATCTGCGCCGCCGCTCCCAGGATTGTGCAACCCAAGACGATCAGAACCGAACGTCGTCGCGCTGCATGATCCACCTGCCTTACTGGACGGACTGTCGCTGTGCTCAAGCGGAGAACCCCAAATCTCAACTCAGAATAGCAGGGATTCGTTTTAGAATGGGGTCTTGTGGACCAGGAAAAGCTAACAGTCGCAGAGGAAGAACGTGTCTCACCACCCGAATCTGCACATCCTGAGCCGCCACGGGGGATTGTTGCCGAGTGGGTGGTCACGATCATTCTGCTGCTGTTTGGCACCACTACCCTGGTGCAAGCGTTCGTTATCCCCACCGGGTCCATGGAAGATACGCTCCTCGTCGGCGATCACCTGCTGGTAGATAAGCTTTCCTACGCTCCCTCCGGCGGCATCTCCAGGCATTTGCTGCCGTACGATGACTTGAAGCGTGGCGATATTATCGTGTTCCGGTATCCCGTCGACATCACGCAGACCTTTGTAAAACGCGTGATTGGCATACCGGGCGACCATTTGAAGCTGGTGGAAAAACGGCTCGTGTTGAACGGGAGGCCGGTGTCCGAGCCGTACGTCTATTACAAGACCGACTACATCGATGCCTACCGCGATAATTTTCCGAGCCAGCCGAACGTCCACGTCTCGGAACCGGCGTATGACATGCTGTTGAACCACGTGCAAAACGGAGAGGTGGTGGTGCCTCCCGGATCGTATTTCGCGATGGGAGACAATCGCGACTCCTCGCTGGACAGCCGCTATTGGGGGTTTGTGCCGCGCGCCAACATCATCGGGAAGCCGCTAATTATCTATTGGTCGTACGATGCATCGACCCAGGATCTGACCGCCTCCGGGATCGGCATACGCCACCTGCTCGATGTGGTCGAGCATTTCCCGTCGAAGACACGCTGGCGCAGGACGTTCCAGTTGATCCGCGGATATCCGCTGCACTAAGCTGCGTATTCCGCCTCATGCCTAATCCCCATCACTACGGACTCATCCTCGCCGGAGGACGCGGCACTCGATTCTGGCCGCGCAGCCGGAAGCGCTCCGCCAAACAAGTGCTGAACGTGGTTGGCGAGCGCTCGCTGATTCAGGCGACCGTCGACCGTTTGGCGCCGCTGATTCCGCCGGAACGGCTGTGGGTGCTCACGAGCGAAGTCTTGCGCGACACGATCGTGCGCCAGTTGCCGGAGATTCCGAAAAACCAGATTCTTGCGGAACCGATGCAGCGGAATACGGCGCCGGCAATCGGGCTTGCGGCGCACATCCTCCATTCCATCGATCCCAAGGCGGTGATGGGTGTTTTTCCGGCGGATCATGTGATCGGCAACCCCGGCGCTTTTCGTGCCGTCGTGCGTGCCGCGTTTAAGGGGGCTTCGGCGGGCCACCTGATGGTGGTCGGGATCGCGCCGCGCTGGCCGGAGACCGGCTACGGGTACATCGAATTTCCGCGAGGTATCAAGGCGGGCGCGCTTGCTCCGGCTCCGGTGCGCCGTTTTCACGAGAAGCCGGCGCTGCCGAAGGCGCGCCGGTATGTCGCCGCCGGCAACTTCTATTGGAACTCGGGAATGTTCTTCTGGAAAGCCGCTGTTCTGCTGGATCAGTTACGGCGGCACCTGCCGCGGACGGCAACGGTGCTCGCCGCCCTTCCGCCATTCGCCGCGCGAACCTTCGACGCCGAAGTCAAGAGAGCCTTCCCACGCTGCGAGAACATTTCCATCGATTTCGCGGTTATGGAGAAGGCGGAGAACGTGAGTGGGATCGCCGCCGCCGACTTCGGTTGGAACGACGTGGGAAGCTGGAACGCCGTATACGAGCTGCTGCCGCGCGACGCGTCCGGAAATGCGATCGGGGCCGAATCCGTCTGCCTCGATGCGCGCGGCAATTTCGTCGATGTGCGGCAGAAGCTGGTGGCGCTGGTTGGCGTAGAGGACCTGATCGTGGTCGACACTCCCGACGCGCTGCTGATCGCGCACCGCAACAGCGCCCAGCAGGTCGGGGATGTGGTGAAAGCGCTCGAGCAGCGCAGGCGGGAAGACTTGCTGTAGAGGCTCGTTAGTCCGGGCGGTCGTCTCACAGATAAAGTTCCGGCTCGCGGCGCGTATCCGTCGACCGGCCGAGCCACAAGACCTGGGCGCCGGGATGGTGAAAGTCGCGCGATAATCGACGGCAGTGGCCAGCTCTTCTTCACTGCAGCAGGCGATAGAACCGGCCGTTCGGCTCGACCGCCGGAATCCATATTTGCGGCTGGATTCGGTCAATATTTTTGTGCTCAATCAGGACCGCAGCCTCGAATTCTATGTGGATCACCTCGGCTTCGACGTGGCGCTGGATACGCGCCTGCAATCCGGCCATCGCCTTCTGGCGGTCGCCCCGCCGGACGGGACCGCCGTACTTCGACTGATCGCTCCCGATCCGGAGTCGGACGCCTACAAGCTCATCGGCCGGCCCACCAACGTCGTTTTTCTAACCGAAGATGTAGTCGCCAAGTTTCGAGAATGGAGCCAGCGCGGAGTGCGCTTCCGCTATACTCCTCGCCTCCGGCGGCTCAAATACGAGCACCAGGTACCGCCGCGGGGGCGCTCCGGTGCGCTCTCCTCCGCCCTTGCCGAGCCGCCGCCGGTCTGGGGCGGTGTCTTCACCAGGTTCGAAGACATCGACGGAAATTCGTTCACTCTGGTCGGTCTCGACGAGGTAAGCCGCGCCCTCGAGGCGCAGCGGCACGCTGTCGCCGAAAAGCTGGAGGCCGAAAGGCGCACCGCGCAGGAACTGGAAATCGCGAGACAAGTGCAGGCCAAGCTGTTTCCGCAGACCCTGCCCTCGTTCGGCGCACTCGAGTATGCGGGTGTGTGCATGCAAGCGCGTCAGGTCGGCGGCGACTATTATGATTTCCTCAACCTGGGGCAGGAGCGTCTCGGGCTGGTGATCGGCGACATTGCAGGGAAGGGAATTGCCGCCGCTCTGTTAATGGCGAATCTGCAGGCAAATCTGCGCAGCCAGGTGGCAACCGCGTTGGCGCACCCGGAGCGGTTTCTGGAATCGGTGAACCGGCTCTTCTTCGAAAATACGAATGATAGCGCCTACGCCACGCTCTTCTTCGCCGAGTATGACGGCAAAGCGTGCCGCCTCCGGTACGCCAACTGCGGACACCTTCCCGCTCTCTTATTGCGGAGCGACAACACTCTGGAACGCCTCGATTCGACTTGCGGTGTACTGGGACTCTTCAAGGAGTGGGCCTGCTCGATACGAGAGTGCGAGCTTTCGCGGGGAGACATGCTGGTGCTTTACACCGACGGCGTGACGGAAGCCTTCAACGATCGCGAGGAGGAATTCGGCGAAGAGCGCCTAGTGGAAAGTGTGCGCCGGCATCGCGACCTTCCCCCGGAGAATCTGCTCGAATCGATTCTGCAAGAGGTGACCCAGTTCAGCCCGCGGGAACGGCACGACGATCTCACGGTGATCGTGGCCAAGTGCCGGTAGCGCCGCGGGTGGCGCTCCGGACCGGCCGGGCAGCGGATCGTGCGGCCGCGCCAGCGAGAGGGCGGGTTCTAATCCGGCAAGAACCCCCGGCGTGACCGCCGGGGCTGAAAACCCTGTTCCGGGGTGCGCGGGCGGCTATGGCCGTTCATGTCGGTGGCTACATAGCCGGGACAAACGGAATTGACCCGGATCGCTGGCAATCATATATCGAAGGCTGGCAGATCCGTTTGTTGCCCGCGCGCTCCCACACGTGCCATCCTTGGAGTGGATTTCATTGGGAGGATTCATGAGGAAATCGATTCTGATTGCCGTCGCCGCGTGCGGTCCTCTGGCCTGCTGGGCAGCCGACCAGATTACGCCGTTTGATGCCAAACCCGGGCTCTGGGAGACCACCAGCACGACGGAGATCGCCGGACTGCCGGTCATGCCCCAGATCCCGCCGGAGGCTCTGGCGCGGATGCCTCCGGAGCGGCGGGCCCAGGTCGAGGCCATGATGAAATCGCGCAATGGACCGCAGGCTACGACCACCAAGTCCTGCATGACACCGGAGTCGTTCCGGCGCGCGCTGAATCTCGCCCGAAACGAGCAGTCCTGCACCTCGAAGCTCGTCACCTCCTCGTCGAGCAAGCAGGAAGTCCACGTCGAATGCGCCCAGGGAAAGTCGAAGAGCTCCGGCGACGTGACGATCGAGCGCATCGACTCCGAACACGCCAAAGGCAACATGACGATGAAGAGCTTGACGGAGGGCGATCGCCCGATCAACATGGACATGAAGATCACCTTCAATTCGAAGTGGCTCTCCTCCGATTGCGGCGACGTGAAGCCGTTCGGCGAGAAGTAATCAGGCACGCGAGGGTGCGCGTTGAGGATCGACAAGTGGCTGTGGGCCGCGCGTTTCTTCAAAACGCGCTCGCTCGCCGCGCGCGCATGCGACCTTGGCAGGGTTGAATCGGGCGGGCAGAAGGTGAAACCGGCGCGCGAGGTCCGCGTGGGCGATCGGTTGGAAGTGAAGACCGAGGGCGGCGTCTTCGACGTGGATGTGCTGCTTCTGAGCGAAATGCGCGGGCCTGCCGCCGTCGCGCAGACGCTCTATCGCGAAACAGAGGATAGCAAGCAGCGCCGGTTGCGAGCCGCCGAAGAGCGCAAAGCCGCGCCGCATTTCGAAACACTGCGGGAAGGCAAGCCCTCCAAAAAAGATCGGCGCCAGCTCGGGCGTCTTCGCGGCCGCGGGTGAGCGCGGCCGGGGCAGCAAAATTGACACCCTGACCGACCGTCTGATACTCTCGCTCCGGCCCTCCGGGGCGCTGGTAAACTTAGAGGAGCTTGTCCCCATTGCACTGGAGAACGTGCGGAGCTGCCATCCTGCTGGCCTCCGCCTGCCTGTTTCTTATCGCGACCGATGTGGCCGCCGATAATTCGGCGAAACTCACCCGCGACGAAGCGAAGAAGCTCAAGAACCCGGTCCCGTATTCGAAAAAATCGATCGACCAGGGCCGAACCATCTTCCTGCAGAACTGTACCGGCTGCCACGGACAGGACGGAAAGGCCGAAGCTGCGATTATCGCGGATGCGACCGATCTTACGAATCCGAGCGCGTACAAAGACGGGACGACGGAGGGCGAAATCTATCGCAGCATTCGCGACGGTGCGGGCGACCAGATGCCCCCGTTCAAAACGCAGCTCGATAAAGACGATGATTTCTGGAACCTGGTGAATTTTGTCCGCAGCCTCTGGCCGGAAGGCCAGCGCCCGAAGCTGCAGGAATGACGCGAAAGCGGCCGCGGGCCGGCATGAATGGATCAGGAGAGTTTAGATGAGCGAGAAGACCGAGACCAAGAATGGCGCGACTCCGGAGCAGGACTCCCGCCCGTCGCGTAGAAATTTTCTGGCTCCCGTAGCAGCCGGCGCCGCGGCGGCGGCCATCATCAATCCCGGCAAACTCGTCGCCGCCGCCACGCCGATCCCCAGCATTCGCATGTCGAAGGAAGTCATCGATTCGCTCGGGGAAAGTCCGAAAGTGCCCGAGTTCGGCGGCGGCAAGGAGATCACCGGCGCCGAGGTTTTTGCCAAGGCCTGTAAGGAAGAGGACCTCGCCGCGCTTTTCTGCTGCCCCGGCAATTACAACATCATCAATGCGATCGCGGCCACCGGCATTCCCGCGTTCGGCGGGCGTTCGGAGGGTTCAATGACCTCGGCCGCCGACGGTTTCTCGCGCGCCACCGGCGAAGTCACCGCATGCTCCGGCACCGAAGGCCCGGGTTTCACGAACATGATCATGAACATTGCCGTTGCGCACCGCGCCCGCACGCCGCTGCTTGTGCTCGCCAGCAATGTCACCATCGCCACCGACGATCGCGAATACTTCATCCAGACCGGGTATCAGCAGCCCACCACCGAGGGCCTCAAAAAGTACGGCAAGCGCCTGATCGATCCCAAGCGCATCCACGAATACGCGGCTTATGCGTTTCGGAATCTGAAGACCGGCGTTCCCGGCCCCGTGCACCTCGACTTCCCCGGCGAAATCTACCGCGCGAAATGGAAGGAGCCTTCGCAGCTCACCGACTACTACGGCAAGGAGAAGTACCGCACCGAGTGCCGGCCCGTGCCTTCGGCGAAAGACATGGCGACGGCCGTCGATATGATCAACAAAGCCGAACGGCCGCTGATCGTCGCCGGGCAGGGAGTCTTTCTGCGAAAAGGTTGGGACGCCCTGCTGCGAGCCGCGGAAAAGAACGAGTTCGCCGTGGTCAGCACCGGACCGATGCGCGGGCACTTCCCCGACGAGCATCGCCTCTCGGCGGCCCTCTCGCCGAGCGCCTTGATGAGCGCCGACCTGGTGGTCTTCATCGGACAGTACAGCATGCCGGAGCGTAACGGCTACCGCATTAACCCCGATGCCAAGGCAATTCGCATCAACCCGACCGCGGAGGACCTCGGCCGCAACTGGCCGCTCGACCTGGGGCTGGTCGGCGACGAGGCCGCGTTCCTCGACAACCTGGCGGAGAATCTTCCACGCAAGAAGCGCGACGCCTGGGTCGGCGAGCTTGCCTCCGCGCGCCAGAAATACGAGAAGCAGCTTCTCGACGAGTACGAGAACGGCGTGAAATACAGTCAGAGCACAAATACCGTCCACCAGGCGGTGCTCTGTAAAGAGGTTCACGACTTCCTGTACAAGGGCAGCATCGATCCGAAGCTCACGGTCACCGGCTGGGGCGGATGGACCATCGGCAACTGCGCTGCGCGATGGCTGCGCGCCTATCGGCCGGGCCAGGAAATCAATTGCCCTTACCAGTACTCCGCGGTCGGTCCTGACTTGGCGATGATGATCGGCGCGGGTGCTGCTGTGCAACTGGGAACCGGCCCGCAGGCCGCCTATAAGGGCGCTCCCGTGGTGGTGGTCACCAGCGACGCGGGCATCGCATATAGCATGTTCGAGCTGGATACGGCGCTCAAATACAAAATCCCGGTCGTCTGCATTGTCTTTAACAACAATGCGTGGGGCATGTGGCCGAGCGCGGTGGGAAGCGCCCGCTCCATGCACATGTACCTGTTCCAGGAGAACCTGCGGTACGACAAGATGGCCGAAGGTCTCGGTGCGCGCGGCGAATACGTCCGGACGCAAGAGGAATTCCGTAACGCGCTGAAGAGTTGCTATCAGACGGCCGAGAAGGAACGTATCTCGTCGCTCATCAATGTCCAGGCGCTGAAGGAGTTCACCTCCGCGAAGGACTACCCGCCGGGCAACATCATCAACCCCGAGCCGAGTGTCGGAGCGCTTGCCCACTAAGAAAGCCGCTACAAAGAAGGCCCCGGCACGGAAGACGCGTCCTTCCGCCCGGGGCCTTAGTTCGTCGGCGCAAACTGCTTCGACGGTGGAGCTGGTGAACGGTGTCCTGCAGGGCTATCTCGAAAGAGGCGTGTTCCGCAGCTTCAATGCCGTACCCGCGGCTGGCGGGAAAGCGTCGTTCAAAATGCTGTGGCACCACGACAAGCGTTTTGAACTGCTTCTCAATGTCCCGAAGAAAACCCTCGAGTTCCCGCTGCTGCTGCCGGGCGTTCCCGAAGACTCGCCGATGTACGCGGCGTTTCGAGAGTTCATTGGCTCGCTGCACTCCGCGGAACTGGTTCCGCACCGGCGCATCGATCCGGCCAAGGCCCGCTTGACCTGCGCGAATGACGATGGCGCGGTTTCGTTAACGATCCGCGTGAAGGATGGCGATTTCGAATACGCCACGCGCAAGCTCATCCACACCGTTCACGAGACCTTCCTGGGCTTCCTCGCCGACGGCCCCTATTACGAGTACCTGGTGGAGCAGTTTGACCTCGACCCGGACCGCTATTGAACGACGCGCGCGCCCGCGAACCCACAGGAAGCGGTAACGGCAAAGGCGAAACGCTATTTCTGGGCCGCCGCCTCTTTGAGCTTCTTCAGGCGCGGCAGGTCGCGGTCTTCCTCGTGACACGCGCCCTCGGTCAGCTCGAATTTTGTTTCGCGGTTGAAGGACATGGCGATTGTCCATGGCCGCGTATACACGACCGGATCGGCGACGGTCGCCTCGTAGTGAATGGTGTTCGGACCGGACGGGGTGAGACGTTCCACGACGTGCTCGGCGTAGCTCACAATTTCCCCAGCCTCGTTCAGCCAAGTCTTGCCGTTGAGGTTGGTTGTATCGACTATCAGCGTGTCGCCCTCCCACCGGCCGACGGAATCGCCCTGCCATAAGCGAATCGTGTCGGGAAGGTGCGGGCGGCCATCCAACCGGATAATGCGCCACGCGGTGCGCTCGTGCAGAATGACCAGGTAATCGGGTGTCTGAATCATTTCGAACGAGGTCGGCACATACATCGATCGCGGAACCCCGGCCGGAAAACAGTGCGCCGTCGGATCGTCGTACCCGCGTTCCGTTCGATTGCGGTCGACCTTCTCCTCGACCGCCCAGGGCTGCATGGGCAACTTTCCGTCCGGCGGATCGACGATCACGCCGGTTCCGCCCGGAGTAACGTTGTTCGTCTCGTGCTTTTCCAGGCCGAAGTTGGCGCCTCCCGCGTCGGGTTCGTAAAAGCCTTGCAAGTCCGGCTTGCCGTCCGGTTTGCGGCGGACGTTCGCTGCGGCTCTCGGCGCAGTGGCGGGCGTGCGTGGACCGACTATGGCCATCACCGGCGGCCGCGTTCCGTCGCCCGGATACCACGTGCGCTTCTCGCGCACGAACGCGCCGTTCGCTTCTTCGACTTCAGCCTGGCAAACGTACTCGAAAAGCCGGTCCCGATCGGTGCGGCGGCGCAGCGCAAGGGTGAAGGTCCATGGCCTGGTAAAAACCTTCGCATCCTCGATCGTGGCTTCGTACTGAATCGTATCGGGGTCGGTCATGCGGTATCGCTCAATCACGTGGAGCACGTCGCTGTGAAAGTCCCCCGCCATATCGAGCCACGTTTTGTCGTTGTTATTGCTGACGTCCACCACCAGCGTGTCGCCGTCCCAGCGGCCGCGCGAATCGCCCATCCAGGCGTCCATGTCTTTGGGATGTGGCGTGCCGTCCGTGTGGATCAGGCGATAATCCAGCGACCACTCGAACGTCATGGCAATCGCATCGGGCGTCTGGAAGATCTGAAACGGGTAATCCAGGTACATGATCCGCGGGACGCCGGGGAGGAAGCACTGATTGAGCGGATCGGCCCTTTCCCGATTTTGGAAATTCTCGGCCTTCTTCGCGGCGGCCCACGGCTGATAAGGGATTTGTCCCCCGACAACCACCGACGTACCAGCGAGCATGTTCAAACGCGCGGCGTGATCCTGCAAGTCGGCCGCGGCGCTGCCGTAGGCCTGCCAGATGCCTTCGAGGTTTGGTTTGCCATCGGCCATGCGCGGTATGCCCCGGCCGTCAGGAGTGCGCGCCGGAGCGGCACTGAGCGCGCCTGCTAGCGCAGTTATCGTTAGGCTGGCGAAAAAATAGGTTCGCATATCAGAGCTGTTTGGGGTTAGCGCCTTGGGTAACCAATGTCCTGAATCACAACTGTAATAGTTGTAAATGGCACTGCCGAGAAGCAGTACAACCACTATCAGACCACAGATTTGCCGCGGAGTCGGCGACGCTGACCGATAGATACGACGAGAGCCCGTTGGCACCAGGCGCTTCGCCAGCCATATGACATAATCGTGCCATGGGTGGCCTACGCGCGCTGGTGTCCGTCGACGAATACCTGCACACCACCTACGATCCCGATTGCGATTACGTGGACGGCCTCGTTCTGGAGAGGAATGTGGGAGAGAAAGACCATGCAAAGGTGCAGCGGGACATCCTCCTCTATCTCCACGAGCGCCGGGAGCTCTGGAACATCTTCGTGATTCAGGAGCAGAGGTTGCAGCTTGCACCGACGCGGTTTCGCATACCCGACGTATGCGTTGTCGTAGGTCCCGAGCCGGATGAGCAGATTTTCACTCGGCCCCCGTTTCTGTGTATCGAAATCCTCTCGCCCGAGGACCGCATGAGCCGGATGCAGGCGAAAATCGACGATTACCTCCAATTCGGCGTGTCCTACGTCTGGGTGGTCGATCCTCAAACCCGCAAAGCGTGGATCTACACGCCCGAGGCCATCCGCGAAGTCCGCGACGGCATCCTGCGAACCGAAAACCCAGAAGTTGCCGTGCCGCTCAGTGAAATCTTCGGCCGCTGAGTATTGCGTATCCGATTATTTGCCGGCTTTGCCGGGTTGGTGCGCCGCGTCCTTCTCGGCTTCCAGGCAGTAGTGCTCCAGCAGATCGGTATCGGGGAGCAATTCCTCGACGACATTGAACGTAATCGGGTGGGTGAAGGTCTTCGGATCGGTAACCGTGACCGTCAGCTCCAGATGCCCGAAGTCGCGCCGGTGAAAGCGCTCCTCCACCCGCATGTCCTCGCTATGCCCATGGCCGCGCGCGTCGAGCCAGCTCAGGTCGTTGAAGCCAACGGTGTCTACCACCAGGGTATCGCCGTCCCATTTGCCGACCGAATAGCCCATCCATGACGGCGAGGGATCGGTAAGCTGCTTTCGCCCATCCATGAAAACCTGGCGGAACGTGGTCTCCACTTCGTAAAGCATCACAATGACGCCTGGCGTTTGAATGATCTTGAATGGCTCCGGCAGCAGATCGGCGTGAGGAACGCCATCGGGTAGACAGTTCAAGCTCGGATTCAGCGCTCCCGGCTGGCTGTGTTTCCGTAAAATTTCCGCGCCGGCGGGGGTAAGGGGCTCTTCGTCGGGCTTGAAATCGGAAAGGATGTTGCGGAAATACTTCGAATTCGGAGATTCGCCTAATCCGAACAGGCCCGGTCCCCGCGGCTCCGCCATTACCTGCCAGATTCCCGAGAGGTCGGGCTTGCCATTCAGGCGCGGAACCGGCCCCGTCATATTCACCTTTCCGTCCGGCGTGCGCGGAGCCCCGGCCATAGGCTGGTTCACCCACTGGGCTTGCGCGCAGAAGCAAGCTGCAACAATAGCGATTCCCATCCGCAAGTGGCGCATACGCTGATTAGATCACAGCCGCGGCGGCGCGATTCGGTTGGCCGCACAATAAAATGGAATCACCGCAGCATGACCAAACGTCTTTTCGGTCTGGCTACGCTCCCCGCCATTGTGGCGTACCCGTCGTGGACGCACCATTCGGCGAGCGCTGAGTATGATGCATCCAAGCTCCTGGTCCTCAACGGCGTGGTCACGAAGGTGGAATGGACGAACCCGCATGTCCACATGCACCTCGACGTGAAGAATGCCAGCGGCACGGTTGCCGACTGGTATCTGGAGATGGGCAGCCCGAACGGCATGCGGCGCCAGGGCTGGCTTCCGAATACGGTCAAGCCCGGCGACGCCGTGACCGTGGAAGCCTACGCGGCAAAAGACTATCCCACGGCAGCGAAAACCCATCGGGTGAAGGTGCCGGACGGCCGTTGGCTGTTCGCCGATTACGGCGGCCCCAGCGGACCGCATTAATGTCCTGAGTCAGAAGTTCGCAGCCGAACGAGCGTTCTGGTGGGGCGGTCAATCCTGACCGCGAGCCGGCCTTCCGGCCGGCTGGACCCGCTGAAAGCGAGTCGGCAGGCTGAAGCCTGCCCCACCGCTAGCCGGCGAACTTGTCCGTTGCCGCGACCAGCGCGCGGCTGTTCGGCGGGTCAAACGCGCTGTGGCCGCAGTCCGGCGTGATGATGAGTTCGGCTTCCGGCCACGCACGGTGCAGCGCCCACGCGCTCTCCATGGGGCAGACGACGTCGTAGCGGCCCTGCACGATGACTCCGGGAATGCTCCGGATGCGCGATGCGTTGGCGAGTAACTGGTCGTCCGTTTCGAAGAAACCCTTGTTGAAAAAGTAGTGGACCTCGATACGCGCGAAGGCGAGGGCGAATTCGTCCTCCTCATAGTGGCCGGTAAATTCCGGGTCGGGCAGCAGCTTGGAGGTGGCGCCCTCCCATCCGCTCCAGATCTTCGCCGCCGCGAGTTGCACAACCGGGTCGCTACTGGTGAGGCGGCGGTAGTACGCCGACAGCAAATCAGCCCGCTCTGCCTCGGGAATGTGCGTGATATATGGCTCCCAAGCGTCCGGAAAGAGGATCGAAGCGCCGCGCTGGTAGAACCAGTCGATCTCCTGCTTTCGAAGGAGGAAAATGCCCCGCAGCACCAGTTCCGTCACGCGATCGGGGTGCGTCTCGGCATACGCGAGTGCGAGCGTGGATCCCCACGATCCGCCAAACACCTGCCAGCGCTCAATGCCGAGATGCTCGCGGACTTTCTCGATGTCTGCCACTAGGTCCCACGTAGTATTCGCTTCGAGAGATGCATACGGCGTGCTCTTGCCGCAACCGCGCTGGTCGAAGTTGACGATGCGGTACTTTTCGGGGTGGAAGAAGCGCCGCTGTTTCGGATCGGAGCCGCCGCCGGGACCTCCGTGCAGAAAGATTACCGGCTTGCCGGAGGGATTGCCGGTTTCCTCAAAGTACAACTCGTGCACCGGCGAAACCTGCAGCCGCGCCGTGTGATACGGCTCAATCGGCGGATAGAGCCAGGTAATGGGATCCTTCATCGGCGATTTAGACAAGGCGTGGGGCATCGCGAGCAGTATACCGTTTTTGTCCGCCGGGCCCGCGTGGGCAGTCGGGCTGCGCGGCGCAGACAGGTCGCCTGCGCCGCAGTGCCTGCTGCTGGCGTTGAGCCGCGCCAGTCATGGCGCGGTTCTGGCTGCACGAGGCTTTCGCGTCAGCGAACCGCGGGATGACTGCCGCGGATGAAGACTTGCCTCACTTCAAATCCCGGCGCCTCCGGAAACGAAGATCGTTTCGCCAGTGATCCAGCGTGCGTCGTCGGAGGCCAGGAAGGAAACGGGAGGCGCGATATCCTCCGGTTTTCCCGCGCGTCCCAGCGGCGTGGCCGCAACAGTGCCCTTTTCGAAATCGCTGCCGATCACACCGGCGGCTTCCACCCCTTCGGTGACGACCAGCCCGGGGTTAATCGCATTCACGCGGATTTTCCGTGCCCCCAGTTCCTTGGCGAGCGCCTTGGTGATGGTGTCGACGGCGCCCTTGGTGGATGAATAAAGGGCCGCCGCGGGGGGAGCGAGTGTACTCGCCACCGAACTGATGTTGATGACGCTGCCGCCTTCGTTCGGGAAGTGCGGAAGGGCAGCCTTGGTCGTGAGCAGCAGCCCCAGCACATTCGTGTCGTACTGG
>CAYMHP010000127.1:0-15059 GCA_964390225.1 uncultured Solibacteraceae bacterium
AACTTTCCGGAGGAAGTTTGTGAAGAAATTTCTACAGTTATGCGCCCTGCTCGGCTGTATAGCACCCTGGAGTCACGCATCCCTGATCTTTCAGGGCGTCGTCAACTTTAAGGGCGGCGGGTTGGGGTCGGCCTTAACGAGCCTGACGTTTCAGGACAACGGTGCTGAAGCGGGATGCGTCGCCTTCATCGGCGGTGTGGACGTAATCGGTTCCTGCGATGGAGCGAGTGTCATTGCCCAGACGAGCGTGACCGGGCCCGTGACGGATTACAGCAACCTGGCAGTTGTTTTTGCGCCGGCAGGCGGACCCGTGACCCTGGACAGCGCCGTGGTGACGATTGCAGCCAACGGCCACACGTTTTCGGCTGCCGGAGTCACTGACTGTCCGAAGAACAATTGCACCCTGACCCCAACCACTGACGGGTCCGCGTACGTGGCGCATCTCGATAGCGCGCAAGCGGCGCAGGCTCTGGCTACTCTCGGTCCGCTGGCGCCGGGTACAAGCGCCAGTGTTTCGGTGGCGACGGTAGCCTCGGGTCATTCCAACAGTTCACTGGGCGTGTACGTCAACAACACGACTTCTTCCGGCGGGCTCACCGGCACGATTGTCGTCGGCGATGCCGCGGTCCCCGAGCCTGGAACCTTTGCATTAGCTTCGGGAGCGCTCCTGTTGCTGATCCCGCTTTTCGGCGGACGGCAACGCCGGGCGTAAAATTTCCCATCTGCCTGTTTCCGGTCTTCCGCTCTCCGGCTGCGGTGTTTGTTGCCGCCGCTTCCGGAGAGCGATACTTTTTTGTTCCGCTATAATCTCCAGTTGACACCCAAGACCGCGTTTCTCTTCCCTGGCCAAGGTTCGCAATATGCAGGCATGGGCAAGGCTCTGTTCGATACCTATGCCGCTGCCCGCCGCGTCTTCGAGGAAGCCGACGAGGCTCTCGGATTCGCGCTATCGCGCCTTTGTTTTGAAGGGCCGGAAGACCAGCTGAAGTTAACCGAGAATACCCAGCCTGCACTGGTCGCGGTGTCAGTGGCAGCGTTCCTTGTGCTGCGCGAACACGGATGGACACCCGACTACGTGGCCGGGCACAGCCTTGGAGAGTACTCGGCCCTGGTTGCGGCGGGAAGCCTTCCCCTCGCGGACGCCGTGCGCCTCGTCCGCAAACGCGGGCGCTACATGCAGGAAGCGGTGCCTGCGGGAGCGGGAGCCATGGCCGCGCTTCTGAAAATGCCGGAGGAAAAACTGCAGCAGGTGCTGGAGCAGGCCGCCGAAGGAGAGGTCGTCAGCGTGGCCAATTTCAATTCACCAGAGCAAATCGTCATCGCGGGCAACGCCGGCGCCGTGAACCGGGCCGCGCAGTTGGCCAAGGCGGCGGGCGCGCGGCGCGCCGTGCCGCTGCCCGTAAGCGCGCCGTTCCACTGCGCGCTCATGCGGCCGGCGCAAGAACGTCTGCGCGCGGATCTGGACCAGACAGAATTTCGCGAGTTGTCGTCTCCGTTGATCAACAATTGGCAGGCGCGCGAGGTACACACCGGGGCGGAGGCGCGCGAAGGACTCTTTCAGCAGGTGCCTAATCCTGTACGGTGGGTCGAATCGATGCGTTATCTGGCGGGCCGGGGAGTGGAGCGCTGCGTCGAGGTGGGCGCCGGCAGCGTGCTGACTGGGCTCCTGCGCAGCACAGAGCCCTCGATTGCCGGCTTCCGGTTCGGTGAGCCTGCGGATCTCGAGCAGTTACTGCCGTGAGCCTATTTACGCCCAACGGTTCCGAGCAGACGGGCCACGACGGGCTGCGATGCCAGCTCGAAAAAGCCGTCGGCATCTTCCTGGATCAGGCCG
The DNA here is from genome assembly GCA_964390225.1 of uncultured Solibacteraceae bacterium. Classification (GTDB taxonomy): domain Bacteria; phylum Acidobacteriota; class Terriglobia; order Bryobacterales; family Bryobacteraceae; genus PSRJ01. Next base: position 1,835 of record CAYMHP010000127.1, read on the forward strand.
GCGATCTCCGAAATGCGCGCGAAGTATTCCAGACGATCCTCGAAAGACGTCTTTTTCGCGGCGAGCCGCTGGATCAACGTCTCCAGGAACTTCACCTTCGCCCGCATGGTGTCGGCGATTTGCGTGGAGTTGTCTTGAAGGAACTGGCACGCGGTGGCTTCCGCATTCCGTAGTTCGTCCCGGTTCCACTTTCCGTAATGGCGGTTGTCTTCCGGCTTCATGAGCCCCCTCGATGCGCCAGACCGGGCCGTCGATCGTTAAAGATCGGGCAGGAGCAAACGAGCCGAAACAGGACCCTGAAGCTGGCCATAGAATCTGGCCCGAGTGTACGAAAACTTACACCCGGTCCCTTCATTCTACTGTAGTGGACGGAATATTACCAGAGTTCCGTTACCGGGCTTACACTTTTTTAACCGTCACACGCGGCGGACGCGCGTACCGGCTTCGCTAAAGAGAACCTCCACCATTCCGAAGTGCTCGTTGTAATACTCGCTGGAGTACTGGCGCATGCGCTCGGCGGAAACCACCACCTCGACGATGCCCGCCTGGACAATGGCGCGGGCGCAATCCATGCAGGGCATGATTTCGACGAAAATCGTGCATCCCTCGGTGGCGGTGCCGGCGCGGGCCGCGTTGCAGATCGCGTTGCGTTCGGCGTGCTCTATCCAAAGATATTTGGCCGGACGGACGAGGCGCTCGGGAACATCGTCGCGGATCCCACGAGGAAACGAGTTGTATCCGGTGCTCCGGATCTCGTGGTTGGGCCCCACCACGACGCATCCAATTTGCGTGTTCGGGTCCTTGCTGCGGCAGGCCACGACCTTGCAAATGTCGAGATAGTACTGGTCCCAACCCGGAATCGACCGCATCTTTTTCCATCAACTGTAGCACGCGAATTCAGAGCGTAACCGCGGAGGCGCCGGCCGCGCCATTACTCGCTTGGCTGAAAATGCTTGCTTTTCTAACCGGGTTCAGGCAAGCTGATAAGTTTTCCGCAAACCGACCATGCTGGAGCGCGTGCTGTACCACGATCACTGCTTTGATGGCGCGGCGTCTGCCGCCTATTTCAGCCGATTCATTGCGGCCGCGATTCACCCAGAGGCGGAGTTCCGGTATACCGGAATGGCGCACAAGGCCTCTCAAAGCTTCGACCCTGCCTTGTTCGACGGCGATGAGAATGCCATCGTCGATTTCAAGTATTCCAGCAATCCGCGGCTTACGTGGTGGTTCGATCATCACCAAAGCGCGTTTTTGAACGCAGAGGACGCCGAACACTTCCGCCGCGACACCAGCGGCCGCAAACTCTACGACCCGAACTACAAATCCTGCGCGGCGTTCATCTGCGACGTGGCCCGCGAACGCTTCGGCTTTCGCGCGCCCGACATGGACGACCTGGTGAAATGGTCGCTCATCATCGACGGCGCGCAATATCCCGACGCGCAAACCGCGGTGGAACTCGGCGCGCCGGCCATGCAGCTCACACTGGTGATCGAAGCCGCGAAGGGCTCGGACGTCGTGCAGAGAATCATCCGGTGGATGCAGACGCGCCCCCTCGAGGAGATCATCGCCGAACCCGAAATTCAGGCGCTGTACGAGCCGCTCTATCAACGGCACATTGAAAATATCGGTATCATCCGCGGCCGTGCCCGCCAGTTGAATGGAATCGTCTTTTTCGATTTGTCGGGTTACGAGATGGAAGGATACAACAAGTTCATCCCGTATTACCTGTTTCCGGAATCCACGTACACGGTCTCGGTAAGCCCGTCGAGTTTCCGCACCAAAATCTCTGTGGGCTCGAATCCCTGGGCGGTGCGCGAGCCCCGCCACAATCTAGCAACCATTTGCGAGCGCTACGGCGGAGGCGGCCACGCGCGTGTCGGCGCGATCAGCTTCGAGCCCGGCGAACTCGACAAAGCCCGCGCCGTCGCCGCGCAAATTGTCGAAGAGCTGAAACAGTAACGCCGGCGGTCTTGCCTGAAATGGACGTTTCCGACTCGCACACAGCGCTCGAACTTCAACCGCGGCAGTCATGCCGCGCTTGCGTCTACCCGAAGGCTTCACCCCTAGCCAGAACCGCGCCGTTAGTGGCGCGGCTGACATTCGCCGCTTCCGCCGGATGCCCCCTTTCAGTATCCGTTTTCTTTCAGCTTTTCTACGGTCAGCGGCGACTTCAGATCCAGCTTGCGCAGCAGCTTTTCCACGTGCTTGGCCAGGATGTCGCACTCCAGGTTCACTCGCGCGCCCGGACGGTATCCGCCCAACGTCGTGTTCCGGTAGGTGTGGGGAATGATGGTCACCGAGAGCACGCCCGCTTGGATCTCCGCGACGGTCAGGCTGATTCCGTCGATCGCGATGGAGCCCTTGTAGACCAGAAACGCATCGAGATCGGGCGGAATGCGGACGCGCAGCCACCAGTTCTCATCGCCGAGCGATTCGAGCGCAAGGAATTCGCCGGTTCCGTCGACGTGTCCCTGAACGATGTGGCCACTGAGCCGGCCTGCGGGAGAAAGCGGGCGCTCCAGGTTTACGCGCGAGCCGGCGCGCAGGTCGCCGAGGTTGCTGCGCCGCAGAGTCTCCGGCGCAAGGTCGGCGGAAAAGGAATCCGGGCGCAAGCCGACTGCCGTGAGACACACGCCATTCACGGCGACGCTTGCCCCTTCCGTAAGATCTTCCAGCACAGTGGAACAACGAATCTCGAGGCGTGCGCCCGCGGCGCGTGTCTGCACGTTGGCGACGGTACCCAGCTCTTCAACGATCCCCGTGAACATCCAGATATCCTTCTACCGCGAACTCATCGGGCGGGATGTGGTGAATGGTAATCCCGTGAACCCGGATGGCGTCGGAACGGCGGCGGCGCCCGATTCCGCCGGCCAGCGGCAGCGCCTCGAGGCCGCCCAGAATCTTGGGGCCGTAATAGAAAAAGACGCGGTCCACGCAGCCGCTCTCGAGCGCCGTCCAGTTGATTTTGCTGCCGGCCTCAATCATCAGCGAGAGGTAGCGTTGCGTGCCGAGCCAGTTGACGGTGCCGCGCAGGTCGGCGCGTCCGCCGGGACCGTCGAAGACCAGCACCTGGATGCCACGCCCTTCCAGCATCTTCCGCCGCTCCGGAGAGGATGCCGACGTGGTCACCACGACTACGTCATTGGCAGCGCTGCGCGCCATTTTCGAATCGAGCGGCAGGCGCAATTGCGAATCCATGACGATGCGCAGCAGCGGACGGCATCGCGGCAGGGCGGTGCGATCGGTGAGCAGACAATCGTCCGCGAGCACGGTGCCGATGCCGGTCAAAATGGCGTCATGATCGTGCCGGAGTTCCTGCACGTGCTGGCGCGCCCGTTCGCTGGTGATCCATCCGCGGTTATCGTCGGGCGCGGAGATCTTGCCATCCAAGGTAATCGCCGCTTTCAGCGTGACCAGCGGGCGGCCGGTGCGCATGAAGTGCAGAAACGGCTCGTTCAATTTGGCGGCTTCGGCGGCAAACTCGGACGCGAGGATGACCTCCACGCCCGCCTCCCGCAGTTTCTGGAAACCTTCTCCGCGCACCAGTGGGTTAGGGTCTTCGAGCGCCGCCACGACGCGCGCGACTCCCGCCACGATCAGCGCATCGACACACGGCGGCGTGCGGCCCTGGTGTGAGCAAGGTTCCAGGTTGATGTACAGCGTGGCGCCGCGAGCCTCCTCGCCCGCCTCTGCGATCGCCAGCACTTCCGCATGCTGCACACCCGCGTACGTGTGAAACCCGCGGCCCACAACGCGGCCGTCGCGCTCCAGCACAGCTCCCACCAGCGGGTTGGGGCTGGCCAGTCCACGGCCGCGCCGGGCCAGTTCCAGCGCTTCGCGCATGAACGCGGCGTTCATTTCTCGAACAGCGATTGAATGAAGCTTTCGGAATCGAACGGCAGCAGATCGTCCACTTTCTCGCCCACCCCGATGTAGCGGATAGGCAGGTTCAACTCGCGCGCGATGGCCACCACGATGCCACCTTTGGCGGTGCCGTCGAGCTTGGTGAGCACGATACCGGTCACGCCGGAAGTCTCCGTAAATTTGCGAGCCTGCTCCAGACCGTTCTGCCCCGTAGTCGCGTCGAGCACCAGCAGCACCTCATGCGGCGCATCGGGAATCACCTTCTTGGCGGTGCGGCCCATCTTCTGCAGCTCCGCCATAAGGTTGTCTTTCGTCTGCAAGCGGCCTGCGGTATCGACGATGACATAATCCACCTTGCGCGCGCGCGCCGCCTGCAAGGCATCGAACAGGACGGCGCTCGGGTCGCTCCCGGCGTTCTGCCGCACGATCGGAGTGCCCGTGCGCTGGCCCCAAATTTCGAGCTGCTCGATGGCAGCCGCGCGAAACGTGTCCGCAGCGCACAGCAGGACCGAGCGTTCTTCGGTCTTGAAGCGCTGTGCAAGCTTGCCGATTGTAGTCGTCTTGCCCGAACCGTTCACGCCGACCACCAGGATCACCGCGGGAGGAGTGGTCACGCGCGCCGGCGCCCGTTCGCTCGCCTGCAGGATTTCCAGCAGATGTTCGCGGATGAGGCCGCGCAACTCGGCGGCATCGTTCAACTGGTGCCGCTGCACGCGCTCGCGAATCCGCTGCAGGATCTCGTCGGTGGTCGCGACGCCGATATCAGCCGAGATGAGCGTGAATTCCAGCTCATCCAGCAGATCGGCGTCGATCTCTCTTTTCCCCTGAAACGCATCTTCGAGCGCGGAGGCGAAGCCAGCCCGTGTCTTCTGTATGCCGGACTTCAGTTTGTCGAGAAGGGATGGCTCCTGCTCGACCGAGCCGAATAGCGTTTGGATCATTTCCCCCTTATTCTAACAGCCGCCTTCCACCAGCGAACCCCGGCGATCCGTACGTAAGACACTGGGATGCTTCTCTGCGAGCCCGCAAGAGATCTTGTATTCTCGGCGGCCTGCGCGTTTGCGGTAATCCATATCGAAGTATCGCTGGCGTGCCAGATAACTCAAACGCTAGCATTGCGCGCTTCTGCACACATGTTTGGTCCCGAATCTGCACACCGACACTGCGGAGTTGATCATGACAACTACTTCTCTGGTGATCCTGATCATTGCTGTAGTTGTGATCGCAGCCATGGCTTGGTACATCCTCAGGCAACAACGATCCAAGAAGCTGCAATCGCATTTCGGTCCCGAGTACGATCGCGCGGTGCGCGAATTCGGTGGCCGTCCCAAGGCCGAAGAAGCGCTCCTGGCGCGGCAGAAACGCATGGAAAAAATTCACATCCATCCGCTTCCTGCCGAACAGCGGGTGCGTTTCGAGCAACGGTGGCACGATGTACAGGCGCACTTCGTAGACGATCCGCCGGGTTCGATACATGAAGCCGACGGCGTAATTACGGAAGTGATGCGGGCGCGCGGTTATCCGATGTCCGATTTCGAGCATCGGGCAGAGGATATTTCCGTCGATCACCCGCACGTGGTGCGCAACTACAGGGCAGCGCATGCGATTGCGCTGCGTTTGGAAAAGGGGCAGGCCAGCACCGAGGATTTACGGCAGGCGCTGGTCTACTACAGGGATCTTTTCGATGAACTACTAGAGGCCCACGTGACGGGGTCTCGGGAGGTAAGAAGATGAACCGCGTGGTGGAAGAACATCTCTCAACAGCCGATTTCGTAGCAGGTGCCGAACGGCGCGAAGAGTCGCAACCGGCCGGGGGGCAAGCGACGGACGGGCACACGCAGCCGCAAGGGACGGAGCGAAACCAATCTGACGAAGGCGTCGGCCCGCTGCTCCCCCCCGATTTTGTTCAGGACCTGCGTTCGCGCTGGGACCGCGTCCAAACCGGTTTCGTCGATGAACCTCGTACTGCCGTGCAACAGGCGGACGAGCTCGTGGCGAACGCCATGAAGCGGATCGCGGAAAGCTTCGCGGAAGCGCGGAACGGCCTCGAGCGGCAGTGGGATCGCGGGGACCAGGTATCCACCGAAGACCTGCGCATCGCGCTACGCAAGTACCGGGCGTTTTTCCAACGCTTGCTGTCGGTGTAGTTCGTGGGGCAGGCCCTTGGCCTGCCCTGCTTCCTTTCGCGAAAAATCCCTGGTCAGTAGAACAGATACTTCCGCCACTGCGCGTCGCCCTTGCCCAGCATGCGCATGAGGTGCCGACTCGTGTGCAGGCTGAACGGCCGGGGCTGCCTCGCCAGGCGCATGCCGGCCTCTTCCGGAGTGCGGTTTCCTTTTCGGTTATTGCAGGGGTGGCAGCAGGCGACGAGGTTCTCCCACGCCGACTCGCCGGCGCGCGACCGTGGAATGACGTGATCGAGGGTCAGTTCCCCGGAAGGCATGGTGCGGTGGCAATACTGGCAGGTATAACGGTCGCGCATCAAAATGTTCTTCCGCGATAGCGCGCGAGTCTGGTGAGGGATGCGGCGGTACTCGAGCAGCCGAATGACGGAGGGCAGCCGCACGGCCGCGCGCGCCGAGTGGATCGAATGCAGACACTCCTCTTCAGCCGAGGCCACTCCCTTCAGCACCAGCACCAGAGCTCGCCGCGCCGCGCAGATATTGATCGGCTCATAGCTGGCGTTCAGTACCAGCACTGGCTTTTGCAGTCGATCATTCATAAGTCAAAAAAGCCCCCCTGCCGTGGAGTGCGCGGCCGCCCATGCAGTAGCATCCATCCGCCTGTCGACTCGCGCGACCGTCAAAAGCACAACCCGGGTTGCGCCCGCGCGCTTCAGCGTAACTGCGCACGCCGCGGCCGTAGATCCCGTGGTCATTACATCGTCAATAAGAAGAATTCGTTTCCCTTCGACACGCCGCCCTCTGCTCCGGAACGCCGCAGTAACATTTTTTCGGCGGCTGGTATTGCTCAGGCCCGCCTGGGTCGTGGTGTAGCGCGTCCGGCGCAGCGCCGAAATTATAGGAATTCGCACCTGCCGCCCCAAATCGCGCGACAGCAACTCGGCTTGATTAAAGCCCCTGGCCCAACGGCGCCGCCAGTGTAAAGGTACAGGTACAATTCCATCGATTTCTTCATTCGTGGGAAAAGCCTTTGCCAATAAGTCGCCGAGCGGCCGCACCATGGTCTTCACCCGGCCGTATTTGAAGAGGTGGATCCATTGGCGGAGCCGGCCCTCGTAGGAACCGTAGCAATATGCTGCATCAAAACTACGAAGGCCGCTGCGGCACAAACCGCAGCGGCCTTCGGCATCCAGAGGGAATCCGTTCTGGAACGGACTCCCACAGCTTTTACAGTAGTAGACGGCTTGAAACCTCTCCGGTGGCTCTAAACACCCGGAACACAGCGGAATTCGGTTTATTTTCGGTAACGGACGCCCGCAAATCCGGCAATCGTCGGGGAAAAACAGGGAAAAAAGGGCGTGAAAACCTTCCTGTACTGCCAGAGAACCAAAGCTGGTGATTGGTCTGCTACTCGAGAAGACTCACCTCGCCGAATTTTTATTTTACCTGATTTGTTCGCGTTCGCAAATATTCGTACCCGTACTCTCACGGTGGCAGCGTGGTTCCGGTAGCTGTAGAATTGCCGGAAAGGGTACGCTATGAGTCCGCGGAGGGTTTTCAAGCATGCTGGGTTTTTGCTCCTTCTGAGTTCGGCCTCGTTCGGCCAGGTTTCGATCGAACCACGCGCGCGGGCGGTTTCGCTCGACCCCGCGCTTCCACGCACTACGCTGCGCGTCGATAAAAGCCTCGTGCTGGTGCCGGTCACTGTCTTCGATCCTCGCAATCGCCTGGTCACCGGACTGGAGAAGGAACACTTTCGCGTTTTCGACGACAAGGTGGAACAGACCGTCACCACGCTCTCGATGGACGACGCCCCGCTGGCCGTCGGCCTGATCTTCGATACGAGCGGCAGCATGGCCGGGAAGCTGCGCCGGTCCCGCATGGCAGCGGCGGCGTTCTTCGCGACGGCCAATCCCGATGACGAATTCTTCCTGGTGGAATTCAATCAGCGGGCGAAGCTCGTCGTACCGCTCACGCCGGACCACACCCAGATTCAGAGCCATCTCGCATTCGCCGAAGCGAAGGGCGGCACGGCGCTGCTCGACGCGATTTACATGGGCTTGCACGAGATCAAAAAATCGAGTAAGCCGCGCAAGGCGCTGCTGGTCATTTCCGATGGAGGCGACAACAGCAGCCGTTATAGCGAGGGGGAAGTGCGGTCGCTCGTGCGGGAGAGCGACGTGCTGATTTATGGCGTCGGTATTTACGAGCCGTTCGGCATTCGCCGCCGCACACCGGAAGAGATGGCCGGGCCCGGATTGCTCAGCGATATCGCGGAAGAGACCGGAGGCCGCGAGTTCGCTGCCGAACGCCTGAAAGAACTCCCCGACATCGCGTCCAAAATCGGCATCGAGCTGCGCAACCGGTACGTGCTCGGGTTTTCGCCCAGCAGCCACGACCGCGACGGCCGCTACCATCGCGTGCAGGTGAAAGTCGTTCAGCCGCACGGTCTGCCGCCGCTGCGCGCCTCGTGGCGGCTCGGATATTACGCGCCGACGGACTGAAACATCCGCAGAACAGCCTCCACGACCCCACCGATGGTGTAGGTGGAGGCTTGTATCGCCACCTCCAGTCCAAGTTCCCGCGCGGTGCGCGTCGTCACCGGCCCGATTGAAACCACCTTCGTTCCCGCGAGCACCCCAGCGCCGGCAGCCGCTACGAAGTTTTGCACTGTGGACGAACTGGTGAACGTGATGCAGTCGGGCTTGTGGCCGGCCGAGAATACGCGGCGCGCCTCATCCGCCAGGTCGTGCGGAACCACCGTGCGGTAGGCTTCCACGACGTCAACGCGCGCCCCACGCCGGCTCAGCTCCGACGGCACCAGGTCGCGCGCCACGGCAGCGCGCGGAAGCAGGACGCGCTTGCCGGCAAGGTCATGCGCTCGAAACGCCTCCACCAGTCCTTCGGCGACATACTCCGCACCCATCAAATCGACCTTCAGGTGCAAGGCCTCGACGGCCGCGCGAGTGGCCGGGCCGATCGCGCAAATCTTCGCGCGAAGCGCACGCAAATCCAATCCCGAGCGATCCAGCCGGTCGAGGAAAAAGCGCACGCCATTGGCGCTGCTGAAGATCAGCCAATCGTAACAGGAAAGCGCTTCGATAGCGGCGTCGAGCGGACTATAATCGCTCGCTGGGCCGATTTCGATGGTGGGCAGTTCGACTACGTCTCCGCCGAACTCAGTTAATTTCTCCGAGAGAGCTTCGACCTGCCCCTTGGCGCGCGTGACGACGATCCGCCGTCCGAACAACGGCAGTCGTCCGTACCAGTCCAGTTTCTCGCGCAGCCGGACCACCTCACCGACGATGATAGTCGCAGGCGGCTTCAGCCCGTGCCGTTCGATCAAACCGGGAAGCGTTTCGAGAGTTCCGGCGAGAGTCTCCTGATCGGGGCGCGTGGCCCAACGGACGGCAACCGCGGGCGTGCCGGCGGGGCGGCCGCGCGCAATCAATTCGCGCGCGATCTCGGCGAAGGTGGTCAGCCCCATGAAGATGACCAGGGTCTCGGCCATTCCGACGCGGTCCCAATCGATCGCTCCCACCGCATGGCCCGTGACGAACGTCACCGCGGAGGTGTGTTCCCGGTGCGTCAGAGGGATCCCGCTGTACGCCGCCACGCCGAGAGGAGTGGTCACGCCAGGGACGATTTCGAACGGAATGCCCGCATCGGCCAGAGCTTCGGCTTCCTCTCCCCCGCGCCCGAAGATGAACGGATCGCCACCCTTGAGCCGCACGACGGTGAGGCCGCGCCGTGCGCGCTCGATCAGCAGATCGCAGATTTCCTCCTGCGAGAACGCGTGCAGCGATTTCTTTTTGCCGACGTAAATGCGCTCGGCGTGCGGCGGAGCGAGTTCCACCAGCGCCGGGTTGGCCAGGTGATCGAAGAGGACGGCGTCCGCGCGTTCCAGGATGCGGCGTCCTTTCCAGGTGATCAGGCCGGGATCGCCGGGCCCGGCCCCGACGAGGTAGACCTTGCTCATACGCTGTAGACGGCGTCCAGAATGGTACGCGCGCCGCGGTTCAGCAGGTCCTCGCCGAGGACGCGTCCGATGCGCTCCGCCTCTGCGCTTGCCCCTTCGGCGTCGCCGCGCACCAGTTCCGAACCGTCCGGCGAAGCTACCACCGCGGTGATCCTCAAGCGCGCATCGTCCGCAGTGGCGAACGCACCGATAGGAACCTGGCAGCCGCCCCCAAGCGCCGCGAGCACGCCGCGCTCGGCCGTGACCGCCGCGCGCGTATCGGCATGATCCAATGTCGCGCAGACATCCCGCCCGGCGCCCCCGGTCCGCGTCTCGATGGCGAGCGCGCCTTGGCCCACGGCGGAACACATGATCTCGGCGGGCAGCAGTTCGGCGATGCGCCCGCTCCAGCCCAGACGCTTCAAACCCGCCGCGGCGAGCACGATCGCATCGTAGCGGCCCTTATCGAGCTTGCGCAGACGCGTGTCGAGATTGCCGCGCACCGATTCGATTTGCAGGTCCGGCCGGAATTTTCGCAGCTGCGCGGCGCGCCGCAACGAACTGGTGCCGACCTTGGCGCCGCGCGGCAGGTCCGCCAGAGGCCGCCCGACAATCGCATCGCGAGGGTCTTCGCGCGGCGGGACAGCGGCCAGCACGAGCCCTTCTGGAAGTTCCGTCGGCAGGTCTTTCAGGCTATGCACGGCCAGGTCAGCGCGGCCTTCCAGCAGCGCCTCTTCAATTTCCTTCGTAAACAGGCCCTTGGTTCCCACCTGGGCCAGCGGCACGTCCGTGATCTTGTCCCCGGTGGTCTTGACGATTTCGATGCGGCTCTGGTGCCCCAGCTTCGCAAGCTGCTGCTCGACCCAGTGGGCCTGCCACAACGCGAGTTGCGAACCGCGCGATGCGATGACGAGCATGAATCAATCCTGAAGGTGAAAGGCCTTCTTGATGGCGGCGATGGCGTGGACGCCGTCCGGCTTGCCGGCCTGGGCCCGCAGCTCCGAGATGGGGCCGTGCGCCACCTTGTTGATGATTCCGCGCGTAGCAGCCTCGAGCGCTTCCTCCAGCTCGGGGTTGAAGGGGCCGTAGCGGCGCCGCACTTTTTCAATTTCGGCCTTTCGGATCTGCTCCAGTTGCTCCTGGAGCCCCACGATGGCAGGCGTGATCTCGGCCACTTTCAGCCGCGCCATCATGCGCTCGACTTCCTCGGCGACCAGCGCCTCGGCGTGCTCCGCCTCTTTCAGGCGCTCGCGCAGATTAGCGTTGACGACCTCGTGCAGGTCGTCAATATCGTAAAGGAAGACGTTATCCAGATCATTGACCTGCGGTTCGATGTTTCGGGGCACGGCGATGTCGATCAGAAACATCGGGCGGTTGCGGCGCGCGGAAATGACCCGTTGCATTTCCTGTTTGTGCAGGATGTAGTGCGGCGCACCGCTGGATGCGATCAGAATATCGACTTCGGGCAGCATCGAGAGGAAGCGCGCATATTCCACCGGCGTGCCCTGGAACAGCTTGGCCATTTCGACGGCGCGCTCGTGTGTCCGGTTCGTCACGAACACGTGCGACTTCCCCGAACTTGACCGGCGCAGATGGCGGGCAGTGAGCTCGGACATCTTCCCCGCCCCGACGATCATGACCGTGCGGTTGTCGAGGGACCCGAAAATCTTCCGCGCCAGCTCCACCGCGGCGTAGCTCACCGAAACCGCCATCTGACCGATGCCGGTCTCGGAACGAACGCGCTTGGCGACGGAGAAAGCCCGCGTGAGCACGCCGTCGAGCCATCCGCAGACCGCACCCGCGTCCTTCGCCGCCGCATACGCACATTTCAGTTGGCCGAGGATCTGCGGCTCTCCCACTACCATGGAATCGAGACTCGCCGCGACGCGGAAGAGATGATGGATCGCCTCCCGCCCCTCGTAGTGATAGAGGTGGGGACCGACCGTCTTCGCCTCGACTGGCTTCTGATGGGCGAGGAACGAGTCGACGATCGCCTGCGGGTCAACGCCGTCCTCGGTGGTCAGGGTGATCTCCACGCGATTACAGGTGGACAGGATCAACGCCTCGGAGACGCCTTCCCGCGTGCGCAGATCTTTCAGCAGCTCAGGGAGTGTTTCCTCACGGAACGCCATGACTTCCCGCACCTCGACGGGCGCGGTCTTGTGGCTCACTCCTGTGAGAAGCAGTTTCATTGCTTCAGCAACATCGCTCCCAGACGCGAATGCGCTGCCCAGGTAACGATGGACAGCCCGACTACCGTCACGGTCATGAGCGCGGCTTTCCGCCCGCGCCAGCCTGCCGTCGTCCGCAGGAACACCAGGACGAGATAGATTCCCCAGGTAAAGAAGGAAATCGCAATCTTCGGCTGCTTGATCCACCCGGCCTTCATCTCGATGAACGCCCACGTGCTGGCGGCGATTACGGCCAAGGTCATGAGTACGAATCCCACGGCCATGGATTTCGAGATCAGGTCGTCCAGTGTGCCCAGCGCGGGCAGCCGGTAATAGAATTTCCGCGGCTTCTTGGCCTTGAGTTCACGCTCCTGGAACAGATAAATCAACGAGGCAATGGCCGTCACCATCAATGCGGCGAAGCCCAGAAGAACGAGAACGATGTGAACCGTGAGCCAGGCATTGCGCACCACCGGACTGGTCCACGCGCTCACCGGGTTTCCAAGCGTGGCCACCAGCGACATGACGAATACCAGCGGGAAAAAGAATGCGCTCAGACTGCCGAGCTGGTAACGCCACTGAATAAATAGATAGAGCAGCGCCATCAGGAAGGCGCACATGGAGAGCGTCTCGTAGGTGTTGGTGATCGGGCAGCGATTGCTCAGGATGCCCTCTTCCACGATGGAAACGAAGTGGAAGACAGCGCCCAGCGCGAACGCGCCGAGCGCCGGCCGGAAGAGGTGCTCCCGGCGGCGAACCAGCATAAGGATCGCGTGCAGCAGTCCGACCGAATACAGCGCAGCGGCCACACGCAACCAGATGACACTCATTTCAGCCATGTGGCGGTTCCCAGACCCTCTGAATCTAAAGAAACATTATAACCCGTGGCGCTCTTTTTCGGAGCCGGGTCTCCGGAATGCCGTGTGCGACACCGGATTAGTCCAGCGGCAGGCCGACGTAGTTCTCGGCGAGGCTTGTCATGGCCGCGCGCGAGCTGGTGAGGTAATCCAGTTCGGCGAGCTGGCGGCGGTGATCGAACGCATTGGCGTCGTGGAACCGGTGCAAGACGGAAGTCATCCACCAGGAAAAGCGCTGCACCTTCCACACGC
>CAYMHP010000128.1:0-15045 GCA_964390225.1 uncultured Solibacteraceae bacterium
GGATGTCGTTCTGGATGGTGCCGGAGAGCTTCCGCCAATCGGCGCCCTGGCGGCGGGCGATCAACGCATAGTACGCAAGCAGAATGGCCGCCGTGGAGTTGATGGTCATGGAGGTGGAGACGGTCTCGAGCGGAATTCCGCGGAGCAGGACCTCCATATCGGCGAGCGACGAAATCGCGACGCCGACACGCCCGACTTCGCCGGCGGCCATCGGGTGGTCGGAATCCAGGCCCATCTGCGTCGGCAGATCGAACGCCACCGACAGGCCGGTGGTGCCTTGCGACAAAAGATAGTGGTACCGGCGATTACTTTCTTCAGCAGTACCGAAGCCGGCGTACTGCCGCATGGTCCACAAACGGCTCCGGTACATATCCCGGTAGACTCCGCGGGTGTACGGGAACTCGCCAGGATTACCCAGCTTGTCGGTCATGATCGCGAGATTTTACGCGCGCGCAGAAAAGACGTAACTCCGAACCAGCCCATGATGAGAGTCAGAGGCGTGGCGAGAAGCACTTTGGCTCCCTCATCGGCCAAAAAAGCGCGTACTGCATTGAAACCGAAAATAACGGCTAGGCACAAGAAAAGAAAGCCAATTATCTCGTTCCAAAGGGTGCGCGCCGGCCTCACGACTGCGGGAACGACGTGCTTCAGAAATTGCCGGCCGTGTCGGATCGTCGCCTGGTACTTCATTTGTCTCATCGTAACAAAAGGTCCAGCGAAGGTACTTACGGCCTCTCGCACGGCGCGTAAATTGCCGATAGAAAGCTTGTGAATGGAGTGCCGCTCCACTACAATCGGAACGGGTGGGAGCCCACCAGTGGAACGTAGCGAATAGCCGGCGCATCCACTAAATGGGGAGAACTCTGTGGACGAACCTTTGAAGCACCTCATGCAGGAACTGGGAAACGCGATTAACGATTCCCTTTCCGAGTCTGACCGGATCGCGGAAGCGATCGGCGAAATCAAGAGGGCCGGTTATGATGTCTTCCTCGTCCTGGAGGCCACAATCGGGTTCAACCGGCGGGATGAAGATGAAGAGGGCGAAGAGGACACCGAGGCCGCCGAGGCCACGGAGCAGCCCAAGCGCACCTTCGAAACCGCTGGCAAAATTAAGCTCACTTCGCAGGATCACCGCTTTCTGCGCGCGCTGAAGATCGCGGTAGACGACGAGAGCCGCTGAGTTTCATCCTAGGATTTCGCCATAGGCATCCCAGGTTTCGCGGACTGCTTTTTCCCAACTGAACAGTTGGGCCCTCAAGAATCCTTTACGCACGAGCTCGCAACGGAGATCCTCGTCTTTCGTCAAGTCCCGTAGAGCTTCGGCGATCGCGTCCGTGCGCTCAGGGTCGACCAGCACGGCTGCATCCCCGGCGACTTCGGGAAGCGCGGAGCGATTCGAAGTAATCACCGGAACTCCGGCGGCCATGGCTTCGAGCACCGGCATGCCGAATCCTTCGTCGAGCGATGGAAACGCGAACACCGTGGCACGCGAATACCAAGCTGCCAGCTCATCCGGCGTGACGTAGCCGGTCACCCGGATGCGCTCGCGTGCGGAGCTTGTGTTGATGCGCTCCAGGATCTCCGCGGAGCCGAATCCGTACGACCCGGCCAGCACGAGACGCCACTCCCGCCCGACGGCTTCGAAACCTTCCACCAGCCGTGTAATGTTCTTCCGCCTTTGGATCGCGCCTACGTGCAGAATGATTTTTTCGCGCGGTGCTGGCGCGAGCACGAGCGCGCGGATGCCGTGGTGCACGACGCGGATCCTGCCCGGGTCGAATGCCAACAATCCAGCGACTTGAGTCTTCGTGAACTCGGAAACGGTCAGGATCAGATCCGCGCGCGCCGCGGCATCGCGAGCCTGAGCGGCGAACCGGGCGCGGAACTCCGGCGTGGAGTATTCGCCGCTAAGGAAAAAGAGATCGTGAAACGTCGTGACCGCGCAAGCCATGGGAATGCGCGGAAGCCGCTGGTTGAGGCCGTGGAACAGCGCGGCCCGGCGGGGACCCAGGGGCTCAGCCAAAAGCCGCCGCCGGGCGTTCCGAGGCAACGTGGTCGACCAGGAGCGGAAATACCGGTGCGGCCGGTAGAAGAACGCGAATCGCGTCTCCGGATGCGCCGCGGCGAGCCCAAGCATCAGCTCCCGCGAATAAACGCCAATGCCCGAGAGCTGATCTCCAATGCTATACGTGCAGTCGAGCGCGATGGTTCGCAATCCCGTATTGTTTCATCTTGCGGTAGAGCGTAGTGCGGCCAATGCCCAACAGCCCCGCCGCGTGGCTCAAGTGGCCGTGCGTGTTAGCGAGGGCATTCACGATCGCCTGCTTCTCGCTCGCGGGGATGGAGATCACGGGAGACCTCGGGACGTGGCAGAATTCGGTTTCAGGTGTCTGATCGGAAGCCTCGGGAGGTTGCTGCACCATGGCGGCAGCCTGGTGGTTCTGCAGGGCGGAGGGCAAATCGGCTAGTTGCAGCATGCCTTCGGAATGCATCGCGGCCATCCGTTCAACGCAGTTCTTGAGTTCGCGGACGTTGCCCGGCCAGTCGTAGGAGACGAGTGCCTCCCGCACCTCTGGACTCGGGCGGAATTCGGAAATGGCGCCCAGGAAGTGATCCACGAGGACGGGAATATCCTCCTTGTGCTCCCGTAGAGGAGGGATGTGGATGGCAAAAACGTTCAACCGGAAATAGAGGTCCTGGCGGAAGCGGCCCCCCGCGACGCCGCTTTTGAGGTCGCGGTGTGTGGCGGCGATAATGCCGAGATCCACTTTCCGCCACTCCAGGCCACCGATCGCACGGAACTCGCGTTCTTCGAGGAGGCGGAGCAGTTTCACCTGCATGTCCAAAGGAAGATCTCCGATCTCGTCGAAGAACGCGGTCCCGCCATCGGCCAGTTCCACCAGTCCTTTCTTTGTTTCAGTAGCGCCGCTGAACGACCCCTTGGTATGGCCGAACAGCTCGCTTTCCATGAGCGTGCCCACCAGGGAGCCACAGTCGATGGGCACAAACCGGCCGCGCCCGCGGGCAACGTGAATCGCCCGCGCCACTACTTCCTTTCCCGTGCCGCTCTCTCCCAGCAGCAGCACTGGCAGCCGGTTGCGCGCTGCCTTGTCAATCAGACGCCGCAGAGCAGCAATCGGCGGTGACTGGCCCACCAGCCCGTGGTCCCAGCCAGGTGCGGACGCGGTCATCTTCTGCTATACCGAATCTAGTCGTACCACGAAGGCGGGACTTTTCTCACCAGATTCTCGGCGAATGCGGCCAGCAAGCTGGCGTGCAGCGCCTTCATCCGCCTCCGAGCCCACCACCACCCGCCACAGATCGGGGTTGCCGGGCCGGAAGACCAGGCGCGCCGCCCCGTACCGCGATTGCATGCTGCTGCGGATGCGTTCGGCGCTGGCGCGGTCGCGGAATGCGCCCACTTGGACGGCGAAGATGCCAGGCGGGAGGGCCTGGGGCAGACGAAGTACCTGGATGCGGACGCGCGCTGTCCCCGGCCCGATCATGTCGATGGCGCGGGCTGCGGCGTGCGACAGGTCGATAATCCGGCCATCCACAAATGGCCCCCGATCGATGATACGTACATCCACGCTTTTGTCCGTGTCGAGATCGAAAACCCGCACCCAGGCATTGAACGGCAAGGTGCGATGGGCAGCGGTCATCTGCTCCATGTCATAGATTTCGCCATCCGCCGCGGGACGGCCGTGGTAGGGGTGGCCGTACCAGCTTGCGATTCCGGCCTCCGTGTAGCCGGCAGGAACCGGCGCGGGCGGCGGCGGAACTCGGGCGGTACGCCGTTTGTGACCGCAGCCGGACAGCACCAAGATCAGGACCGCAGTTGCGAAAAAGACTCGCACCTTTCGTGAGGGTAACTCGGTGGCTGGCGTGGGCGCAATTTCCCCAGACCGGCCGGCCGCCTCACATTCAGAATGTGTACTTCAACCCGAGTTGCAGCTGGCGCATGGGGATGCCGGTCGCAAGAGTGTTGATGACGCCGAAGCCCAGGTGGGGAGCGGTTGCCGGGTTCGGCGCATTGGGATCCGGCGCGCCCGCCAGGATGTTACCGCTGGGTCCTCCGAAGTTCGGGTGGTTCAGAACATTGAAGGCCTCCGCCCGGAACTGAACCTGGTGCGCCTCCTTGATGCGGAAGTTCTTGTGCACTTCGCCGTTGATCGCAAAAACTCCCGGAGCGGTCGCGGTGTCTCGCCCGACATTGCCGAAAGACCCCTGCGGCGGTACCACGAATGCCGCGCGGTTGTACCATCCGTTCGGAGTCGGATTCGAGAGGCTGGAACTGATGCCGGTGGAGTTCGGCCGGTCGTATCCGATGTTTTGCGTCAGGGAGTTGTCCACGCCCGGAATGAGAATGGTTTGTGGCACGCCGCTTTGCAAGGTGAAGATCCCGCCAACTTGCCAGCCTCCGATGACGGCATTCGCCACCGAATTGCTGATATTCAGCGGCTTGCCCTTGCCAACCGGCAGCTCATAGAGCGGCGATACTACCAGGCGATTGCGGGTATCAAAGGAGGAGAGGCCGCGTTCGCACCGGATGCAATAGCTATTCTGCGGAAACAGCGTGTCATAACCCTGGATGCGAATCCCGCTGGTGTCATCGATCGAGACGCCGTGAGTGAAAGCGGTAATCAGGCTCATACCCCCACTGAACCGTTTACTGATCTTCAGACTGAAGGAGTTATATTCGCCGTTGCCCATGTCTTCAACGGACTGAATGAACGTGTAATCGCCGAAGGGGAGATGCGAAGCAGAGGTGCCGATTGGCGAAGGGATTCCCTCATTCTGATTCATGAAACCGTAGAGGTGATGGCTCAGCGACCCGAGGTAGCCCGCTTCCACCGACCAACTGGCGCCGAACTGGCGCTGGATATTGAATAGATATTGCATGCTGTACGGCGTGTGGTGGAGAGGATTATCCGAGTACGCATAGGGTGCGCCGACCGGCACGGTTGCGCCGCTAGTGGACGGAAAGGCGTTGTCATATGTGACATTTCCTTGCCCTGTGATCGCGATGTTGGAGTTGCGGACCGCCAGGTTACGGGCTAGGTCGAAATAGACGGAATTGGAGTTGTCCTGGCTGAAGAAGATCCCGAAGCCGGTGCGAATCACCGTCTTCGAGTCGGGCGAATACGCGATTCCGAAGCGGGGCGCGAAATCCGTATACCGCGTGTTCATGAGCTGATTGGGTAAAAGGCCGTTGTTGCACACGGCCGGGGTCTTGGTCCAGCGGACGGCAATGGGTGGATTGGCAGTATACGGATCGCTGCAGTTGCCTTGCCGGACAAAGTAGGGCCAGTCCGACTGCGGTGCTCCAGGGGTCGTATAGATGTGCGGCACATGGACAATAAACAGATTGTTCTGGGTGTCAGTGAAGGGCGGCGTTAACTCATAGCGCAGACCCACTGACAGGGTGAGTTTCGGAGTAATTTTCCAGGTATCGTCGACGAAGGCAGCCTCCATATTTCGCTGGAAAGTGGCATAGGCCGCCGCGACGGCTACGGTGGATTGGAAGGGATATCCGAGCAGGAATTCGGCGAAGGCATAACCGCCGGTGCGTTTGCCGGTGGCCGGATCGGGAGCGCTCAGGGTCGCGTTGGGCTGGTAGCTATACTGGCCGCGAGAATACTGGTTACCGAGCTGGTTGAAGTTCTGCCTGTCGTACTCGAAGCCGAATTTAAAGCTGTGCTTGCCCTTGTTCCAGGAGACGTTGTCAATGAACTGGGTGGTGTTGTTGGTGTTCTGGTAGGGGCCGTCGGAATTGTCGCCGAAGGCGTTGAAATCGTTGAACGTCACGCTCGGGACGCCCCAGGTGGCGGGCGGACCGGCTGCCAGGTTGGGCAGCTTCAGCTGGTCGACGATGTTGACCCTACCCTGCGCGATGGCACCGAGGGAATTGTAAAACCGCGAGTAGCCGAAGCGTGCTTCATTCAGAACATGGGTCGAAAGGATGCGCGTGTTCGACCCCATGTATTGTTCGTAATTGATGAGGAGGCTGGCGCCGCTGCAGCACCCCGGTACGACGTTGTTAGTCTGGGAGATTTGATTTTCGTCGCCCCAGCTATACCGGCCGCTCCATTGCGATTTCGCCGATTCGACGAAATCCATGCGCAGCACGAACCCGTCCCGGTTCAGCGGAGAGGCGTTTGACTGCACGTAATTATTGGTCAAGCCGGGGAGTGTCGAGGAGTTGTAATACTTCAAGAGAGCCTTGGAGTACGGGCTGATGGAAGTGGGGGGGAGTATGTTATTGGGAATGGGCGCCTTGGTGGTGGGGTCGTAAATGATTGTGCCGGGTAACAGTGCGCTGAAATCGCCGCCGAACATCGCCGGGGTGGGCACGTTATACGCCTGCTGGAAATTCTGCCGCTGCACGAGCCACTCGTCGTTGGCCATGAAGAACAGCCGGTTGCGGCCATTGAACAGTTTCGGAATATAGACCGGACCGTCCAGTTCAAAGCCGTAGTCATTCCACTTGAACGGTGAAGTGGGCTGATGGACGGCCGTAAACGAGAATGGCGCGGCATCGAATCGGTTGTTGCGAACAAACTCAAACAGGGAGCCGTGAAAGGCGTTGCCGCCCGACTTGGTGAGCACATTGATTTGTGTCGCCTCGTGGCCGAACTCGGCAGGATAGACGCCCGTCTGCACCTTGAATTCCTGCAAGGCGTCGATTGAAGGCAGCACGATATACGTATTGAAATTGGGATCGGTGTTGACGACGCCATCCAGCGTGAAGTAGTCGAACACGATGCGGTTGCCGCCGGCCGAGATCGACTGGTTGGCGCGATCGCCGCCCTGGCGCGATTGGGTCTGACCGGATGGAGGCGCAAAGTTGCTGACATTTGGCGACAGCGTCACCAGGTTGAGGTATTCGCGGCCATTGAGCGGAAGCTCGGTGATGCTTTTGGTCTCGATCACGGTGCCGACGGTCGCGTTTTCCGACTGCAGCAGATCGGCCGAAGCCTCGACCTGCACGGTTTCGTTCACCTGGCCAACTTGAAGCGTGAGATCCAGGCGAACCGTTTGTTGCACCTGGATTTCAATGTTCGTGCTGGTCACCGTCCTGAATCCCGCATGTTCGGCTTTGAGATTATAGAGGCCGGGCGGTAACGAGGGGAAGGTGTAAAATCCCTCAGCCGAGCTCGACGAATTACGGACCGCGTTCGTGCTGGTCGCGGTTAAAGTCAGGACTGTGTCGGGCACGCCGGCTCCGCTAGGATCACTTACTCTTCCCGACAGTTCGCCCAACGTCTGGGCTGACAGAGGAAACCCGAAGCAAAGCAGGATCGCTGCTGGAAACCACTTGGTTCGCATCGCCGAATCACCTCACGTAGAATTCCCGTGGCTCGAACGGGCTTAGCATTCTACTCCAGTAAATTCACAAGCGCATGTGGGATCGGTATTTTTACGAACCTACGGTTGAGGCGGGAGCTGCGAGGCGTCCCGGACCGGGCGGAGGCAACAACGCGTATGGGGCGGCTTACCAAGTGGAACTGCCGCGATTAACCTGAGGAGTTAATAACGATGTGTGATTGCTGTTGAAGGACCGGCGCCGCAGGCGAGCGAGCCTTCAGTACTAGAATCGCGGCATGGCTGCCGCGGCTGAACTGAACTGCGTGGCGCCCTAATCGCCTTCAGCCGTGCCTGTGAGGGCGCGGTTCTGCTTTCGTGCTTACCACGGCAACTTTCGCTTCGTGTACTGCCTTCCAATTTCCGCCGCCTGCTGGTTTGCAGGACCGACCATTACTCCTTCTTTGATCATGTCAATGACGTTATTCGGATTCATTGAATTCAGAAAGAAGATCTTGTTGGCTTTACAGGCGGCGAACACCCGGGCGCGGGCCGCAAGCATCTTCGGATCTTTCTCCGCCGCGTTCGGGGTCCGGATGCCAAGCGAGAGCGCCATATCGCCAGGGCCCCACTCCGCGAACCCGATTCCCGGCACCTTTAAGCTCTGTTCGGCATTATCCAGCGCATATTTGTCTTCTACTTTGATGCCCAGCAGCAGTTCTCCGTTGGGATTGAGCGGCCATACGTCAGCTTTGTCTTCGTACTCCCGGTTCGAGACGCCCCAGATCTCCGCCGCGGTCGGCGTTCCGTGGGCGCCCCGCCGTCCTTCGCTCAGCGCCGGACCGACTCCTTCCTTGTGGATCGGCAGGCGCACCGCCTCGACGAAGGCTCGCACGGCCCCTGGAGTATCGGCGTGGGTCAACATAATCCCGTGGACTCCGGTGGCCAGAACCTGCTGAAACATCCATGCATTTGCGCGCACGGTCGCCTCGTCAGTTCCATTCACCGGCACGTTGACGATCACCGCCGGGGTGCGGTGCCCGCTCTTGGTCGGGCCGCCTGCCACCAGGCCTTTCATGTACTCGGCCAGCCCTTTCACGTCGAACGGCGCGTGCTCCATGTCGTAGCTGATGTAATCGGCATAGGTTTGAGCATCTCTTTTGCCCTGCTCGAAGCTGCCCTCGGTACCGGAATGCGAACCGGTGTAGTAGACCGGCTGTCCTTCCGAAAGCAATTCGATCGCCCGATTGATGTGTTTGGTTTGTTGAGCGACTATCGAACCAACGCCCATTACCAGAGAAATCCAGGCAATTAGGACGACCAGCGTTGTTCGGGTTCGTTTCATGACTTGCACCTCCAGCTACGGGCTGCCCCTCTGCGGCAGGATGCTGCATTCCCGGATCAGAGCATACCCGATGTCCCTCACGATGGCAAGGAACTGCAGCCAGTTTCTGACGGCGGTGTGATTTTATCCGGTCCAATTAGCACATGATCTGTCGGGCCAAAATGCGATGGCTACTCTGATAAAATCTGCGATGCTGACACCATGAGGAGGAGAGTGCAATGAATCGTTTCCTATGGAATGTTGTGCTGCTTGCAGCGTTTGGCGCCATGACATATCACGCTCTGGGGCAGGGCCCAGTTAGCCAGCAGCCGAAACCGAATGCCGATCCCTACGCCAACAATGCCGCTCCCGGCACGCTGAAATTCCCGCTGGCAGCACCTGCCGGCAAGGATTCCGGGGCAATCACCAAGGCGCCGTCCGGAGCCGTTAATCAGGGCATTATCGACGAGAAGACCTGGAAATAT
The DNA here is from genome assembly GCA_964390225.1 of uncultured Solibacteraceae bacterium. Classification (GTDB taxonomy): domain Bacteria; phylum Acidobacteriota; class Terriglobia; order Bryobacterales; family Bryobacteraceae; genus PSRJ01. Next base: position 9,115 of record CAYMHP010000128.1, read on the forward strand.
GGTCACGCGTTCGATGCGCCTGCCAATGGAAAGATCTGGAATCCTGTCAAGCTCAAGATGATGCGTGGCGAGAAGGTGACGGGCGGAACCGTGTTTGCATCGTCCGATCCATCGACGTACTGCGCGATGGCGAATGCCGGTTATGACTTCATATGGACCGAGATGCAGCATGACTCGCGTGACTGGGAGAACGTGGCCAAAATGTGGCAGGCGTGCCCGCATGCGAAGGCCGTGCCCGGAGTTCGCGTCGCCTATGCCGATGAGCGTGAGATTCAGCATGCCATGGATGCGGGCGCACTCGTGATCGTGATCCCCACGGTTCGAACGGTCGAAGAAGGCAAGGCCGGACGCGACTGGACCTATTTCCCGCCGCTTGGGAAGCGGAGCCAGGGCGGAGGGCCCGCCTTCTCTGCCGACTTCTGGGGCACGGTTCCGGGCGGATATCGAGCCACGATCAACGACAACGTGGTGCTGATCGAGATGATCGAAACCATCGGTGGCGCCGCGCAGGCTCGCGAGATCGCGGCAATTCCGGGAGTGGATGCGGTGTTTGCGGCCAGCGGAGATCTCGGCAATTTTTCAGGCTACAAACAAGGCGATCCCGATTACGAGCGGCTCATCAACGTTGTGCACGACGCCGCCCTTGCCGCCGGGAAGCGGCTCTGCGGTCCTTTGGCGTGGCGCGACCGCCCCGACTTCACTTGCTTTCAGGCGGGCAGCGAAACTTCGGCAATCGCCCGGGGAGTGGCTGCGGAGCTTGGAACTCTGAAAGACACGCAGGCCAAACCAGAAGTCGGTCCTTACGCCGAGCCTGCTGGCAAGAAGTAAACCTCAACGGATCAGTTGATGCTCAGACTTTTTCGAATTCTACCGGCAGCACGTTCTGCGTTGGTAATTTTATGCTGCGCCGCAGCGCCGATGAGCGCGCAATCCGGTGCGAAGAACGGGGAATGGCGAACTTACGGCGGCGACCTCGGAAACACTCGCTATTCTCCGCTCGACCAGATCAATGCAGCGAACTTCGACAAGCTGCAGATCGCCTGGCGGTTCAATACCGCCAGCCTGGGGCCGACTCCGGAATTCAATCTTGAGGCGACCCCGCTGATGGCCCGCGGCGTCGTCTACTCGGTCGCCGGTTCGCGTCGCGATGTGGTAGCGCTCGGCGCCGCCACCGGCGAGCTCCTCTGGATCCACCGCGAGGATGAAGGCCGCCGCGGACAGGCGGCGCCCCGCCGGCTGTCGGGCCGCGGCTTGGCTTATTGGACCGACGGGAACGAAGAGCGCATCCTCTACGTCACGCCCGGCTACCGCCTGATCGCCCTTGACGCCAAAACCGGCATTCCGATCCCGAGCTTCGGCAACGGGGGCGTGGTGGATCTGAAGACGGATGATGACCAGGAGATCGACCTGATCACCGGTGAAGTCGGCCTGCACGCCGCGCCGACAGTGGCAGGCGACACCATCATTGTCGGCGCCGCGCACCTGGCCGGCGGCGCTCCCAAGAGCAAGAAGAATGTGAAGGGCTACGTCCGCGGTTTCGACGTCCGCAGCGGGAAGCGCCTTTGGATTTTTCACACCATTCCGAAGCCGGGCGAATTCGGCTATGACACCTGGGAAAACGATTCCGCCGATTACACCGGCAACACCGGCGTCTGGGGGCAGATCAGCGTGGATGAAGAACTCGGGATGGCGTATCTGCCGGTGGAGTTGCCGACCGGCGATTATTATGGCGGACACCGTCCCGGCAATGGTTTGTTCGGCGAAAGCATCGTCGCGGTGGATCTCAAAACCGGCCAGCGGAAGTGGCATTACCAGCTCGTGCACCACGGCATCTGGGATTGGGACATTCCCTGCGCCCCCATGCTGGTTGATTTCACGGTCAACGGCCGCCTGGTAAAAGCGGTCGCACAGCCGACCAAGCAATCCATCCTGTATGTGTTCGACCGCGCCACCGGGCAGCCGGTCTGGCCAATCGAGGAGCGCCCCGTTCCCCAGTCGGATGTTCCCGGCGAGAAGACCTCGCCCACTCAGCCGTTCCCCACCAAGCCTCCGGCGTACGGCCGTACCGGCACCTCGATCGACGAGCTGATTGATTTCACGCCGGAGCTCCGCGCCGAGGCGATCAAAGTGGCGTCGCGCTACAAGATGGGCCCGCTGTTCACGCCGCCGGTCGTAAGTAAAGCGGAGGGTCCTCTCGGTACGCTGGTGGCAGGATGCTGCCAGGGCGGCACAGGCTGGCCCGGCGGATCGTACGACCCGCAGACGCATCTTCTTTACACCTTTACCTGGGGCAACGTCGCTTCGCTCGGACTTTTGCCCGCCGACCCCAAGCGATCGGACATGAATTACGTCTCCGGTGTGGCGCGGCCCGCAGCGTCCGCCGCGCCTGCCGGCAATCGCGGCGGTGAAGGCGGCGAGGGTGGGCCCGGCGGTCTTACGGTCCAGGGACTCCCGCTGTTCAAGCCGCCTTACGGTTCCATCGTCGCCATCAATTTGGATAAGGGCGAGATCGCCTGGAAAGTGGCGCATGGCGAAACGCCGGACAACGTCCGCAACAATCCCGCGCTAAAGGGCATCGCCATTCCGCGCACAGGCCGCGGCGGCCTGGTCGGGGTTCTGACCACCAGCACTCTGGTCATCTCCGGCGAACGCGGAACCTACACCGATGAACAAGGCCGAAACGCGGCACGCCTTCGCGCCTACGATAAAGCCACGGGCAAGGAAGTCGGCGCAGTCTTCATGCCCACCGGCCAGACCGGCTCGCCGATGACCTACATGATCAATGGCAAACAATACATCGTGATCGCCGTCGGCGGTCCGGGCTATCCCGGCGAACTGGTGGCGTATAAGCTCGCGGAATAGGCCCGGTATCGCCAAAATCGAGCCGTAAAGTTTAAGTAACTCGCTGCCGATAGGCGGGATATGCAGGAACGGCGGTCGGAAGTTCGGATGCTCTGCGCGGATTTGATCGAAATCCGCTGGAAGAACAAGGCCGGCAAAGCGCAGCGGGCGTCGGCGCTGCTGGAGGATATCTCGCCTTCCGGTGCTTGCCTGCAGGTGGATCGCCCGGTGCCCTTAGGAGTCGAGGTGCACTGGCGGTCTCCCAAAAGCGAATTCCGCGGGTTGGTCCGGTACTGCGTCTACCGGGAAATCGGCTATTTCGTCGGGGTGGAATTCGAGGGCGATTTGCGGTGGTCCAAAAGGCTGTACAAACCGCAGCACCTGCTCGACTTACAGAAGCTCGTGCCGCATGCGGCAGGGAAGCGCCACCGGTAGTCCGGCTCCAGGACCAACTCGGGCGGGCTTACCTTCGCGAACCCGCCAGCGGTTTTTCCGATACCTCGGCGGCGTCGTCCCGCAGCGCGCCAGCCCCGCGCCAGGTCGCGTGAAGGAAGTCGCGGTTCATCCGCGCGATCACTTCCATCTTGATTTCCTTCGGGCAGACCGCTTCGCATTCGCCGATGTTCGTACAACTCCCGAACCGCTCGGCCTTTGCCTGAGCGATCATGGCCACTGCCCGGCCGTCGCGCTCCGGCTGACCCTGCGGCAGCAGACCAAGATGGGAAATCTTCGCGCCGATGAACAGCGAGGCAGACGCATTCGGGCACATCGCGACACACGCGCCGCAACCGATGCACGCGGCCGCATCCATGGCGCGCTCGGCGTTATCTTTGGGGACCAGGATTGCATTGCCATCCGGAGCGCTGCCGGTCGAGACGGAGACGAATCCGCCGGCAGCGATCAGGCGGTCGAAGGCGCCGCGGTTAACAACCAGGTCCTTCAGCACGGGAAATGCGCGAGCCCGCCACGGCTCCAGATAGAGTTCGTCGCCATCCTTGAAGTGGCGCATGTGGAGCTGGCAAATGGTCGTGCCGCGCACCGGGCCGTGCGCCACGCCGTTAATCATGAAGCCGCACATGCCACAAATACCCTCGCGGCAATCGTGGTCGAAGGCCACGGGCTCTTCGCCTTTCGCGATCAAGTCCTCGTTGAGCACATCCAGCATTTCCAGGAACGACATGTCCTGGTTGACATTGGGCACTTCATACCGGACCATGCGGCCCTTGGCCTCGGCGTTCTGCTGGCGCCAGATGTGAAGCGTCAGTCGCATTACTTGTAGCTCCGTTGCGTCGGATGCACGTACTCGAATACCAGCGGCTCTTTATGCAGCCGCGGCGCGTTGCCGACTCCGCAAAACTCCCAGGCGGCCGCGTAGGAGTAGTGCTCGTCGTCGCGCGCCGCCTCGCCATCCGGTGTCTGATACTCCTCCCGGAAGTGGCCGCCGCAGGATTCGTTCCGCTCGAGCGCGTCGAGGCACATCAGCTCGGCGAGTTCGAAGAAGTCGGCGACGCGCCCGGCCTTTTCCAGCGATTGATTCAAATCGTCGCCGCTGCCCAGGACGCGGACATCGCGCCAGAATTGCTCGCGCAGCTCAGGGATGCGTCCGAGCGCGTGCTCCAGCCCTTCAGCCGTGCGCGACATGCCGCAATAATCCCACATCAATTTGCCGAGCTCGCGGTGGAAGGAATCCACGGAGCGCGTGCCCTTGGCGTCCAAAAACCGCTTGGTAATGCAGGTGACCTGCGTTTCGGCTTCCCGGACCGCCGGATGGCCGGCGTCGATCTTTTCGAATTTGTAGGAAGCGAGGTAATCGCCAATGGTATTCGGCAGGACGAAGTAGCCGTCGGCAAGCCCTTGCATCAGCGCGCTGGCGCCCAGGCGATTGGCGCCGTGGTCGGAGAAATTCGCCTCTCCGATCACGTACAGCCCGGGGATGGTGGACATCAGGTTGTAGTCCACCCAGAGCCCTCCCATCGTGTAATGGATGGCCGGGTAGATCCGCATGGGCACCAGGTAGGGATCTTCACCCGTGATGCGCTCGTACATATCGAAGAGGTTGCCGTAGCGCTCGCGGATCACGTGTTTGCCGAGACGCTCAATGGCGTCGCGGAAATCGAGGTAGACGGCGAGACCCGATTCGCCAACGCCACGCCCTTCATCGCATACCGCCTTCGCGTTTCGCGAAGCCACGTCGCGCGGAACCAGATTGCCGAAGCTGGGATATTTGCGTTCGAGGTAGTAATCGCGCTCGTTTTCGGGAATTTGGCTGGGGTTGCGTTTGTCGCCTTTTTTCAACGGAACCCAGACGCGTCCGTCGTTGCGCAGCGACTCGCTCATCAGCGTCAGTTTCGATTGATAGTCGCCGGAAACCGGAATGCAGGTGGGGTGGATCTGAGTAAAGCACGGATTGGCGAAAAGAGCGCCGCGCTTGTGCGCGCGCCAAATGGCGGTCGCGTTGGATCCCTTGGCGTTGGTGGAAAGGTAATAGACGTTGCCGTAGCCGCCTGTGCCCAACACGACGGCATCGGCGATGTGAGACTCGATTTTGCCGGTGATCAGATTCCGCGTGACGATGCCGCGCGCTCTGCCGTCGATGATGATCAGGTCAAGCATCTCGGTGCGCGGGAACATCCGAACGTTTCCGGCGCCGACCTGTGCTTCGAGCGCCTGATAGGCGCCGAGTAGCAGTTGCTGGCCCGTCTGTCCCCTGGCGTAGAAAGTGCGCGAGACCTGCGCGCCGCCAAACGAGCGGTTGTCAAGATATCCGGAGTATTCGCGGGCGAACGGCACGCCCTGGGCCACGCATTGATCGATGTTGTTGACGCTGACCTGCGCCAGCCGGTAAACATTGGATTCGCGCGATCGGAAGTCGCCGCCCTTCACGGTGTCGTAAAAGAGCCGGTACACACTGTCGCCATCGTTGTGATAATTCTTGGCGGCATTGATTCCACCCTGTGCGGCGATGCTATGGGCGCGCCGGGGAGAATCCTGAAAGCAAAAGCACTGGATGTTATAGCCGAGTTGCGCCAGCGTGGCGGCAGCAGAACCGCCGGCAAGACCGGTGCCCACCACGATGATCGTATGTTTCCG
>CAYMHP010000129.1:0-15021 GCA_964390225.1 uncultured Solibacteraceae bacterium
CTGGATGTGCGAGATGTCGAAGCATTCGATGCGAGCCGGTGCGTCGGGCAGGTTCAACGTATCCTGGAGGGCCTCCTGGATCGCTCGGGAAGACGGTTTGAGCACGCGGAAGCGGGCGTCGAAACTGTGCTTGGCGTTGGTCTGAACGAGCCCGAGCAAAGCTTTTTTCTGCCCGCGCTGCGGCGTCCGGATCTCCACCCGTCGATTGCGCTTTTCGCTGAGCAGTTCTTCCAGCGTCTCGCGGTCTTCAAAATCCACAGGGACGTGAATTTCCGTGGGAATGTACTGCTGATCGAGGTAGAGCTGCTTCAGCAGGGAGGAAAAGAACTGCGGCTCCTCGAATTCGGCCTGGTCTTCCCAGAAGAATTCCCGGCGATCCACGATTTGCCCGTTTCGCAAGTGAAACAGGTTCAGGGCAACCAGCGGCGGCTCCGCATAGCAAGCGAAGATGTCGACATCGTCACCCTTGGCTGCCGCCATTTTCTGCCGTTCATCGATTTCTTCCACGGTCGCGAGCAGGTCGCGCAGCGAGGCGGCCTCCTCGAACCGCATCTCGCCCGAGGCCGCTTCCATCCGGCCGCGCAGCACGTGCGCCAAATCCCCGTGACGCCCCTCGAGAAAGAGCTTCACGTCCCGGACGGCTGACGCGTACGCGTCATCGGTCGTCAACCCGGCGACACAAGGTCCCAGGCAACGGTGAATGTGGTACTGCAGGCACGGCTTCGGGTGAAAGCGGGTGAGGTCCACCTTGCAGGAGGGCACCAGGAAGTGGCGATGGATAAAGTGCACAAGGCGGTGCGCCAGGTTGGCCGGGAAGTACGGTCCGTAATAGGTGGACCCATCCTTGCGCAGGCGGCGCGTGACATACACCCGCGGATATTTTTCCGCCGTCAATTTGATATACGGGTAAGTCTTGTCGTCGCGCAGGAGGATATTGAAACGCGGCTTGTATTGCTTGATGAGGTTGTTTTCGAGCGCCAGCGCTTCTTTTTCGTTGTCGACCAGGATGTAGTCGATATCGCGCGCTTCGGAAACCAGTGTTCCGGTTTTGACGTCCGCCTGCCGGTCGTCGGAGAAATAGCTTCGCACCCGCAGGCGCAAGCTCTTTGCCTTGCCGACGTAGATGACACGCCCGCCGGCGTCCTTGTACAGATACACTCCGGGCGCAAGCGGAAGTTGGGCTGCCTTGTCACGGAGTTCCATCGAGGGAAAGCTTTATACTTTGATTATGTCACGCTGGTTTTTGGCGCTGCTCCTGGCCGGCGCGGCGTGGCTTTCCGCCGACGACCTCAAAAAGGAACGTCCGAAGCCGCCGGTTTCCAGCCAGGAAGAAGTGCCGCCGGAAGAAGACGAGTCGCTCACGGTCAAGGAGTACTCGTTCAACCCCGTTCAGGCCGAAAAGGAAGTTCGCGTCGGTAATTATTACTTCAAAAAGGGCAGTTACCGGGCCGCCGCCCAGCGTTTCCGCGAAGCTACCAAGTGGAACGAAGGCCTGGGCGAAGCCTGGCTCCGCCTGGGCGAAGCCGAAGAGAAGCAAAAGGACCCGAAATCGGCCCGGGAAGCGTACACAAAATTTTTGGAACTTTCACCGGACGCGAAGAATGCACCCGAAATCCGGAAGAAACTGGAAAAATTGAAATAGCTTCGCGTATAGTTTTACACGGTGATGCCCAGCGGAAACCGCCCACCGTTTACCGAATCAGCCGGATGATACCGTAGCAGACCAGGCACATCCAGAAATCGATGGCAAGCCCCCAATCGATCCGGTAGGGTTGATGCTGAGCCTTTACCGGCAGGAAATTCTCCACGGTGAAATAGATTGCGTTTCCCAAAACCACGGCGATTAACGATCGCCAGAAGGTATGCTTCATTGCGAGCGACCGCTCGAATGTGCCGTTGAATTCTGGCGGTACGGCCGTTCGAGCGCCTGGCGCACCTTCTCGACCAACGCCGTGGCCGTGAAGGGCTTTCCCAGGAAGAGAGGACTCTGGTGCTCGACTCTGCGGACAATCGGGTCTTCGGTAAAACCGGACATAAACACTACCGGCACTTGGGGATGCGATTGGGCGAGACGCCGTGCCAATTCCGGTCCATTCATTTCAGGCATCAGCATGTCTGTGATCACCAGGTCAATGGCGCCGTCCCGCGTTTCGAGTAGCCGCAGCGCTTCGGTCCCGTCCGCCGCCTCCAATACAGTGTAGCCGCTCTGGGTCAGCATCACGCAGACCATTTTGCGTATCTCCTCCGCGTCTTCTACGATCAGAACCGTGCTGCCGCCATCACTGTCGGAAGTGTCCACGCGAACTCCTCTCGCGGACGTGAGGTGCAAACCCTTTGCCAAATTGGGTCAAGTTGCGCTGAATGTAAGGAAATTGATACACTTAAACTTTCATCGGTAGGAGATCCCCACGTCATGGCAAGAGTTTGCGAAATGTGCGGCCGCGGACCGCAGTTCGGTCACCGCATCAGCCACGCCCACAACGTCACAAAGCGGCGCTGGAACCTGAATCTACAGACTGTAAGGGCAATCGTGAACGGCGCCAGCCGGCGCCTGCGGGTTTGCACTTCCTGCATCCGTTCCGGAAAAGTTCAAAAGGTCGCGTAGCCGGCGGCTGCCGTTCATTCCCGCGAAAACGCCATTCCCGCGAAACTGACCACGCTGCGTTCGTCGATGTTCCACTGCTCGTAGCGCAGCAATTCACCTCGCGCGCCGGGGCTCGTCTTGAGGAAGGTGTAGAACGGCGAAGACCCGCACCACTTCAGGTCGTCGTGCCTCTCGCGGACCAGATGCCAGAAGCCCGCTGCATCGCTGGAGTTGATACACGAGATCCGCTGGCGGTCGCGAGCCGCGACCTCCGACATCACTCCCTGATCCGCTACAGCGGAAAACGGGTCCTGATACCGGCCCCCCATGTGGGCCATGTCCACGCCGAGAACCCAAAAGACCCGGCCGGCTTCGCGCTCCCCAAGCTCGCCTAGCGCATTCAGAAAGCGTTTGACGTGATCGTTTGCTTCGGGTGCGCCGCCGTTATACAGGCTGTGTGCAAACGGGCCGCAGAGGATGGGTACGATCCTCACCGACGGACCCAGCCGGTGCTGCAGAAAAATTAACTGCAATTCCACTGTGTGCTCGAACGAGTGGCAATAGTCTTCCATGCGTACCGCGGGTCCGCCGTGCTCCGCAAGAAAGTCCACCAGGCGTTCATCGGTAGTCGCCTCACCCAAAGGTGTCACGAACCGCTTTCTCGTCAGGCCAAACGTCTCCGGCTCCCCGTAATGCGAGGTGGCGAGAATGATAAACGTGCGGTCGCGGTGCTCCTCGCCGAGCAGGCGGTAGGCCTCCCGGTAGGATTGCCAGCCTCCTTCCGGGCTGACGTGCGGCGCGGCAATTGCGAAAAGGTTGTCTTTGCGCACGGGCGGCTGGTTACTACCGAGGTAGCGGACCATGGTCTGCCGCAGCCCGGCGACGTCGGCTGGATATGCGGAGCCCGCATGTGCCGCCTCGCGTACGGAACTGGCGGCAAACTCGCGCCGCCGTTCCTGCTCCATTTCCGCGTAGTTGGCATCTTCCAGGAAACCCGCCGCGCTGAGCGTCTCGACCAGGTGCTTCTGTAGTCTGCCAACGTTCAGATCGCCCGTGAGCCGCACCAGCGTCTCGCGCAGATCCAACTCGGTGTGCTGCCCGTCGAAGCACTGCAGGCACTCCACCAGAACCGGCGGAATGATAAGCATGGCATCGGAGTAGCGGTATGGATCGCGAATGAACAACCCTGGATGCTCTGCCGAAGGCGAGGGCATGAAGTCCAGGTTCATGCGGAGACGGGCAAGTGTTTCGGACAACGTTTCCATCGTAGCAGGCTATGCCGCGCAGGCGATTCGCCGGGAATCCTTTATAACGTCGTATATCCCCGGTACTTCCGCAAAAGCTCGTAAATCACCACGCCCCCGGCCGTTGCCACATTCAGCGAGTGCTTTGCGCCCAGCATGGGAATGCGCACGAATGTATCCGAGAGGGCTGAAAGCTCCGGTCGAACGCCCTCGACCTCATGCCCGAAAACCAGACAAACGGGGAACCGCGGTGTCCATTCAAAAAGGTCGACGGAATGAACGGCCGTTTCTATGACGGCGAGTTCGTGGCCGGCGTCGCGAAGCTTTCGGGCGAGCGAGAGCGCGTCCCAGGTGTGCTCCCAAGGCACAGTCTCCTCCGCTCCCAGCGCGGTCTTGGTGATCGCGCGCTTCGGTGGCCGCCCCGTGATGCCACACAGGTAAATTTTTTCGAGCCTCGTGGCGTCGGCGGTCCGGAAGAATGCTCCCACGTTGTAGAGGCTGCGGACGTTGTCCAGCAGAACGGAGACCGGCAGGCTCAGATTGTCGTAGCTTTGGCCGGCAGTAGTGGCTTGGAACGGGAGACGATCCAATTCTCCAGCATAAAACAGGACCACGCCAGGCTGTTCGATGTTAAACTGTTGATTTCATGTTGTCCATCGTCATTCCGATTCACAATGAAGAGCACTCCATCCTGCCGCTCTACGATCGGCTGACTATGGTGCTCGAACCGCTCCAGAAGGCTTACGAAATCCTGTTCGTGGACGACGCTTCGACCGACAAGAGTTTTGAACTCCTGGCCAATCTGGTCGAGACCGATCATCACCTCAAGGTGATTCGTTTGCGCCGCAACTTTGGGCAGAGCGCCGCGCTTTCCGCGGGCTTCCACGAAGCCAAGGGCGATGTGGTGGTTGCCATGGATGGCGACCTGCAGCATGCCCCGGAGGATATTCCGGCCCTGTTGGAAAAAATCGATGAGGGCTTTGACATCGCCAGCGGCTGGCGGAAAAACCGCGTGGATAACGCGCTCAGCCGCAAACTGCCGTCTCGCATTGCGAACTGGCTGATGGCGAAGGCTTCAGGAGTGAAGCTTCGGGATTTCGGCACGACCTTCAAGGCGTACCGTTCCGAAGTGCTGAAGGATGTCAACCTCTACGGAGAACTGCACCGATTTATTCCCGCCCTGGCGAGTTTTTATGGAGCGCGGGTGGCCGAGGTGCCCATTCGCAACACGACGCGTGCGAACGGTGGCTCGCACTACGGGCTCGGCCGGACGTTCCGCGTCTTGTTTGATATCCTGACCATCAAGTTCCTGCTCAAGTACTTCACTCGCCCGATGCACTTTTTCGGCTCGCTGGGCCTGATCGGCACCACCTTCGGCGGTGGCATCATGGCATACCTGCTGATCAAAAAACTGCTCGGCTACGACATTGTGATGCAGCACGGACCCCTGATGATTGCCGGAGGTCTGCTGCTCCTTGGCGGCATGATGATGTTCAGTACCGGCTTAATCGGCGAGATGATGATGCGGACTTACTTCGAGAGCCAGGATCGCCGGATTTACGCCGTCCGCGACATTCTGACAGGCGGCAAGCAGCGCGGCGTCGCGCGCTAGTTCCGCGGGTCGCTTTCAGCCGCGGCAGTGATGCCGCGGTTCCTTTTAAGTGAAAGCCTCCGTCCTATAACCCGCGTCCGCGGCGCCAGTGATCCTCGAACAGGCCCTTCATCGCTTCGCCCATTCCCTCGTGGTGGAATACCACGGCCGTCCAGGTGGGACGCGTGATGACGGGATCGAGCAGCGCAATCATCCCATGCTGGGCGTCGAATACGGCCAGCTTCATGGGAAGCGAATCGGCCACACGAACCTCGACGCCGGCGGCGGCGTAATCGCTGAGCCGTTGACGGTGTTCGTCATCGAGCGTGGAGGCCTCCAGAAGCAACCGGCAGGAGACCCCGCTGACGCGAGCCTGCTTCACCAGCTTTTCGTCAAGCGGGTCCACGGCGTACGGGGGCCGCGAAAATTCCAGGTACTCGCGCCTTACCTCCGAGATCATGCGCCGGTACTCGGCGGCCGTTTGTGCCGGCTCGGTGACGATTCTCAGGAAGTCCAGCGTGCCACGCCCGCCTTGCCCCTCGGAGTACAAGCTCTTCAGATCGTCGATGAGCCCCGCGCCGGCGCGCCCGTTGTCCGTCAGTTCCTGCTCCAGGATTTGCCGCTTGCGGGCCAAATAGCCCGGTATGGCCAGGCTGGGCTCAACGGCCGAGAAAAGCTTCGTCTTCTCCTGAACCACCTGGGCGAAGCCTTTCTCGACCAGGCTGTCGAGTACTTCGTAAATCTTCTGCCGGGGCACGTGAGCGCGCGCGGCCAACTCCAGCGCCTTAAATTTGGGGTGTCCCAGCAGGACCAGGTACGAGCGAGACTCGTAAGCATTCAGGCCAAGTTGCTGGAGCCTCCGCCAGAAGCGTTGGAAATCAACTTCGGCCAATTCTTCGCCCATCCTCTCCACCTTACCAGAAGCCACCTGCGAAATTCACGCGAAGTCTATCCAGGGCAACGGGAAAGCGGGGCCACGCCGGTGCAGTGGTTGGCGCCCCGGTTCGTAATGGCTGTTGGGGTCAATTCCTGATATCTTCGGAGGTTTATCGCTGAATTGACTTGGTACTAGTGGGACTTTAGAATAGACTAAGGTAGCTCAAAGTGTATGTCAGACAACAGTATTGCGAGTAACGGGCCTTCCCCGGGTACGAGTCTCTCGTCGAAATCCAAAATCCGGATCGTAGTGGCGGACGACCATCCCATTTTCCGAGACGGCCTCTGCAAGCTGTTGGCGCTTGAGGAAGACTTCGAAGTCGTGGCACAAGCCCAGGACGGCCGGGAGGTCTTGGACGTGCTGCAGCAGCACGAGCCCGATATCCTGCTGCTCGACCTCAAAATGCCCGGCCTGGACGGTCTCGGCACTCTGCAGCGCCTGCAAAACGCCCGCAACAAGACGCGAGTCATCGTGTTGACGGCGTCCGATGACAAAAACGAATTCGTTCAGGCGATGAAGTTGGGCACTTCGGGCATCGTCCTCAAGCAGACTGCGACGGAGTTGTTGATCAAGAGCATCCGGAAAGTCCATGCGGGCGAGATCTGGCTCGACTCCCATACCACGGCCGCTGTCATTCGCCAGTTTGTAGCGGCCGACGAAGCCCCGGCCGCGCCCACTACTGCCACGCCCCGCGATCGCGAGCGCTCTCCGCTTAGCCAGCGCGAGCGGGAGATCGTGGCCTTGGTGGCACAGGGGTTCAAGAACAAGGAAATGGCCGAGAAGATGTTCATCAGCGAGCAGACGGTGAAGAACCACCTGCACAACATCTTTGATAAACTCGGAGTTTCTGACCGCCTGGAGTTGGCGCTCTACGCCATCCACAACAACCTACACACAGGACGATAGCCGCCCGGCAGTAACCCGGGGCGAACCAGCGCGCACTTATTTTTGGATATTCGCGCTTCTGTCCGCGGTTGTCCTATTTACGCCGCTGCGGAGCGGCGATCTTGCCGGGTACGATGATGCTCTCTACGCGCACATCGCCAAGGACATTGCACGGACCGGCGATTGGCTGAACATCCGCAGCAACGGGTACTCCGCGCTGGAGCACCCGCCACTCCTGCCTTGGATAGAAGCGGCGCTGTTTTCGGTATTCGGCGTATCGGATGTCGCGGCAAAGCTGCCGTCGGCGTTTTGCGGGTGGGCGACGATTGTGCTGGTTTACTGGGCCGCCCGCCGGCTGCTCCGGGATTCCAATCTGGCAGTTGCCGCCATGGTGGTGATGGCGACCAGCCTGTACTTCCTCAAGTACGCGGCTCGCGCCATGACGGATGTTCCGTGTACGTTCCTGTTCTTGTGTGCGATCTGCGCCGGGCTCGTCGCCGAACAGCGTCCGGCCTGGTATTTGGCAGCGGGAGTCTTCACCGGACTGTCGCTGCTGACTCGCGGACTAATTGGATTCGGCCTGCCGGTGATCTTTGCGCTCGATTTCCTGATCCGAAGACGCCGCGCGCCGCTGCGCTTCGTGGCGTCCGCGGCCCTATTGGCGTTTCTCCCGCTGGCCGCCTGGTACGCCCATTTGATTGCGGCGCACGGGGACTTCTTCTTCACCGTGCACGCGGCATGGCTCGACCGCGAGGTCTTCGGCGCGTTGTCACCGGAGTGGCGGCGCTACACCGGCGTGTTCGAGTACGCGATCATGCTGGCGAAATCGTATTGGCCGTGGCTCCCGTTCCTCATCGTGGGGATTGTCGTGGTCGTGCGGAGGCGCGACCGACGCCTGTGGCTTCTGCTGATATGGATGGGCGTGGTGTTGCTGCTCTGTGGCGCGGCCAAGAGCCGTGTGCTGCGTTACATGCTGCCGGCGTACCCGGCATTTGCCATCGGGGCGGCAATCGGTTTAGGACGGGTCGTTTCGGCCGAACGGTTACGGGTGGGAATTCGCGTGGCGACGCCCCTGGCGGCTACAGGAGTGCTGGCCTTTGCCGTTTTCGGCGCGCCGCGCTGGCATGCAACCGAAATCCGCTCGATGGCCGAAGCGGCCACCTCTGCGACGCGGCCCGGCGAGCGCGTCGGTTTTTACGATTCCGGCCAGCCGCGGTTCGACGAGACGAATCAACTGCAGTGGTACGGAGACCGGTACCTGTGGATTCTGCTTTCGCCGCAAGAACTCACGGAAGCCCTTGGCACGCACCGCGCGCAAACCTACGTAGTAGATCAGGGTACGTTCGAGAGTTACTTCGCCGGCTCCGGAGCACACGTCGTCGCGCGGAGTGGGCACCTCGTCTGCGTCAGCCTGGGGTAGCGGCGGCAGTGCTCTTAAACATTAACCGGCGGCCAGATCGCCGGCGCTCCGGTTTCCAGCCTTAAACCCCGACCGGGTCTTCCTTGCCCGCGCCGTATTCCTTTAACTTGTTATGAAGCGTCTTCAGGCTGATGCCGAGGATCTCCGCCGCGCGTGTCTTGTTGTTCCGCGTGTGTTCGAGCGTCCGCAGGATCAGACCCTTTTCCGCCTCCTCCACAGTCGTTCCAATGGAGAAGCGGATGGATTCGGCGTCGTCCGCCTGCGGAGCGGGTGTGTTCTCGGCGCTAGCGGCGGCAACCGCCACTGCCGGAGCGCGATTCTGCAGAAAGGCCGGTAGGTGTTTCATCTCGATGGCACCTTCTCCGGCAAGAATCACCGCTCGCTCCAGCACATTCCTCAGCTCGCGCACGTTCCCGGGCCAGTTATGACGCTGGAACGCCTCCAGGACGGGGGGTGAGAGTTCGGCGACCCGGCAATCGTGCTTCCGGTTCAGATCGCCGATCAGGGTTTCGGCAATCGACTGAATATCCTCTTTACGTTCCCGCAGTGGCGGAAGATGAATATGGAAGACATTCAGGCGGTAATAGAGGTCTTCACGCAAATGGCCACCGCGCACGGCCTCTTCCGGTACCTTGTTCGTAGCGGCCACGACCCGCACGTCGACTTCGAATTCGGACTTGCCGCCCAGCCGCCGGACCTTGGAATCTTCCAGAATGCGCAGGAGTTTCGCCTGGGTCTGCATCGGCATTTCGCCGATTTCGTCGAGCAGCAGCGTCCCGTGCTGCGCCACCTCAAAGCATCCCGCGCGGCGTTCGGAAGCGCCGGTAAACGAACCCTTCTCGTGCCCGAACAGTTCGCTTTCGATCAGAGTTTCGGGCAAGGCCGCGCAGTTGATGGCCACGAACGGCCCTTGCCGGCGCGGGCTTAGCGCGTGAACCGTGCGCGCCACCAATTCCTTTCCGGTGCCGCTCTCGCCGGTAATCAGGACGCACGCCTTACTCGGGCCGGCCTGCTGTAGCAGCGCAAAAATTTCCTGCATTCTCGGCGAAGTTCCCACCAGCTCACCGAGCGAACCTTTGTAGCTCAATTGCCGCTCGAGGTTTTGCTTCTCGGCGCGCAAACCGGCGTGATTGCCGGCGCGGCGCAGCAGAACTTCGAGACTGGAGGGCTGGATCGGTTTCTCAAGAAACCAGTATGCGCCCAACTCATGCACGGTCCGAACGGCGGTTTCGATATTTCCAAACGCCGTCAGCACGATCGTGGGAGGCATTTCGCCGGAATCGCGCAGCCGTTGCAGGAAGCCGAAACCGTCCAGGCCGGGCATATTGAGATCGGTGATGATCACATCGGCCGGAAAATCATTGAGCTTCTCCAGGGCTTCGTTCCCCTCGGCGGCGGTTTCCGCGCTCATACCCCAGGCCGAAAGCATGGCCGCGAGGCCGCTCCGCTGGCTCACTTCGTCGTCGACTACGAGTACCTTCAAATTTAAGCTCAATAAAGATCCTTCCGCGGGGGGACTCCTTCTCCAATTGTAACGTTTGTGTGCTTCGGAGCAACATTTGCAAGGGTAAAGCCAGTGCGCAATCCTTCCGACCCCGCCGAACTACGGGAAAATGATAGTATTAAAGCGAATCCGCTCTTCCGGAGGCCGTGGGTTTCCGAAGTAGTGTATCCATCTTCACGAGGATTGACTGTGCTGACATTGGTCCGGAGGGCAAGGCGGCGCGTCCTGTACAACGAGCTGTTTGCTCAGGGCGCAAACGCCGTCAGCGCGGCGCTGCTCGGCTTCATTCTCCTGCTCATCCTCGGCACACAGGTTCTGAACTGGTATTGGGCCGTACTTCTTCCGCTGGCCGCGATCCTGGCAGCCGTGTATGTAGTTCGCAGGCGCCTTCCGTCACTCTATACGACAGCGCTGTCGGTGGACCGGCGGATGGGACTGGCGGACTCTCTCTCGACGGCCATATTTTTCAGCGGCGACAGCAGCCGGGCATCTTCCGAGGTGCGGCGGCTCCAATGGGAGCAGGCGGAGCGAACCGCGGCCGGCATCGATGTGAAGCGCGCCGTCCCGTTTGCCGTGCCACGGACGGCCTATATTATGGCCGCGTTAGTACTGGTGGCGTCCAGTATGTTTGCGTTGCGATACGGACTCACCCGCCGGCTCGACCTGACCCAGCCGTTCGCGCGAATCCTCCAGCAGAGCCTCGGATTCGAGACGCGCGAAGCACGCGCCAAACCGGACGGGCGCAAATCTATGAAGGGCGCCGGAAGCGAGGACACGGGCGAGCAGGGCGACGCACAGCAGGACCAGAATCAGAACGCGTCGGCCAACCCAGACGATCCCTCGAATGACCCGCTCGATGCGGACGCGCCCGACCAGAACCCGGCTGCTGGCAAGACTTCGGCGAAGAATTCGGCCGATGAGCAGCAATCCGTCGCGCAGAAATCCGAGGGTGAGCAAGAGGAAGCCGATGGGCAGTCGCCCAATAACGAGAATGCCTCTTCCGACAGCAAACAGGGACAGAAGAACGGCGAGAACCAATCGGCGCAGCAGAATTCCAACGGGTCGAACAATAATTCCAGCTTGTTGAGCAAGGTAAAAGAGGCCATGCAGAACCTGCTCTCGAGCATGAAACAGCAGCCTTCTTCTGGTAACCAGCAGCAACAACAGCAAAGCGCCTCGTCGCAAAACAGCAAGTCCGGCAAAGGTCAGAACGGGAGTAAGCAGCAGGCGCAAAAAGGCGAGAAGCAGAACGCTGGCGAGTCCGATAGCGAAGATCAGGTGGGTGAGCAGGCCAATGCGCAGAGCTCGCCAGGGCAGGGCAAAGAGCAGGGCGATTCCCCGCAAGACAAGCAGCCCGGCGGCGGCATTGGCAATCGCGACGGCAGTAAGGACGTCAAGCAGGCCGAGCAACTGGCCGCCATGGGCAAGATCACTGAAATCATCGGTAAGCGAGCCGCAAACCTGAGCGGCGAAGCGACTGTCGAGGTGCAATCGACCACGCAGCAGTTGAGAACCGAATATTCCGCCCGCCGCGCGCAGCATACCGAAGCCGGCGCCGAGATCAGCCGCGATGAGATCCCCGTAGCTCTGGAAGGGTACGTCCAGCAGTACTTCGAGCAAGTCCGCAAGCAGCCGGCGCCGAAGAAGTAGATCCGGCTCTCCCGAGTCCGCCGGCAGCTCCTGCAGCCCAAATCAAACTAGCGCCACGGGCGTCCTTCCGGCGTGACCCCTGTTTCATTACAATGGAACTTTCGGGTCTGCTTCTCGTATACGAGTTCGTACCGGAACGCGCCTCGTCACCGGTAGAGTGACCCTCCTCGCGCCCCGTTGTGCCGCCGCCCAGGAAGGGTAAGCGAAAGGGACCACTATGTCGAATATGTTGCGCCGATGCTCGCTGGCTGTCGCGGGCTGCCTGCTTATTGCGGCGCCTTTGATGGCGGACAAAGACATCAAAGGCAATCTGGTCACTACCGGTTGGCTGGAGAAGCATCTCAATAATACCGATTTAGTGATTCTTGACGCGTCGCCCATGCAGGCCTACAAGGCCAGCCACATTCCCGGCGCCGTGAGCGTAGACATCTTCGCCTGGTATGGCGGACGCGAGAGCCGCCCCGCCGAGACCGAAAGACTCTACCAGTCCTGGGGAATCAGTCCCGGCAAAACGGTCGTAATGTACGATCAGGGCGGCTCGATGATGGCGACCAGGGTCCTTTTCTCGCTCTATTCTCACGGCTTCGCCGCACAGAAACTGCTGATCCTGGATGGCGGCCTCTTCCAATGGCAGCAGAAGGGACTCCCTGTAACGAAAGATCCCACGCCGGTCCCGAAGCAAGGCACTTTCAAGATCGAGCAGCCCAACCAGGACGCCGAGGCCAAACTGCCCGAATTCCTGACTGCCTCCGGCGACCCCGGGAATAACGTGTTACTTGAAGCGCTGGACGCCGACTGGCATTTTGGAGAAGTCCTTGCGTTCAACCGGGCCGGCCATATCCCGCACGGCATCCTGCTGCCCACGACGGACCTTTACAATCCGGACAGGACGTTCAAATCGCCCGAAGAGATTTCGAAGATTCTGACGTATCTCGGTATCCGGCCCGAGCAGCGCATCTACACGTATTGCGGCGGCGGCGTGGCCGCCAGCGTGCCGTTCTTCGCCCTCAAGTTCATGCTCAACTACCCCAAGGTCAAACTGTATGCGGGGTCTGAGCTGGAATGGCTGTCTGACGAAAGAGATCTCCCGTACTGGACCTACGATGCGCCGTTCCTGATGAGGGACGCCAATTGGCTGCAGTTCGGGACCGCCCAGATGCCGAGAATGGTCGGCGTTACCCGCGTCAGCATCATCGATGTGCGCCCCGCAGGCGCGTTCGCTCAGGGACATGTGCCGTTCGCGTTGAACATCCCCGCGGAAGTCTTCAAAAACAACCTCGCCGATCCCGGTAGACTGGCCGAAATTCTGGGTGCCGCGGGTGTTGACGCCTCTGATGAAGCGGTGGTCATCTCGGGCGCCGGATTGACCAAAGACTCGGCGCTGGCGTTCCTGATGCTCGAGAAGTTGGGCCAGAAGAGAGTGTCGCTCTTCATGGACTCGTTGGAGAAATGGGGACAGCTCGGTTTTGCCCTGAGCAAACAGCAAACCGTGGTCTCCCCCAAAAAGTCGCGCCAGGATTTAGCCATTCCTCCCACCAAGTACCCCGCTAATTTCCGAAGCGGCGTGATCATCGGGGACGCGAAGAGCACGCACGGCCTCTATCCCAAAGTGTTTCTCGCTTCGGGACAGAACGTGCCGGCGACAACTCAGGACGGTAACGTGGTACATGTCCCATACACGGATCTCCTGAATCCCGATGGCACGGTCAAACCGGCGAAAGACATCTGGAACATCCTGACGAAGGCCGGTGCCCCGAGATACGCGGAGCTAGTCTGCTTCTCCGAAAATCCCGGTGAAGCGGCCGTCAATTATTTCATACTCAAGCTCATGGGCTACCCGGATATCAAGGTGCTGGTGATGTAAGTAGCACCCAACATCGCCAGGCACTACTCCGTATCGTCAGTCGCGGCAGTCATGCCGTGGTTCCGCACACACGGATGCATCACGGCAGCGACAACCCACCCTCAGCGGCACGGCTGAAAGCGCCGTTGAAATCGCAGCCGTCCCCTTTACCGAGGCCCGCACAATGGGCGACAATGGTCCCCCATGAAGCTGCTCGCATTCGCCACATTAGCTATTGCCGCGTACGCCCAAGGCATCAACTACGCCAAAATTGAAATCCTCACCGAGCAATACGCCCCGAATCTGTACATGCTGGCGGGTGCTCCCGGGGATGCCGATCCCAACCACCCGGATGGCGCCGGCGGCCGGATCGGCCTGCTTACCGGTCCCGACGGCATCTTCATGGTGGATTCTCAATACGAACAGGTCACGCCCAAAGTCCTCGCCGCCATCCGCAAGATCAGTTCCGAGCCGATTCGCTACCTGGGAAACACGCACGTGCATGTCGACCACACCGGCGGCAACGGCAATATCGTCAAGCAAGGCGCGATCCTCATCGCCCGGGAAGAGCTCCGCAACGAGATGGCGCGATCCGCAAATCTCGATCCCGCACGCCTCCCTAATATCACCTACGGGATGGGCGACCCACTTAAGTTCCGGATGAATGGAGAAGTCGTCGACCTGATTCCAATCCGTGCCGCCCACACGGGCGGCGACACCATCTTTCGTTTCGAGAACGCGGATGTCATCATGATCGGCGACTTCTACCGCAACTACGGATACCCGTTCATCGATATCAACAATGGAGGCAGTCTCAAGGGCGCGCTGGAAGCGTTGGATTATGTGATGAAGATCGCCGGCCCTAACACCAGGCTGATTCCCGGTCACGGCACTATCATCAAGCGCGACGACATCATCCCGTACCGCCACATGATCCTCGACGTCGAAGCCAGAGTGCAGCAATTGATGGCACAGGGGAAGAGCGAGCAGGAGATCGTCGCCGCCAAACCCACCGCCGCCTACGACGCAAAAATCCCCGGGGCACTCGGCGTCGCCCCCGGCGGCGGAACGAGCGCGGACCGTTTCGTACGGATGCTTTACTCGGAACTGAAAAAGTGAGCCCAGCCGCTCTCTACGTTTCCCAGACTCGCTTCGGTACGCCGCGATCGCGATTGGCGACGCGGTCGTAGAGATAGAACGTCGAGACGGTTCCAAGTGACTCGTTGTAATAGCTCTCCTGGCCGAGTCCTTCCTTGAGATCTTCTTCGAAATCGTGCAGCGCCTTCAGCTCATCGGCGAGGGCCGGCTTCCGCTTTCCGGAGGGCGTCTGGAAGAATTTTTGAAAGCCACCGTCCACCAGGAG
>CAYMHP010000130.1:0-14871 GCA_964390225.1 uncultured Solibacteraceae bacterium
TTCACCCACCAGGTGAAGTTGAGGCAGAGCTTCTGAAAGACGCGTTTAAGAAATTCGCGATCGCCCACGCCCCGGCGCTTCTTGTCGATCTTGTAAACGCGCCACGCAGCCCAGGCATGAACCGGTGGGTTCACATCGCCGAATGCCCATTCATATGCGGGGAGCTGCCCGTTCGGGTGCATGTACCATTCGCGCAGCATCAGCAGGAGCTGCTGCTTGGCAAACTCGGAATCGACTAGCGCCAGAGGAACGCAGTGGAAGGCCAGATCCCACGCGGCATACCACGGGTACTCCCACTTGTCCGGCATCGAGATCACATCGGCGTTGTAGAGGTGAAGCCATTCGTGGTTGCGGCCGGAGAGCCGTTCGGATGGCGGTGGTGACGAGGCCGGATCGCCTTTCAGCCAGTCGCGCACGACGTAGTGATAAAACTGCTTGGACCACAGCATTCCGGCGAAGGACTGGCGCATCACGTTTTTGGCGTCCGGCGAAAGGTGGGCGGGAATCACAATTGCGTAGAACTCGTCCGCCTCGCGTTTCCGGTCGGCGAAGATGGTGTCAAAGGTGGGGCCAAAGAGGTCGCCTGCAGGAGCTCGATCAACGAGTCGCAGGCGGATGGTGGCCGTTTCGCCGGACGCTAAAGTCAGTTGGTAATGTGCCGCTGCCTTGGTGCCCATCTCCGTTGAATTGACGGCATGGCTCGCCTGGCGCACGACATAGTCGTTGATGCCGTCCTTGGCGTAGTGGGAACCGTTGGGCACGCCATACAGGTGCTCGTAATTCGTTTCGTTCTCGGTGAATAGGAGATTTGGTGTGCCATCGCAGGCCAGCCAGCGCGTGCCGAGTTGATCGTGCCAGAGTTCGACTGCCGGAGCTGGTTCCGCAGTTCTGCACAGTATGGGCCGCTGGGCGCCATTTCCCCAGGACCACGTGTTCCGAAACCAGATGGTGGGCAGCAGGTCCAGTTGTGCACGATCGGGGCCGTGGTTGGTCACACAGATCCGCACCAGAATGTCTTCGGGGCTATTTTTCGCGTACTCGATGGCCACGTCGAAATAACGGTTCTCCGCGAACACGCCGGTATCCATCAATTCGAATTCGGGACTGCGTTTGTCGCGGCGCCGATTCTCTTCCACCAGGCGCGCATACGGAAACTCCGCCTGCGGGTACTTGTAGAGGTACTTCATGTACGAGTGGGTGGGTGTGCTGTCGACATAGAAATACTGCTCCTTCACGTCCTCGCCGTGATTGCCTTCGTTGCCCGTCAGGCCGAAGAGACGCTCCTTCAAGATCGGATCGCGCCCGTTCCACAATGCGACTGCAAAACAGATGTACTGGTGCCGGTCGCAGATCCCCGCGATGCCGTCTTCATTCCACCGGTATGCGCGTGACCGCGCGTGATCGTGCGGCAGCGACTCCCAGGCATTTCCGTAGGGGCTATAATCCTCACGGACAGTACCCCAGGCGCGTTCCGATAAATAGGGCCCCCACCGCTGCCAATGGGCCTTGCGCGTTCGGGCTTCTTCGAGTCTGATCTCTTCGTGTGTCACGCCGAATAAGGCCATATGCGCACCAAGATATTCCAGCTGGCGCACAAATTCTCAACGCAAAAAAAGAACGCCGGCCCGAAAGCCGGCGCGGGAAGAAGATTTCGGGTGGGTGTGAATCAGCCGCGAACCGCAGCCAGAAACTGATGCACAGCCGGCGCCAGCGCGTAAGCAATCTGCAGATTCTGCCGCGCGCCCAGATCGGACACGACGTACGCCAGGAATTGATCGGTCTCGAATCCGGCCACGTCGTAATTTTGCGCGGCGGCCTGATAAACGGCCACGCCGGAAGCGTGATCGGAAACGGTCAAGGCTTGCATCGATTCTCCGGGCTGCTTGCGCGTAATCACGAGGGACAGCAGGCTCGACCCATTGGTCAGCGTCAGGTGCACGAACCGCCGCCCCTCATATCCGCATTGATGCGCCAGGATGATCCGGTACTCTTGGGGGACTCGCGCTTTTACCAGCGGCACTAGCTCTTGATAAGCCGGGCCCAGCTTCTCGGCCATTTCTTCTACCGAAGGTGGGTTCTTCGGGTATTTCCGGAAGATGGAGCAGTGGATGTGGTCTCCGAGCCCAACCTTCAAGACCGCCGAAAGGCTGGCCGACACCTTTTGGATGAAAACGTCTTGCCCGCGCCGGTCCGCCAAATCAGGCAGCGCGTGCCGGGTCCAGCGCGGCAACTCAAACCAGAGCCCAGCCGCGACCACCAGGACCGCCGCCGCGGCGGAAGCCCATCGCGTCCACGCGAACGAGCTGCGGCTGTCCTCCCGCAACGCGGCCCTGACGCGCGCCTGCAGGTCTTCAGGAACGCTCTGATTCTGGACCGCGCTCTTCAGACGGGCCTTAATGCGCGTGCGCGATCCCACTTCGGCCGCGCAAGTCGGACACACTTCCAGATGCCCCAGCACCTCGTGGTTGGTCTCCACCAGCAGCTCATTATTGATGTACGAATCCATGTACCTGCGGATACGCGCGCACGGGTTGTCCCCAAATTGCACCAGTTTCATGCGGTCCGTCCTTCCAACTTACCCTTGCCGATCCCATACGATCGCGCGGTCTCTTGCAACTGCTCCCGTAGGAGTTTGCGGCCCCGGCTTAGTCGCGACATCACCGTCCCGATCGGCACGTTCAAGATGCCGGAGGCCTCCTTATAGGAAAATTCCTCGACGTCCGCCAGCAGCACCACGGCACGAAAGTCCTGAGGAAGGCGATCCAGCGCGCCCAGGATCTCCTCGTCTGTCAAATCCTCCGGTATAGGCTCCGGAGATGCCGCCATCTGGTCGAGAATCTCCTCGCTCTCTTTAACCATCCGCACGTTGAACCACTTCCGCCGGTGATGATGGACTACGTGAAACAGAATCTTATAGAGCCACGCGCGGCAGTTGGTACCCACCTCGAAACGGTCGAACGATTTCCAGGCCTGCAGATACACATCCTGCACTACATCGTCGGCCTTGGTGCTATCGGCCAGTAGCCGGGTGGCCGTTCTGTATAAGTCGTTCAGATGCGGCAGGGCCGCTTCCTCAAACTCCTGACGTTTCATCTCCAAAGTGTGAATGCCGGGAAGCCATTGGTATATTCCCCGATTTGGAAACAATTGGAACTTTCTTCATTTCATGAACTTAGCGAACCCGCCGGAAGTTCGCGGGTTCCGCACGCAGGATCAGTGTCTCTCCCGAGCGCTGCACGGTCCCGGTCACTTCAATCGTCTCGCCCACCCAATCCAGCACCTCGTGCTGGAGGGGCCGGCCATCTCCGCCCACCAGCAGGTAGAAGCCGTCGGGCGTCACTAGCGCGGGAGGGACGCCGCCGCTGATGCAGCGCGCCGCGCAGTCGCGGTGCACCTTTGTCCGGCCCGGGTTCATCACGCCCAGGTAACACTTGCTGTCCACGATCTCCCCGGTTAACGTCACCTCTCCCAGAGTGGCCACCGAGACTGCGGCAGGCTTTTGTTTCAGCACCTTAACCGATCCCGGCACGAGTTCCACCATCGTTTGGCCCTCCCGGTAGATCAGCGATCCCCGCAGATGGACCGCCATGCCGGCGAATCCTCGTACCTCCGCGTCGGCCCCGTGCTTACCCGGCGCAACCAACAGATAGCGCGAATACTCCTCGCCTCCGGGACGGCCCACGAGCAGGGCAGGGTACGGGTTCAGCTCCACTTCTCCCGTGAACTGGCGGTATTGCTGAAATTCGAATGTCGATCGCGCAAACGGGCGCTCTGCGAACAGGAGCACCAACGCGACCGCCGCTGCTAGGGCGTTGAGGGCCACTACGGCACGCAAGATTGTGCGCGCGATGCGACGGGGCGGACTCGGTGCGTAGCCGATATAGAATTCGCGGTCATCGCATTTGAGCATCGTAGTCCCTCGTCGCATGAGCTTCCAGGCGGGCCGGTTCGACAAAAGTCCCGGGCGGATTGGCGCGAGGATCGATCTCCACTCGCCCATTCCGAATCCGCACCCTATACGTAGTCACTTTTTCCGTGAAGGGAGGTGGCGCGGTGCCGTTCTCCGGCTTATACTGATACCCGTGCCAGGGACAGGTAATGCAGCCATCCACGATGCGCCCTTCACCCAGCGGGCCGTTCTGATGGCGGCAGACGTTAGACACCGCGGAAACTTTTCCGTCGTATCGGAACACCGCTACTCGTTCGCCGCCCGCGCACACAACCTTCGCTCGGTTCTCGGGGATGGCGTTCACGGAGCACACGTCCACGTAGCCGTCCGTACCCGTTGCCGGAAGTTCGTGATCGGTTCGTGCCTCGCGCCGGGCGGCCAAAAGGTGCAGTGTCAAGACCGCCCCCAACCCCGCGGCGAGAACCAAGGCCAGTAGCGGATCGCGTTCTGATTGCAGCGCGCCGAGTGTGACATGCGCAACCAACAGCGCGTACGCCAGGTATACCGTCATGTGAATCCGCTTCCAAATCGCCGGCGACAGGTTGTTCAGCCAGAAATCATGGCTTGTCGCGGCCATGACAAATAAAATCAGCAACGCGAAAAACCCGAGGCTCTGAAACGGAAATTGCGTGAAGCTGCCATAACGAGGATTGCTGACGAATACGCTGATCAGTGGATTGAGGTCGCCGAGCGCGTGAAACTGCGCGATGGAGAATACCCCGTGCACCAGCGCAAGCAGGAATGTCGCCACTCCCAGATGACGCCGGTTATAGAGCAGCGGCAGAAAGCGGGAATTCAACCGGCACAGCGGGCCTATGCCGAGAATCACATGCAGCAGCAGGATCGCCGCCGTTCCGAATCCCCGGATGAGCAACGTTTCGGCCGTCGCGTTGGGATGGACCAGCGCCCCGATGCCGGTGAACAGTCCCAGATACAGCACGACCGATCCCGCCAGGACCGCATCGTAAAAGCGTTTCTGCCGGTTCCAACCGATCGCCTGGTATTGCACGCTCACGGCATCTCCTTGGGAGTCGGCGCGTTCGCCAGAACTTCCTGATGCGCCAGGCTGTACAAGAGAAGATAGCCGCCGTTCGCCGGCACCGGAAGCACCGTCCTGCGGCCTTGATGCAGGCTGCCCGCCAGTTGCGCCCCATCAAGCGACTTCGCTGCCGCCTCCGACCAATACACCAGCGCGTCCGGCGCATCAACCGCATTCCCCCAAAGCTCGCGGCTGTCCGCCACCATTTCCGTGCCATTGGGCAGACGCAAGGTGATGCGGTCCATGACCCGCTCGTCCGTCACCTGAGGCGGCCGCAACGCCAGACCTGCTGCCAGCAGCGTGGGAAGTGCAACCGCGAGAAGCAGCCAGATAGATTGATGTGCGCGTCGAAGAGGTCGTGTCATGATCGGGCTCGAATCCATCGGTGGAGAAACACCGGCCACAATGCCGTAACTCCGGGAAGAATGATCAATCGGAAACCCAGGCTGGCCCCTGCAGCGTGTGGGTCGATCCGCGAAACACCGCGCGCCACAAATGCGACTGCAAACACCATTCCCACGGCCGCATACCCAATCAGCCCGTCCACAATCAGTTCAGCAGCCAAATTAGGCCTCTCTTCCGTAGACCGGGATCGCCGCGCCGGTGATCTGGCTCGCGGCATCCGAAGAGAGGAATACAACCAGATCGGCCACGTTCTCCGGCGACACCCATCGCGAGGAATCAGCATTGGGATCGGACTTGCGGTTCGCCTCCGTGTTCATCGTTCCCGGCAGAATGGCGTTCACTGTAATGCCACGGTCTTTGTTTTCCAGAGCGGCCGATTTGACGAGCGATACCAGCGCGGCCTTGGAAGCTGCATAGGCCGCGATATTGGCCGCAGGCTCTGCCGCGGCGCGGCTGGCAATCGCCACAATTCGACCGCTCCCCGCCGCACGCATCGGCGGGATGACTGCACGCAGAATATTAAAGCCCGATCGGAGGTTGAGATTCATCATGCGATCCCAGGTCGCGTCATCTGTTTCGGCTACCGGCCTTCCTCCTGAAAATCCCCCCATTACGTGCACGAGGACATCGATCCGCCCGAAGCGCTGCATCACGCAATCCACCAACTGGCTCGTCGATGCGGCGTCCGTCAGATCCGACGCCATCGCGACAAAACGCGGGTTGGAAAAATCGGAGCCCTGGATCGATTTGGACGTGCCGATCACGGTATCGCCCGCCGCCAGGAATGCCTCGGTGGCGAAACTTCCGAGCCCGCCCTTTGCCCCGGTAATCAGAACGATGCGATTGTTTTCCATGAAATTCGCCCTCTCACTCTCCAGAAGACCACGCCGTTCGGAATTCCGGATACAGCGTCAAACCGCCGCATGCATACACCGTCTGGCCCGTGATATAGGATGCGTCCTCGGAAGCCAGAAACGCGAACACCGAGGCAATCTCTTCCGGACACGCTGCGCGCCCCATCGGGATATGGCTCTCGACTTCACCGCGCCCTTTGGGATCGTCGATCCATGCCCGGTTGATGGGCGTCACCACGGCGCCCGGCCCGACGGCGTTCACCCGAATGCCGCTACCCGCATATTCCAGCGCCAGCGTGCGCGTCATATTCTCCAATCCGCCTTTGCTCACCGAATACGGCAGGTACTTGGGTTTGGGGATCGTCTCATGCACGCTCGAGTTGTTCAAGATGACGCCCCCGCCCGGCCGCGAAAGAAAATGCCGGATGGCCTCGCGCGCGCACAGGAAGGGACCGCGCACGTTGACGTTCAGAACACGGTCGAAATCCGCCATCTCGATCTCCTGGCTCGCCGCGACCTTCTGAATACCAGCATTGTTGACGAGCACGTCGAGCCTCCCGAATTCCGCCAGCACGCGTGTAAACATCGCCTTCACTTGATCCTCGTTCGCAACATCGGCCTGCACCACCAACTCCCGGCGTTCCGGCCGAAGGGTGGTCGTGTACGCATCGCGCACCATAGTCCGCGTGATTTCTGCCTGTTCTGCTCCGCTGCGATAGTTGATCGCCACGTTCGCGCCTTCCTCGGCAAAGCGAACCGCGATCGCCTGGCCAATGCCAGACGAAGCTCCGGTCACCAGTACACTTTTTCCATCGAGTTTCTTCATGCCCTCTCCCGTCACCATTCGAAATCCGCGATCGTGTCACATTTATTCCGGGAATAATAAGAATCCCCAATGGGATGAATCGGCATGAAGCTCAAACTGTTTTCGCAAAAACTGGCAGCCGGCGCCATCTTTGTTCTATCCGTCACAGCTGCGTTCGCCGGCAAGGCCGATCCGGTCTTCAAAGACAGTAGCGGCGTCGCCATTCGCGGCTACGACCCGGTTGCCTACTTCACGGACCAGAAGCCTGTAAAAGGCTCTGAACAATTCACCTTTGCCTGGATGGGAGCCACCTGGCTTTTCACCACCGCCGCCCACCGCGACCAGTTCGCCGCCAATCCCGCGCAGTACGCGCCCCAATACGGGGGATATTGCTCTTTCGCCGTCAGCAAGGGTCACACCGCTTCTATCGATCCCGAAGCCTGGCGCATCGTGGATGGCAAGTTGTATCTCAACTACAGCAAGGGCGTGCAGAAAACCTGGGCGCAGGACGTGCCCGGTAACATCCAGAAGGCCGATCAGAACTGGCCGGTACTTCACAAATGAAACACACGACTGCGGTATGCAGAAATGCGGTATGCAGGAAAAGGATAATATCTGCTAGACGACCTATGGTTACACGGTATGTAACGGTGTTCGCGGCGTTGGCTGGGCTCGGATGGTTTGCTGGCCGGTCCGAGCAAGCCCGCGCGGCGCGAAAAGCGGAAACATCGGGGCCGCACCGTCCGATACTGCTGGAGTTATTCACTTCGGAAGGTTGTTCCAGTTGCCAGCCGGCCGATCGTCTTCTGGAAACACTCGACCGAACCCAGCCGGTATCAGGGGCCGATCTGATCGTACTGAGCGAGCACGTCGACTATTGGAACCGTTTGGGGTGGACTGACCCGTACTCGTCTTCCTTGTTCACAGAGCGCCAGGATCGCCTCGGAATCGTAGCTGATGGCCGCAAGTCTGATGCCTTGTTTTTCGAACCGTGCCTTCGCGCTTTGCAACTCGACCAGTTGCCCTTTGCAGTAAGGTCACCAGTCCGCCGAACGGAAGAAGAGCAGCACCGTACCTTTGGGTCCCTTGAGCGTGTTCAGGTCCTGAAGCTGGCCGAACTGATCCCGCAGCGAGAAGGCCGGCGCCGTCTGGCCGGGCTCAAGCCCAATGGATGTCAGCTTCCGAATGGTCGAAACTTGAATCGAAGTGCCGTGGAGCGTGCCTTCAACGGTTACGCTCTCTCCGAAATAACCTGCCGCCCGGTCCTGGGCGTCGAGATCATACACCTGCCGGATCGTATCGTCGTACAAGGCGAGCCTTGCGCGTGGTCTGAGCCTTTCGAAGCACTTATCCGACTCGGCGAAGGCTTCGTCGGCCGTACAGTTACCGTTGATAATGACACCGGACCAAGATCTTGTATTCACTTTGTCCTGCCACGCCGCGGCGGAGATAGCAAAGCCAAGCAGCCCCAATAGAAATGGCATCGGATGCCAGGACATGGTTCCTAGTTTACATCTGGGTCAGGATAGTATTGGCGGACCACCGGCCATTGCCACTACCCGCCTAACTTCGAATTCATCAAATGGCTGCGCCAGCACATCGTACCCACCCAGATTGAGCACTTCCGCCCACAGTGCTTCATCCGCGACGCGACTGGTGACGATCAGCTTCGGCGTTTTACCTAGCAGGTCTTTCCAGTCTCCATCCGACAGCGATCTCTCGCAGATGACTAGTGGACTCTCGCCGTCGGACAAGTATCCGCAAGCCGCCTCGAAGCTATTCGCTGTCTGAACTGCGCAGTTACAAGCCCGAAGCATCCCGGTCAGCGTGTCGCCTGCCTCCGCCGTCGCACAGACCAACAACACCTCATTCTTTTTCACGGCCGCACCCCCGCGATGTTCAAGCGCATGCGATACAACCCGCTGCGGGCGCACAGATACAGCGTTCTGCAATCGTCATCGCCCCACGCCACATTGTGGAGATGCATCGGCGCAATGATCGTACCCAAGTGTTTCCCTTCGGTCTTCATGAAAGCTCTCCTTCTGGAATCGGGCTGGAGCCGGCAAAGGGCTCCAGCCTTACCCGAGCGGCCCGCTGTC
Organism: uncultured Solibacteraceae bacterium; assembly: GCA_964390225.1. Taxonomy (GTDB): domain Bacteria; phylum Acidobacteriota; class Terriglobia; order Bryobacterales; family Bryobacteraceae; genus PSRJ01. The sequence goes on from CAYMHP010000130.1 coordinate 9,152, forward strand.
CTTAGCGCACCGCCGTTGAGAAGCTCGCTTCGCCGAGGAGGACCTGTGCCCAGGCGCAATACACCTGCACCTTGACGATGTCCTTCACGTACGAGGGAACTTCAACCTCGCGCTTCTCAGCATTGGTGCCGAGCGTCCCTTTGATCTTGAACGCATCCAGCGTGTAGATGTTTCCCTTCGAATCCACCACGCGCCAGGTCGGAGCTGGTGTATCGGGCACCTTGAAGTCGTCCGAGACGCGCAGCATGCTCTTGCCGTTCTCAGTGGTATGCGTAACGGTGCCGGTATTGGCCTTCGGCCCTTGGAAGGGTCCGGAGGTGTGCGACTCGAGTTTTGCGGCGAAGGCGCCTCCCACGAGGACGGCGGCCAGCGCGCAGACAGACAACAAGCGATTGAGTTGTTGCATTTCAGTTCTCCTTTAGTTTTGGTTTGTTCTTATGGCTCCGCGATCTGAACGGCATGGCCGTCCGGATCGCGTACGACTAACGACTTCCGGAACCCCGCCTTCGCGTCCGGGAGTTCCACGACTCCGCTGGAGAGGAACGGTGCTCCTGATTTTCGGAGAGCATGCTCGGCTTGCGCCGTGTCGATCCCCGAGAATCTGGTTTGCCAGTGGACAAGGTCGTTTGCCTTCTCCTCCGGCGGATACGGCCTTCCGTCGCGCGGCGCCAGGTATTCCAAGAACTCGACGCCCGGCCCGGAAGCCGCTCTCAACGAAGTAATGTGCAGCCGGGCGCCGAATACGTTGTTCAGATGCTCCTGTTCGACGCCGTAATTCTCGCTCTCCCCCGATACAATCATTCCCATCAGATCGCGATAGAAGTGGAGGCTTGCCTCCGTATCCGACACGACAATCGCGGTGTGATCGATGCCTAGAAACAACTGATCCCCACCGCGATGCCACCTGGCATCGCCCTTATCCGGCGGGAATGCCAGAATCTCCAGAAAGTGCCCGTCCGGATCGCGAAAATAGAACGCCTGGATGCCGCCGGCATTCTTGTTCCAATCCGGCAGCCGCTGCGGACTGGAGGACGCATGCTGCACCTTGCTCTGTCGCAGCCAGGCATACGCCTTGTCCATATCGCTGACGATGATGGCAATATGCTGGAACCAGCGGTCATTCCCGCGCGAATCCGCGGGCACCGGCCGGCCCTTGGGAGCCAGGTATTCCATCAGCTCGATCTTTTCGTTTCCCAGTTGCATGCGGGCCGCTCGAATTCGTACCCCAAAAACGCCCTCCAAGTGTTCATATCCCGCGCCGGCCACTTCGTATTCCGAGATCTTCTGAAAATTCAGCACTTTCGAATAAAAGTCGATCGCCCGGTCCAAGTCGGAGACGGTGATGGCGATGGAATCGACCGTTGGCGCCGCGGCGAGCGCCGAGGCTAGCAGAATCCCGACCGTCAGTGAGCGAAGTAGGCGCTGCATATCAGCTCATCCTCTCCGTCAGGTGATCGCCGACGCGCAGCGCATTGGCCATGATGGTCAGGGCTGGGTTGACCGCACCGCTGGATGGGAAGAAGCTCCCGTCGACGACGTACAGGTTGTCCACCTCGTGGGCTTTGCAGTTGCGATCCAGCGCCGAGCGCTTTGGATCATCGCCGAACCGGATGGTCCCGTTCTGGTGCGCCACGCCCGCCAGCGGAATGCGCTGCCCCACATACAAGCTGCGGCTGAAGATGCCCTGGTGGCACTCGTGACCGTGCACCGGGCAGGCCCTCTGTTGCTTCATGAGGTCCTTCAACTTGGCGGTCAGGCGCTTGTGGCCCTCTTCGTTGTTGGGCCGGTAGCTCAGCACGATCTCCCCGCGGCGATTGAGCGTGACTCGATTTTCGGGATCCGGCAGGTCTTCCGAAGTCAGCCAGAAATCCAGCGAATGGTTGGCCATCAGATCCAACGTGAATCCCGGTGCAATTGCCGGGGCGCCCGCGCTAAGCGTGATGCCGTCCAGCTTCCCGACAAACGAAATATGTCCCATCGGGTATTGCCATTCCGGCGAGCCGAAGTAGAAATCGTTCACCGAAAGCGTCTTCTGAAACACCGTCGGATTCGGGCACTTCGACACCGCCATCAGGATCGAATTGACGTGTCCCATGTAGTGCCGCCCCACAACGTCCGAACCGTTCGCCAGGCCGTTCGGATGCTTATCACTAGCGGATCGTATCAGCAGCGCCGCGGAATTGATGGCGCCGCACGAGACCACGATAACGTCCGCCGAGAATTCCTGGACCGCCCCTTCTTTGCGGACGATCACCTTTGTCACCTCGTGGCCGGAGGCGTCCGTTTCCAGGCGCTCCACATATGCGTCGGTCATTAGTGAAACGTTCGGGTGCTCGAGCGCCGGGTCGACGCCCAGCACCTGCGCGTCGGACTTGGCATACACCAGGCAGGGAAACCCGTCGCACGTGTTGCAGCGGATACATTTGCTCGCGCGCGGATTCTTCTCGTTCAACATCACGCCGAGCGGCGTGTGAAACGGATTCAGGCCCATGCGCGCGAAATCCTCGCTTAGTTGCTGGATGCGCGATTCGTGACTCACGGCCGAAAATGGGTACGGGCACCTCGACCATGGCTCGGTTGGATCTTCGCCGCGATTTCCGTGCACCTGATAAATGTGCTCGGCGGCGTTGTAATACGGTTCCAATTCGTCGTAGGAAATCGGCCAGGCGGGTGACAATCCGCCGTGGTGGCGGAGTTCACCGAAGTCTTCCTTGCGCAGACGGAATAACGCCGCGCCGTAAAACTTCGTATTACCGCCAACGTAATAATTCGTGTGCGGGTGCAGTTCGTTCCCGTCGCGATCGCGCCAAGTCTCTTTGGTGTTGTATTTGGACTCGACGTTGACCGCCCGCGTGCTCCAGTTATCCTTCTCGCGCGGCACATAATTGCCGCGCTCTAGGATTAAAATCTTCTTGCCGGTGGGAGCCAGTTTGCGGGCCAGCGTGCCGCCGCCGGCGCCGGTTCCAATGATGATGACGTCGTAGCGCATTAGTTCAGAGCTCCGTAATTGCATCGAAAGATGCAGCGTTGGTCATTGTGGTGGTGCAGCTTGGCGCACAACACCCGATGCGCGCCATGCCGCGAAACGTATACGCGTGCCGCCAGAAGCATGCCCAGAACAGGCGCCGTGAAGTAAACCCAGAGTGCCTGAAAACTGGCGGCCCACACCGACGAACCGAGCGTCCGCGCCGGATTCATGCTCATTCCGGAAAACGGAGCCTCGATCGAGATGTACGTGGCTACCAGCGTTCCTGCAACCACCGGCGTCCACCGGCTCAGGCGTTTGGAATTGGAGAACGTCAGCACCGCCGTGATCATCAGGAACGAGATGGCAAATTCGGCGCCGAATGCGACCCACGGTCCACTAGGTCCTGGCATCGTGGCCGCATAGTTGACCGCGGGATGTCCCAGCGCCTCGCCTATGACCAGACTCGCGACACCAACGCCGGCGACGCCGCCCGCAAACTGCGCCCCTACGTAATAAAGAGCGTCCCGTGCCTCAATCTTGCCGAGCGAAAAGAAGGTCAGCGTCACACTCGGATTCAGATGGGCCCCGGAACGTTTTCCCCAAGGGGAATGGAAGATCGAAATGGCCGTCAGACCCATCGCGATCCCGGTCAGCACCCGCCGCAGCGTGTCATCCGGAAGCGCCGTTCGTAGGGGGGAAGCCGGATGCTGCAACAGAACAGTAAAGATGCAAGCCGAAATCATGAAACAGGCGAGCTCGGCCGCCTCCATCAAGTACTCCGCCCAGTGGTGTTTCGAGGCTGCTGCGGCGGGGGTTGCGCTCGTTGTTGTCAGTGTTTCCATGACTATGTATCAAATGCCGCGTGTCAACTCACTAATCCCAAGTCAAAAGCTGAATATTCCGCCGATCGCGGAAGAAATCAGGCCCGCGCGGCGCGAGCCGGGGCCATTGAGGCGAGTTGCGTCCGCAGGTAGTCCCGTCCGCGGCTCAGGCGCGACATGACGGTGCCGATCGGAATCGACAAGGTGTCCTGGATTTCCTTGTACGAGAACTCCTGGACGTCCGCGAGCATCACAACTTCCGCATATCGCTGCGGCATCCTGCGGAGTGCGGCGAGAATCTCTTCATCCGTGAGGTGCTCCGCAATTTCCGCTTTCGCCACCAGAGTGTCTTCCAGGATTTGCGGATCCTCGGCCAGCCATAGCCGGCTCCATTTTCGGCGTTGGTGGGACACAACGTGAAACAGAATCTTATAGAGCCATGCGCGGCAGTTGGTGCCGCGCTCGAACCGGTCGAAGGATTTCCAGGCCTGCAGTAGGCACTCCTGGACAGCATCTTCGGCTTCCGCTCGGTTCCGCAATAAAGACGAGGCCATGCGGAACAGATCGTTAGCGTGGGGAAGAGCAGAATTTTCGAAACTTTCTAGCGCTTCCGTCTGGTTATCGAGCACCGGCATAACCGTTATCGCGGGGTATGACGGGATCGTCGGGGGAAGGATTCACAAAATTTGACCTGGGGTGGTTGGAAGCACCTGGATGGATGCAGTAACCTCTTTAATAATGGGTGATTTTGGGGATTTTCCGCTAGACCCGACCAGTGTGGCTGTAGCTGTCTTCCGGGAGAACTACGGTTTCATTCCCCGCCTGTACAGTGTTCAGAGTGGCCTCCCGCATCTTGTGGAAGCCGAAGCCGCCCTTGCGAATGCCATCCTGTTTCACGACACGGTTCTATCTCGAATCGAAAAAGAGTCGATAGTCCTGGCGGAAGCGGCGACCCACAGCAGCGTATATTGTGCTGCGCTGCAATGGCAAACGCTGCTCCTCCTCGGAGTGCCCCCGGAGCGCCTTGCCCAGTTGATGAGTGGTACGCTTCCCGCGAAGTCCGTGCCGACGCTGGACGAGTGCCTGGCGGCGGGGTGGGCCAGCTTCACTTGCACTTTGGCGACAGGGCTAGGCGTGGATCCCGATTTTGCGCCGCCGCCTTTGCCTTCCCGCTCAATGCCAACCGCGGCCGAACGTGCAATTTACAAAGGTGAAATTACTGGATCGGGCGACGAAGCGGTATTCGCCTTTTTCCGCGAACACTTCGGTTTTGTTCCCAGTCTGTTCCGCGCCCAGGCGGCTCGCCCAGACGTAGTCAAAGCGGAATGCGAAATGATCGCCTCGCTCCTTCTCCAGGAGGGCGCGCTGACCGGCCGGCAAAAAGAGCTGATGATGCTCGTGGCATGCGCTTGGGACCGGAATGAGTACGGCCTGGCCTTGTGGAGCCAATCACTGCGGCGACATGGAATTCCGCTGGAAACCTCCGACCGGATCGCCGCCGGCATCCTTGCCGGCCCGGACAAGCCTTTGCTGGACTTTGCTGCGAAACTCACAGTCGGCGCCCCGCAGTTTACCCAGGCCGACATCCTCCGCCTTCGGGAACATCGGTACACCGATCACCAGATTCTCGAGGCGATTGCAGCTACGGCCCTGGCAAAGTTTCTGAATACGTTACAGATGGCGCTCGGACTAGCTCCCGATTTTACGCCCCGGCCGGTGGCCTGGCCCTCGGCTGAAAAAATTGCGAATCTTCCGGAGGAACAACTCCGTCCTACCGGCGAAGGGGTTCCTGTCGACCCGGATCTGGACACCGTCGACGCCGTCCGGATCGTCAATGTCGATGCCTTTGAACAGCTCATTGTACGCCACATCCTTAGCGTGTTCCGGACGATGGTGGGGATTTTGTGGGATCAGGAGGATGCGCGTGTCTC
>CAYMHP010000131.1:0-14867 GCA_964390225.1 uncultured Solibacteraceae bacterium
GGCGAATCCGAACCCTGGGCGCGACCCGGTGCATCGCCTGAACCGCACCGAGTATGCGAACGCCATTCGCGACCTGCTGGCCCTGAAGGTCGATGTTTCCGAACTGCTGCCCGCGGATGATGAAGCGAACGGTTTCGACAACATCGCCGACGTTCTGAAAGTCTCCCCGTCGCTGCTCGAGCAGTACCTCAGCGCTTCCCGTGAGATCAGCCGCCTGGCGGTGGGCGACCCGGGGATCAGTCCGGTCAGCCAGGTGTATCGCGTGCCGCCCGATCTCGCGCAGAGCGAACACATCGAAGGACTGCCCCTGGGGACGCGCGGCGGCACTCTGATCCATCACAACTTCCCGCTCGACGCGGACTACGAGTTCAGCGTAAAGCTGTTGCGCAACATCGTGGGCTACATGACCGGGCTCGAGTGGCCGCACCAGCTCGAAATCACGGTGGATGGCGAGAGAGTGTTCTTGGCGCCGGTAGGCGGTGAGGAGGACAACAAGGCTTCCGATGCCAACTTCGCGGGCGCCGCCGATGCGATTGACGCCCGCCTCAAAAGCAAGGTTCACGTAAAGGCCGGCCCACACGCTATCGGCGTGGCGTTCCTGCAGAAGGACTCCGCCGAATCCGACGAACCCTTGCAGCCCTTCACGCGCGACCTCGATCTGCAGGATATGAACGGACTCCCGGTCATCGATTACGTCGACATCACGGGGCCCTTTCAGCCGACCGGCCCCGGGAATACGCCCAGCCGGCGGCGGATCTTCGCCTGCCGCCCCGATCAGGCGGGCGATGAAGTGCCGTGCGCGAAAAAGATACTCTCGACGCTGGCGCGGCGCGCCTACCGGCAGCCGGTGACCGATGGCGACCTCGAACTGCTACTGAATTTCTACCAGGCCGGCCGCAACAAGGGCACGTTCGACACGGGCGTGGAAAATGCCCTTCGGTTCATGCTGGCCAGCCCGAAGTTCCTCTTCCGCGCCGCGGCCGATCCGGCCAACGTCGCGCCGGGCTCCGTTTACCGCGTGAGCGACCTGGAATTGGCATCGCGGCTCTCGTTTTTTCTGTGGAGCAGCATTCCCGATGATGAACTGCTCAACCTGGCTGCGCAGGGAAAGCTACGCGAACCGGCCCTCCTTCAGCAGCAGGTCCGCCGTATGCTGGTGGATTCGCGCGCGCAGGCATTGGTCACCAACTTTGCGGGCCAGTGGCTCTTTTTACGGAACCTGCAGAGTGCCAAGCCCGACGGGCAGGAATTTCCCAATTTCGACGACAACCTGCGCCAGGCGTTCCGCCGCGAGACGGAGCTGTTCTTCGACAGCATCGTTCGTGAAGACCGCAGCGTGCTCGACCTGCTGACCGCAAACTACACCTTCGTCAACGAGCGGCTGGCACGGCATTATGGCATCCCGAACATTTACGGCAGCCAGTTTCGCCGCGTAATCCTGCCGGGCGAGAATCGCCGCGGGCTGCTGGGGCAGGGAAGTGTCCTTACCGTCACTTCGTATCCCAACCGGACCTCGCCGGTGCTGCGCGGAAAGTGGATCCTCGAAAACATCCTCGGCACTCCGGTGCCCGCGCCGCCGCCGAACGTGCCCGCTTTGAAAGAAAACAGCGAGGGCGAGAAGCCGCGGTCCATGCGCGAGCTGATGGAAGAGCACCGCAAGAACGCAGCGTGCGCCAGTTGCCACAAGATCATGGATCCGCTGGGATTTTCGTTGGAGAACTTTGACGCGATCGGGGCATGGCGGGTGAAAGAACCCGCCGGTCCCATCGATGCCTCGGGCCAGCTCGCGGATGGAACCAAGGTGACCGGCCCGGTGGATCTTCGCAATGCGCTGATGCGCCATCCCGAACAGTTTGCCGGAACCCTGACGGAAAAGCTGATGACGTATGCCTTGGGCCGCGGGGTCGAATACTATGACATGCCAGCGGTCCGGGGTGTAGTCCGGGACGCCGCTCGCAACAACTACCGCTTCTCCGCGCTGATTGTGGGGATCGTCAAGAGCGTGCCTTTCGAGATGCGGAAGGCGGCCGAGGACACTGCGCCAGTCACGGCTGCCGCCAAAATTCCCAAAGGGGAGAAATAACCATGTTCGTTACCAAGAAGCATCTTCCCCGCCGTACATTTTTGCGCGGCATGGGCGTGACATTGGCGCTGCCGCTGCTCGATTCGATGGTGCCGGCTCTTTCGGCGCAAACGAAGACGGCGGCGAGCCCGGTTACGCGCCTGGGTTTCGTGTACGTTCCGCACGGCGCGATCATGGACAAATGGACGCCCGCTGCGGAGGGCGCCGGGTTCGAGTTCTCCCCGATTCTGAAGCCGCTCGAGCCGTTTCGTGACCGGCTCAACATTGTCAGCGGGCTGCATCACAAGGCTGCCGATACGACGGCCGTGCACTCGCTCAGCCCTACGACGTGGCTCAGCGGCGTTCGCCCAAAACCGAAACAGGGCGTGGACGCTTTTGCCGGCATCACGGCCGACCAGATCGCGGCCCAGCACATCGGGCAGGAGACGATGCTGCCGTCGCTCGAGCTGGCCACCGAAGACCACTCCGGCCTGCTCGGCGCTTGCGATCGCGACTACGGCTGCATTTACATGAACACGCTCTCCTGGCGCACGCCCACCACGCCGCTGCCCATGGAGATCAACCCGCGTAAGGTTTTCGAGCGCATGTTCGGCCAGGGCGGCAGCGCCGCCGACCGCCAGGCGCGCAGCAACGAAGATCGCAATATTCTCGACGCCATCTCGCAGCAAGCGGCCGATCTGCAGCGAAAGCTCGGGCCGAGGGATCGCACCACCATGGGCGAGTACCTCGAAAACGTCCGTGAAATTGAGCGCCGCATTCAGAAGGTCAGTGTCGACCAGGCCACCTCGGAGCTGGAACTTCCTCCCGAGCCCGCCGGTATCCCGTACGATTTCGAGAAGCACATCATGCTGATGTACGACTTGCTGGCGCTGGCGTACCAGGCGAACGTAACTCGCGTCGCCACGTTCATGGTGGCTCGCGAAGTCAGCAACCGGACCTACCCGCAGGTCGGCGTTCACGACGGCCATCACGCCACCTCGCACCACCAGAACAAGCCGGAGAAGATCGAAAAGCTAGTGCGCATCCAGAACTACCACGTGACACTGTTCTCGCGCTTCCTCGACAAAATGCGCAACACGCCGGACGGAGACGGCTCGCTCCTCGATCACTCCGTGATTCTGTATGGCAGCAACATGAGCAACAGCAATCTCCACAATCACTATCCGCTGCCCAACCTGGTCGCGGGCGGGGCCGCGGAGCGTATGAAAGGTGGCCGGCACATTAAGTGCGCGGATCACACGCCAATGACCAACCTGCTGCTGGCCGTGCTGGATAAAGCGGGCGTCCGTCAGGATAAGCTCGGCGACAGCACAGGCGAGTTGGTCGACCTGTAAATGCCGCGGAGAAACCAAATGAGCGCCAATTGGCTTCGATCGTCGGTGCTGGCTCTGCTTCCGCTGGTCAGCTTCGCCGCACCCGTAAGCGACACCCGGTTGGTGGACGCCGTGAAAGCCGGCGATGAGGCGGCGGTCCTCTCGCTGCTGGACCAGCATGTAAACGTGAACGCGCCCGAGCCCGATGGCACCACAGCGCTTCACTGGGCCGTGCGGCACGATGAACCCGATCTTGCGAATCGGCTGATTCGCGCGGGCGCCGACGTCAAAGCCGCGAACCGGTACGGCATTGCTCCGCTCTATTTGGGTTGCCTGAACGGAAATGTCGCGATCATCGAGAGCCTTCTCAAGGCTGGGGCGGACGCCAAGGCTACTGCTCTGGAAGGCGAGACCGCACTGATGACGGTGGCGCGAACCGGCAACGTGGAGGCCGCAAAGATCCTGCTCGCCCACGGCGCGGATGTAAATGCGAAAGAGAATTCGCGGGGGCAAACGGCGCTGATGTGGGCGGCCGCCCAACAGCATCCTGAGATGCTGCGCGAGTTGATTGCACATGGCGCCGACGTGAATGCCCGTTCCGCGATTCAGCATTGGGAACGGCAGGTGACGGCCGAGCCGCGGGAGAAGTGGCTTCCGCCGGGCGGGTTGACGCCGCTGCTGTTTGCGGCGCGCGAAGGCTGTCTCGACTGCGTCCGCATCCTGTTGGACGCCGGAGCCGACAAAAACGTGACCGACCCTGACGGTAACAGCGCCATCGTTCTGGCGACGATCAACGGCCATTTCGACGTGGCCGGTTTCCTGGTGGACCAAGGGACCGATCCGAACCTCGCCGATCACACCGGCCGGACGGCGCTGTACGCGGCCGTGGACATGAACACCATGCCCAGTTCCAACCGCCCCGCGCCGAAAGTGATCGAGAACCAACTGACCGGACTCGACCTCATCCAGAAACTTCTGGACCACGGGGCCAATGTCAACGCGCAACTGACCAAGCAGCAGCCCTATCGGGCGAAACTCGATCGCGGCGACGACACCATGCTCACCACGGGCACGACTCCGTTTCTGCGTGCGGCGAAGGCCGGTGATATTGCGGCGATGAAGCTCCTTCTCGCCAAGGGCGCCGACGCCAAGCTTGCCACGAGGGGAGCCCGCATTAATCCCTTGATGGCCGCAGCGGGCCTGGGCACGAAGGAAGAGGACACTACCGGCCGTCACAAGACGCAGAGTGAAGCGATCGAAGCCATCCAGCTTTGCCTGAATGCGGGACTCGATATCAACGCTGTCAATGGCCGCGGTCAGACTGCGGTTCATGGCGCAGCCCTGCAGGGCTTCGACCAGGTGGTGCAGTTTCTGGCCGAGCACGGTGCCAGGCTCGACGTGGAGGACAATATGGGCCACACGCCGCTCGACGCCGCTTTGGGCTTGGCAGGCGGTCTCGGGTTCGACGGGAGCGCCAGTGTCCCGCACGAGAGCACGGCAGCGCTCATCCGAAAACTGATGGCTACACCCACCGCGCAGAACGAACGCCAGCCGCAGTAGTTGAGCCAGAAGTTGTAAGGCAGGGTTCGTAACCCGCAGCGGGTTGATAACCAGTTTGTACTTCCTTACAGACCGGCCCTGCGGGCGCCTCTTCGCAACCGGCGTGCGGGATGCCATCCCGCCCCCACTATTTCCGGATATGCCGTTCCGCCACTGCGCACGCCTCTTTGACGGGCTTCGCGGCGCGGCGCGCCTGCGCTTTCGGGTCGCGGTAATGGAAGATGCCCATCAAGTGACCGCGCCGTTGTGCCTGCGTCATGCGATTCCAACCTTCCTGCGCGCGGGGTCGCGAGCAAATGCGGCTCGCAGGATTGGCGGCGGGTCCCGTTCCGCTTCCATCGTGGCGAGCAGTAACTCGGCCAACTGCTCGGCGCGGCGTTGCCGCACTTCGGCGCTCTTGGCATGCGTGACCGAATCCACGAGGTATTTGCGCGTCGAGTAGTTCAGGTCGTGGAACCATCTCTGCAGCGTTCGCTCCTGGGAGAAGATTCGCTCCAACTCGGCAGGCACGGTGATTTCCCGCGGTTCGAGGTCGGGCTCCAGGCGAAAGCGCGCCACGCTCCCAACGCCAGCCTTCGCGCCAGCCTGCATGCGCTTGTTCACCAGCAGCACGTGGCTGCCTTCTCCGGTTGGAAACAAGGACGTGCGAAACGGGACCCCGTTGATTTCACCTTTCACCTTGATCTGCCCGCGTGCGCCCCACGTTTTGGCGACATCGAACGGAATTCGAGCAATCACCCAGTTCAGGCGCGACTGGCCGTGTTCGAGAGTAGCTTTGAATTCCTTGCCTTTGCTCACCGGCTTTGTAGCGGGCATGGACACAGGACTCCGATCACGATAGTATCCTACGAGTACGCCTGGAGCAGACGCTATGAGAATGCGCTCAACGATTGTCCTCGCCGCCTCCGTCCTCGGATTCGCCGCCCAAATGGCGGCCCAGACGGCGCCGGTTCGCATGTTGGTCTCGAACGGAGTAAAAGCCGTTCTCGAAGATTTGCGGCCGCAGTGCGAGCGCGCCATTGGGCGTCCGCTGGCGATGGAGTTCGGCTCGACCACTGGGCTCAAGCAGAAGATCGATGCCGGTGAAGCGTTCGACCTGACTCTTCTTACGACGGAAGCGATCGATGCCTTAATGAAAGAGAACAAGCTCGCCGCGGGTTCGCGTGTAGACCTTGCCCGCTGCGGGGTGGGCCTGGCGGTCCGGGCCGGCGCTCCCAAGCCGGATATCCACACGCCGGAAGCCTTCAAACGAACCCTGCTGAAAGCGAAATCGATTACCTATGCCGGTGATGGCGCAAGCCGCCCTTTCATCGACAAGATGTTCCACACCTTGGGAATCGCCGCCGATGTGAAGCCCGGGATTGTTCTGACACAGGGCTCGGGACCGGCGATGGAGAGCGTTGCCGAGGGCAAAGCCGAGATCGTGCTCACGTTGATGAGTGAACTCCTGCCAGTGCGCGGAATCGAGGTGGTGGGACCGTTCCCGGCGGAGGTGCAGAACTACGTCAACTTCTCCGGAGGAGTCAGCAGTAAGGCTGAGAATGCCGGGGCAGCCAAGGCGGTCCTGCGGTTCCTGGCGGGCCCGGGCGCCGCGCCCACATACAAGGCGAAAGGCATGGAGCCGCGCTAACACTCTGCGCGGCGACACGCGTCCTTTTCGCGCGGCGGTTGGGGGGTAGTCTGTTACGATCAAACCGTGCGCCCAACGCGAGCCTCCATCGTTATCCCCTGCTATAACGAGAGCCGCCGGTTACGCGTCGCCGATTTTGAGCGCTTTCTCGACCATTCGGAATGCGTTCGGCTGATTCTTGTGGATGACGGCAGCCGCGACAACACGCGCGAGGTGCTCGAAGCGATCCGCGCGACTCGCGAGGAAAGCGTCTTCGTTCTGGGCAATCCACAGAACCGCGGCAAAGCCGAAGCCGTTCGCCTGGGAATGAACTGCGCCTTCGAGCAAGGCGCGGAGTACGCGGGCTTCTGGGATGCCGATCTGGCTACGCCGCTGGATGCCATCCCCCCGTTCATCCAGGTCCTCCAACAGCGGCGGGAACTCGACATGGTCTTCGGCGCGCGCGTAAAGCTGCTCGGCCGCACTGTGGAGCGCCGTGCGGCTCGCCACTATCTGGGGCGAATCTTCGCCACCACCGTTTCCGCGCTTCTTGGTTTGCCAATCTATGACACGCAATGCGGCGCCAAGCTTTTCCGCGTCTCCCCGGGCATAGTCGGCTTATTCGCGGAACCGTTTGTTACGAAGTGGGTCTTTGATGTCGAATTGCTCGCCCGTTATATCCGCGAGATTGGATCTGCTGCCGCAGCCGGGTCCAGGATCTACGAGTATCCGCTGGAAACCTGGGTCGATGTGGCCGGCTCGAAAGTGAAACCAACTGACTTCTTTGTTGCGTTTTGGGACGTTATGCGGATATACCGTCGTTATCAGCGGCACGGCTAGACTTCCTCGGGTTCACTTTCTTCGTTCTGCCTAAGTTAGTACTGCTCCCCTACCTAAGTTCTACGGAACTGCCCGTATTCTGCCGAAGTAGAATACGAACGAGTAAGATGCGTCCCATAATCACAAAGTGCATTCTGTTGCTGGCGACGATGTCCTTTTCTCAATTGAACGCGGCAGTGCTGCCGGTCCCTTTTGAGATCAACAAGGGGCAGGCCCGGCCGGAATACGGCTACATGCTGCGTGGCCAGGGATATACGATTTCGCTGAGCGCTACGCATGTGGATTGGGTTTCGCGCGAGTCTCACGTGCATGCCGTGCTCGAAGGCTCTTCCGCAGTTGCATCGGGAGAACCGGAGTTGCCGCTTCCGGGCGTTGTGAACTATCTGCGCGGACGGAACCCATCCGCATGGCTGTTCGATATTCCAACTTACGAACGCGTGCGCTACCGCGATGTGTATCCGGGAATCGATGCCATTTACTATGGCAAAGAAGGTCGTCCCGAGGTGGATTTTCAAGTCGCTCCCGGCCAGGACCCTAACCAGATCCGCATTCGTTACGAGGGAGTGCGTTCTCTGCGGGTCGACCGGCACGGCAATCTTGAATTGAAGACCCCGGGCGGCACCTTCCGGCAGCAGCGGCCGTTCCTGTATCAGGAAGTTAGCGGTGTGCGGCGTGAAGTCGCCGGAGGTTACCGCATTGCGGCCGGCAGCGTGCGATTCCAAGTCGGCCGCTACGACCATTCGTTGCCGCTCGTCATCGATCCGCCGCTCACCTGGTCCAGTTACGTGGGCGGATCCAACGCCGAGCAGGCCCTGGCGGTGGCGACCGATGGAGCCGGCAACACGTATACCGCCGGCGCTGTCACATCGGAGGCCGGTGATGCGGATTGTTTCGTCTCGAAGCTGAATGCTTCCGCAACGACGCCGCTCTTCACCACTGTCATTGGTGGCACGCTCGGAAACGACGCGGCCAACGCTATCGTGTTGGATTCGGTGGGCAACATTTACATCGCAGGCCAAACCGATGCCGACGATTTTCCGGTTTATGGCTCGAAACAGAATCTCGCCGGGTTGGGTGTCGATGCCTTCCTTCTGAAGTTGGATCCGTCCGGCAAACTCTTGTACGCGACCTATATCGGCGGATCGTCAAACGACATCGCATATGCGCTGGGTGTCGACGCGTCCAATAACGTTTACGTAGCCGGAGGGACGCAGTCGTCGGACTTTCCAGCGGCCGGCAGCCCCTATCAGCGGGCCAGCGGCGGCGGAATCGACGCCTTCCTGGCGCTCTTTACTCCAGACGGAAACCTGTTTTACTCGACCTATCTGGGTGGAATCGGGGATGACATAGCCCGCGGCGTCGCTGTCGATCTGTCGTATAACGTGTATCTCACCGGTACCACCACCTCCACCAATTTCCCCGTTACGGCAAAAGCCCTCCAGGCCCGCAACGCCGGTGGCGTGGACGCTTTTGTGACAAAACTGGCGCCGGTAGGCGCGCCGGTCTATTCGACATACTTGGGAGGTTCCGGCGATGAGGCCGCCTCGGGAATCGCCGTTGACTCCGCCGGCTCGGCGTACGTTGTCGGCGATACCAGTTCCACGAATTTCCCGGTGCTGAATGCTTACCAGGCGCGTAACGCAGGTAACCGCGATATCTTCGTTGTGCAGTTGGCGGCTGATGGCACACGGCTCGCATTTTCGACTTACGTCGGAGGAAGCGGCAAGGATACTGCCAGTGCCGTTGCCATCGACAGCACGGGCATGGTGTTTGTCGCCGGGCGCACCGAATCGAAGGATTTCCCGGTCAGTGACGCGGTGCAGCAGAGCGCCAAGGGCGCGTCCGACGCAGTGGTGCTCGGGCTGAACGCCGGCGGGCAGACGCTGCGGTTTTCGACGTATCTGGGAGGTTCTGGAGACGAATCGGTAACTGCGATGAGGCTGGATTGCGCCGCGGGGCTGCTGGTCGCGGGGGGCACGACCTCCAACGACTTTCCGGTTGTAAACGGCGCGGCACAGCCCAGAGTCCCCGTGGGGTCGATGAGCGGGTTCGTCGCCCGGCTCGGCGTGGTCACGCAGCCCGCGGCGATTCAGCCCGGCGGCGTACAGAACGGCGCAACGTTCCTGCCTACCGCCGTGGCCCCTGGTTCGGTGCTGACGGTCAAGGGTACGAATCTGGGCAACGCTATTGCCAGCGCACCTTCGTATCCGCTTCCCATGTCCCTGGGCGGGACCAGCGTCAAGGTGAATGGGAATGCCGTTCCCCTCTACTCGGCGAGTCCGGGGCAGGTGAACGCGCAGGTGCCGTACGAGCTTTCCCCAGGCTCCGCGTCCGTCTCAGTGAGCGCCTGCGGAGGCCCGAGCGGCTCCGCAACGTTCCAGGTCCAGGCCGCCGCGCCATACATTCTGCTTGGCGGAAATGGCGCACCGCTCATCCAGAACCCCGATTATGGTCTCAACAGCGCGGATAAGCCGGCGCATGCAGGCGAGACCGTTACCGTGTACATGATCGGTCTTGGTGCTTTGGATAATCCCGTTCCCACCGGCGCAGCGGCTCCGCTGAACCCGCTATCGCGGGCCAAAGCGCCATCCACCGCGAAAATCGGCGGACAGGGTGCCCAAATCCTGTTTCTCGGATTGACGCCGACCTACGTGGGGCTCGCCCAAGCCAACGTGGTGGTGCCTGCGCTGAGCGCGGGACGGTACGATCTCAGTATTTCGGTGGGCGGGGTTACCAGCAACACCGCCTCCATCTACGTGCAATAAAGGCAGTTGAGAAATCGCTAGATCTTCTGTACTAGAACCGTTTCCGCGCGATTCGGCCGCCCGAGTCTTGCTTCCCATTTGTCAACTGCTCTACTGTGGGCTAATTAGGTCTGCCCACAGCAGCAGGAGAACGCATGTCTACGCTTTCTTCCCAATCCCTTCCCGGTCTGTACACTTGGTCCTTTCCGGGCTCACCCATCCAAATTTGCGTGCGGTTATCGGTAGTAAATGAATTGCAGCGCTCTTTGGAGCGCGTGGCGATCAACTCCGGAAATGGCAATGTGGTCGGAGGAATTCTTTTCGGCGAAGTGCAGCGGCCGCGGGTTCTGGAGATAAGCGGGTTCGAGGCGCTCACGGACCTGGAGGCACCCACGGTAGAGAAAGCGATGGCGAATGGCCCCGGCAAAGCCGTCGGCTTTTACCGTCCCACCTCCGTAGGGTCGCTTGTGTTGCGCGAAGATGATCTCGAACTCGCCAACCTGCTTTTTCGGGATCCGACTTCGGTTGTCTTGCTAATCGAAAATGACAACGGCATTCCAGCCAACGCCGCATTCTTCTTCTGGGATCAAGGAAAGATGCTCGGCGATTTCCCGGCAATGGACTTCCCCTTTGATGCCTACCAGCTTGCGGTGATGGAGCGGCAGCGCCGGCCGGCCGTAGGAGAGGAACGGAAACCAGCGATCAAGCGCCCGGTTGCGGCCGCCCCAGTCAAACGGCCCTTTATGGTTGACTGGAGGGTAAAGCTGCTCTTGCTCGTTGCCGTGGTGGCGTGCGGAGCCATGGGCGGATATCTTTATTCTTTCCGCCGGGCTCAGAACGCGCAGGTCTTGTCGCCGTCGGTTGTGTCTCAAACGGCCAGACCATCCCTAGGCCTGAACGTCGAAAGGCGAGGCGTCGATTTGCTCTTCTCGTGGAACGGACAGGCGCCTGCGGTGGTGAACGCCACTTTCGGAATGGTGCTGATTCGTGAGAACAACACGAGCCGGAACATCCCGCTAACGGCGGATCAGCTGCGCTCCGGAAGCATCTTCTATACGCCGAAGAGCGACGAAGTCGAGATCCAGTTGAATGTGGTCAGCGGCGAGAAGGTAGCGAAGGAATCGATCACGGCGATTTTGCCGCAACCAGGCACGCACCAGGTGGTCTCGTCGGTGCAGGCCTTCAGCGTGCCGCGTCCGGCATCTGGGGCCCCCAAGGCTAGTAGCCGCGATACGCGGCAGGCGCCGGCTCCCGAGCCCGCGGAGGCGCAGGACGCCGAAGTTGCTCCCGCCGCGCCGCAGCCTCGTGCGTTTTCGCTGCCCCCGGCTCCGGCCGCTCGCGCTGCGCAGGCTCCACGCCTCAGCGAGCCGCCGCCGGCTGTCGCTCTGAACTCTGGGCCGGCCACGCCGTCTCTCTTAGGTGCGCCACTCGCCGCGCCGACCAGACCCGTAATTCCGTCTTCCGCCCAGCCCGGGCAAACCGGTCCCGCGCCGGCAAACGCTTCTTCCGCGGAGCCTGTGAAATCCTCCACTGCGGCCGCCCCGATGCCGCGAGCGCCAGTTCCCGTTCATCAGGTGGTGCCGCGCTTCCCGACGCAACTCAGGTCTGTGATCGTCAAGCCGGAAATGGTCGAAGTCAAGATCGCCATCGATACCGCCGGCAAAGTGAGCAAGGCCGAGATCCAATCCGGAACGGGGGTCAACCCGCTGCTTGCGCAATCGGCGCTGGACGCGGCTCGCGGCTGGACCTTCGAGCCGGCAATGATCAACAACACTGCGGTTACCAGCGAGATGATTCTGAAATTCAACTTTACGCCGACGCGCTAGCGTCAGCGAATTTCAGCCGCGCCAGTGATTGCGCGGTTTTGGCTCCGGTGAAGCATTCGCGTACGAGGAACCGCGGCATGACTGCCGCGGCTGAACGAGCCTCCTCGCCGGAAGTATAGTGATGCGCTATTACAGCGCGCCGCTCTCGACCGCGGCTTGCATCTGGCGCAGAATACCGTGCGGCTCGGCGACCGCGGCTTGAGCTATGGCATCGGCTCGGGGCTGCGCATCCGCGACGGCGTATACCCGAAGCTCATCTGCATTTCCCGATGGCCGGACATGCGCCACTTCGCCGTTGCCGAACAGCACGCGAACTCCGTCGACGTAGTTGATCGCTTGAATCCCTGCGAAGCCCGCGTCGGCCGGGAAGAATGCCGCGATCTGCCGCCGCCGCACCATGAGATCGTCCTGCAGATCGGGGCTGCACACGATGGACCCGCCGTCGCCATCCCGCACCTCCAGAGAGGGCTCGAACCGAACGTGTTTGATCCGCTGGTCCGCCGGTGAGAATCGGCGCACGATTTCGAGACCGGTAGCTCGCGGGCAATCGCGAATAAGCGCCGTGCGGCTATAACGCTTCGGTAGCTTGTCGAAAATCCCGCTCAGGGAAACACGCCGGCTTTTCGCCTCAAAAAGCACTGAAAGAATTGGTAGTAGCGCATCGCGTGTTTCGAGCCTGCCCAGAACGCGTCCGTTCCGTTCGAAATCGGAACCTAGGAGGAACCCGCCATTCGCCTCCCAGCCGCAAACCCTGGTCTTCCCTTTGCGGCGCGCCTTCTCCATTCCGGCGATCACGTATGGGGAGCCGATCTGCGTCTTCGGCTCAGTAATGGACGCGAGGGCGCCGCAGTCGATTGCGTCATTGCAACTGATCGGGACAACCACCGCGTCCGGCTCGAGCGATTCGGCGACGACCATCCCGACCAGGTCCCCTCCGAAGAATCGCACTGTTCCAGCGGGTGCGGCCTCCAGGATCAGCGGCCGGTCGGCATCGCCGTCCGCTGATACGATGGCATGAATTTCTCCGTGTTGCTTCTGAGCATCGGCGGCCAGCTTCGCAATTGCGGCAAGCTGGGGTGCATTCATATTCTCCGTGTCGATCGGAACGAAAGTGTCGCTGCGGCCGGCGGCGATGGTTTCCGCACCCAACCGATCCAACACGTCTATGAGCAGATCTCTTCCGACGCTCGAGTGTTGGTACACCAGCACTCGCATACCCTCAAGCGACCCGCCCCCGAAAAAATCCAGGTAGCGGCGCACATAGGCCGTGTGAGCATCAGCCGTCGCAGCAGGCAATCCGGCGTCTCGCGCCTTTAGGAAACCCCGTTCGTCGAAGGCGGACTCCGCCAGGCTTTGCCGGTAAATCCGCTCCCGGGATCGGGCGACTGCCGCATTGATTGGACCCTCGTGCTCTTTGAGCAACTCGCCCGTGGCCGTGTTCAGTTTGTATCCATTGCGGTCGAAGGGAATGTGGCTGCCCGTCACCATGATGCTGCCCTTGCTCCGGCCGAGCGCATAGAACGTCAGCGCTGGTGTCGGAATGGCGCCGAGGTTCACCGGTTCCATGCCGCTGTCGCGGATTGCGCGCGCTACTGCTTGCGCGATTTCCCCGCGGCCCTGCTGTTCCGCTACAAGGGCTGTGGAACTGGGCCGAAGGTCGTACGCAAAATAGAACGGATCTCCTCGAACGATCCCTCCGGAACTGCGCGGCAGCGACTGCAGGTATTCCAACTCGCCGAGAACATTGATGTAGATCTCGAGCTGCGTCAGGTGGACGACTTCGCCTCGCCGCCCGCTTGTGCCGAACTTCAATTCGCGCGGCTCGTAGACCAGATGCGCTTCCAGAGAGTCCCGGCTCGGCATAACGGATCAGGCCGAGATGCCCTTTTGCCGGCCACGGGAGTACCATCGCCAAGCGCTTTCGACGATGTTCCGCAGAGAAGAATGGCGCGGCGTCCATTCCAACTCGGCGGTGGCCCGCGCGACGTCGGCAACGAGGATTGGCGGATCTCCCGCGCGTCTCGGGCAGTAACGGACCGGCACTTTTCGCCCGCTGACCTGTTCGGCCATAGTGACGACTTCTTTGACGGAGGAGCCCCTTCCGGTCCCCAGGTTGAAGGCGCCGCTCGAACCGCCGGCCACCAGCCGCTCCAACGCTTTGAGGTGCGCGGCCGCTAAGTCGGTCACGTGAATGTAATCGCGCACCGCGGTGCCATCGGGAGTCTCGTAGTCGGTCCCGAAGATTTGAAGCTCTTCCGCGTCGCGCGCAGCCGCCGCCAGCGTGCGCGGAATCAGGTGCGGTTCCGGCTCGTGTACCTCTCCCAGTTCTCCATCCGGGTCGGCGCCAGCCGCGTTGAAGTACCGCAGCGCCGCCCATTTCGTGCCGTAGGCACGCTCGAAGTGCGGCAGCGCCTGCTCTACCGCGAGCTTGCTCTGCCCATAGCTGTTGATCGGCCGCTGCGGATGGTGCTCGGTGATCGGCGTCTCGATCGGCTCGCCGTAGGTCGCGCACGTCGACGAGAAGACGAAGTGCTGCACCTTCTCGGCCGCCATCGCTTCGAGCACGCTCAGGGCGCCGACGACGTTATTGCGGTAGTACTTCGCGGGCTCGCGGACGGACTCGCCGACGTCGAGGAACGCGGCAAAGTGCATCACCGCGTCGGCGCCATGGCGACGGATCGCGTCCCGAACCGCGCCGGTGTCGGTGATGTCGCCCGTGACCAGCTCGCCCCACTTCACCGCCTCGCGGTGTCCCGCGACGAGGTTGTCGTACACGATGACGCGATAGCCGGCGCGGCTGAGCGCCTTGACCGCGTGACTGCCGATGTACCCGGCACCGCCGGTGACCAGGACGGCCCGAGCCCTACCGGCCAATGGAGTAATACGTGAAAC
>CAYMHP010000132.1:0-289 GCA_964390225.1 uncultured Solibacteraceae bacterium
CGATTCGATTACGCGCCTGGCGCGTGCGTACAACACCATCGTTCCGCCCTCCGGCAAAGTGCTCTCGGGCGGCGTCGATTCGAACGCGCTGCAGCGTCCCAAGCGCTTCTTCGGTGCGGCGCGCAATATCGAGGAAGGCGGGTCGCTGACCATCATCGCCACCGCGCTGATCGACACCGGCAGCCGTATGGACGACGTGATCTTCGAAGAGTTCAAAGGCACCGGCAATATGGAAATCCACCTCGACCGCAAGCTGGTGGATAAGCGCGTCTTCCCCGCCATCGACATC
>CAYMHP010000132.1:299-14840 GCA_964390225.1 uncultured Solibacteraceae bacterium
GAGTTGCTGCTGCCGAAAGACGAACTCAACCGCGTGTGGATTCTGCGCAAGGTGCTCAATCCTCTGTCGCCCGTGGAAACTATGGAGCTGCTGCTCGACAAACTCGGGAAGACGCGGACCAACGGCGAGTTCCTGGGCTCGATGAGCGGGTAACACGCGCGAGTCAATTGATACATTGACAGCGGGCGGACCCTCGGGTCCGTCCGCCGTTTTTCTTGCACCGCATGAAAACCAACGCCGTGCGCCTTCTCGACACGCTCGGGATTCCCTACGAGCTGCGCGACTACGAGGTGGATCCGGAGGCTCTCGACGCCGAAACCGTTGCGAGAAAGATTGGTCTGCCTCCGGAACAGGTTTTCAAGACATTGGTGGCGCGCGGAGACAGAAACGGGGTCTGCTTCGCCGTGGTCCCGGCGGACAGCGAGCTCGACGAGAAAGCGCTCGCGCGCCTTAGCGGCGACCGGAAGGCCGAAATCGTTCCTCTCAAGGAAGTGCAGCCGCTGACGGGCTACATCCGCGGCGGGGTCACCGCGCTCGCAGCGAAGCGGGACTACCCGGTCTTCATCGACGAGACCGCCGAGCTCTTCGAGGTGATCTCGATTTCAGCGGGTGTCCGGGGCACGCAGATTCTGCTCGCCCCTTCCGATTACCTTAAAGCAACTCACGGCGCGGTCGGGCCGATCGCGCGCGCCAAAGGTTAACCAAAGACATTGGCTTCTGGTTAGTTAACCATTAGGAGTTAGCGAATCCCATCCGGGAGCTCTTACCATCAGACAGATGGTAATTCGAGAGCGTTACGAATCCTCGGATACCGGCGTGAAGAGAGGTCGTAATGGAGCTGAATGTCGTTTTCCTGTGCGCCACCGTCGGAGCCCTCGTCGGCACCACCGTCGGCGTACTGCTGATGTACCGCAAAATCCGTCTGCCGATCACGGAAACCGAACTGGTCGATTTGAAGAATAAGCTGCAGGCGGCGGAATCGTCCGTAGGCGCGCACACGGCGACCGTTGAGGAATTGCGGAAGCAGATCGCGGAGCGCGACCAGACCATCCAGACCCACAGCGGAGAGCTGAAGAAGAAACATGAGCAGCTCGAGTTGGTAATTCGCGAGACGGAAAAGGAGATGGCCAAGCGGTCCGTTGCCGAGCAGCGAGCCCACGAGATGAGTACACATTCCGCCGCGCTCGCCGAACAGCGCGCCGGGCTCGAATCGCAGCTCCAGGAAGAGCGGAACCGGGCCGCCGAAAAGACCGCTCAGATCGCCTCGCTCGAAGCGGAACGGGCCGAGGATGCGCGGCGGATTCAGGAGCTCACCGACCGCCTCGACGCGCTGAATGCGGAGATAGCGGCCTTAAAGACGCTCACCGAGCAGGAGAGCCAGTCCCGAACCTCTCTCGAGGCGCAGTTGAAACTGGAACGCGAGCGAACTCAAGAGCTGAGCAGCCAGGTCACGGAACTGGAGAAAGAGCGGTTCCGCTTCGACAGCCAGTTGCAGCAGGAGCGGCAGTCCGCGGCCAAGGGGATGGAACTGCTGTTGATGGCCCAGGAGAACTTCTCACGCGTATTCCAGCCGGCCAATGGCCATTCCCCCGCGGCGAAAAACGGCCACGAGTCTGCCGCGGCTTCGAACGGCGCCGGAATGTCGAGCGAGGATCTGGACCGATTGCAGTCGGCGGTCTCGTCGGACTAAGATCAGGGCGCCAGTAGCGCGTAAACGGAGATTGCCTTCAGCGCATCTTACGTGATTCTCGCCATAGGTGTCGAAAGCCCGATAGGGCAGCTCTCGGAGGCGGAGACGTCCCCCACGCTGCAACTTGTCTGAAACCCCGCCGCGCCAGTTAATGGCGCGGTTCTGGCCCCGGCGAAGCACTCGTGGAGCAGGAACCGCGGCATAACTGCCGCGGCTGAAGAGGCGCTTCCGGCGTAACCACCGCGGGTATAAGTTTCGGCCGGCCTCAGCTCACATCATCGCGACCGGCGGAGCGGGCTCATCGGGGCTGCCGGCGTTGGCCAGCGGGACCCGAATCATATAGAACGCAAGGATCGCGAGCACCAAGAACCCCAGTAACACGGGGGGTTCATGAAAGATCGACGGCAGCCGGATGTCGCGCAGCACGAACAACGCGATCAGCAGGCCCGTGAGCGCTTCGCCGGCGATGAGACCGGAAGCGGTGAGCACACCCGCGTTTTCGACGCGCGCCTTCTGGGCATCGTTCAAACCGCGGCGGTCGCGCAGCGCATCGGTGGCCCAGCGGATCATGCCGCCGACGAAAATGGCAAAGGTCGTCTCCAGCGGCAAGTACATGCCGACTGCGAACAACATCGGACTCCGCACCTGTACCATGATCAGCGCGAATCCCATGAAGATGCCCACCACGACGAGCGGCCAGGCCATGTTCCCGCCCACGATGCCTTGCGCCAGCGCCGCCATGAGCCCGGCCTGCGGGGCCGACAGCTTGGGATCGCCAAAGCCGATGCCGCCACTTTTGATGTTGGCCAGGTGCAGCCACAGCAGCGGGAAATAGAGGACCGCGCTGGCCACCAGGATCCCCAGGATGTCGCCGATCTCCATGGATTTCGGGGTGCCGCCCAGGATATGGCCGACCTTGAGGTCCTGCAGCATTTCGCCCGCAACCGCGGAGGAAACACATACGACAGCCGCGACTCCCAGCACCGCCGCAACGCCGGTCGCTCCCGAAACGCCGATCGCCACCATGAGCAGCGCCGCCACAATTAAGGTGCAGAGCGTGAGACCGGAGACGGGATTATTGGAAGAGCCGATGAGTCCCACGAGGTTGCCGGAAACCGCCGCGAAGAAGAAACCGAGAATGATCATTACCACCGCAGCGACAACCGCGCCCGAGAGGATCCCGGTGAAGTAGAAGTAAAGCGCGATCATGCACAGGAAGGTCACGCCGAGTCCGGCAAACACGGCCTTGGCGTTGAGATCGCGTTCGATGCGCAGAGTGGATTCATGCTGCGCGCTCGACTTCTTCAGATCGCCGACGGCACGGCGCATCCCGCTGAGCAGGCTGGCGCGCATCCGGAACAGCGTGTAGCAGGCGCCCACCAACATGCCGCCAACGGCGATGGGCCGCACGATGAAGCGCCAGACAGCGGCACTCAATCCACCCCAGGCCTCATCGGCCGCTCCGGGCGGAAGCGTGGCCTGGAGCTGCGGGCCGAGGAAATAGATCAGCAGCGGCACCATCAACCCCCAGGCGATGACGCCGCCCGAAAAATTGAGCGCGGCCAGGCGCGGCCCTATGATATAGCCCACACCCAGATAGGCAGGGCTCACCGCGGGAGCCGATACCGTGGTGACGCCGCCCGCGTTCAAGACCGGCGCCGCGGCGGTGTTCCCCAGCCGGACCGCGGTGCGACCCAGAGTTCCGATGCGCACGATGAAATCGCGGCTCTGCGAATAGAGGTTCATAGCGCCGAGGAAATACAAGCCGGCGCCGAACCCCATGGCCTTGAACAGCAGCGCGGCGGCCTTGCTGCCCTGCTGGCCGGCCTTGTGGAT
This sequence comes from uncultured Solibacteraceae bacterium, assembly GCA_964390225.1. GTDB lineage: Bacteria > Acidobacteriota > Terriglobia > Bryobacterales > Bryobacteraceae > PSRJ01. The sequence continues at coordinate 3,826 of CAYMHP010000132.1, forward strand.
TTCCGAGGCGGCGACCGATTCCGGGTACGGCAGTTCGGGATCTTCCACCATGACGCGACGCAGCAGCGTCACAAACAGGATTCCCAGAATTCCCCCGACCACCATGAGGACGGCGGATTTCCAGTAAGCCTCCGGAGTATCGAATGATTTCCATGCCCCGGAAAGCACGAAGGCCGGTATCGTGAACACGGCGCCGGCAGCGACGGATTCCCCGATCGAGCCGACGGTTCGCGCGATGTTCTCCTCGAGCAGTGACCCGCCCATCAGGCGCAGTAGCGCCATGCCGATCACCGCGGCCGGGTAAGTGGCGGCAATGGTCATGCCTGCCTTCAGACCCAGGTAGGCATTGGCTGCGCCCAGAATGCCCGTCATCACCAGGCCAAGCAGCACCGCGCGGAAGGTAAACTCGGGCAGATCGGTCTTATCCGGAACGTATGACCGGAAGCGCTTTTCCGTCTCAGGAGGTGTCATGTGAATCCTGACCTCACTCTATCACCACGGTGCGCCGCGGTCAGGGCGGGGCCGAGGCCCCGATCTGGTTGCCCGCGAAGACACCCGCGATTCCGCCCCGTCCACGGGGGATGACTGCAGAAGTGATGCGCTGTATGCTAGTGGGCAGCCGTTCTCCAGCGGCGCCAGAGGGTAGCGCTATGCGGATGTCGTGGGATTCAAAGACGGGCCATCTGCTTTCCCGGTGGTCCGAGGTCGGCGGACGCGTCCAGTACAAAGCCGCTTGGATGGAGGATTCTTCGAAATACGCTCAACATGTTGCGCCGGCATTTCTTCCGTCATTCCTGAATTTCACAAGACTGAGTCTTCTTCCGTCATTCCCGGATTTCACCAGGCTGAGTCCATTGGGCAGGAGAAGATGGCACGATCCGGGTTGCGGTTACAGCAGCCAAGGCCGGTGACGATCCGATCGGCGCTCGTATCGATTCCTGATCGGCCGCTCGGCGGCAGCACCGCTCCCCATGGCGATGGTGAAATTCGAACGGCGGAACTGCCCGGCGCTTCTGCGCCCCGCATGGGGTCCCGGGTTTCTATTTGATGGAAATGCTACCAAATTTCTGGTAAAATCCTCACACTTGTAAATCGCGTCAGACCGGCCCGGCCGAGGTGCCGTCGCCGGAACAGGAGAACGGATATTGTCATGGCGGTTCGGGCCACACAGACGAGCCACGACGTTACCGAGCTTCTGGTGCGATTCCGGGACGGCGACCGCGCGGCGGGCGAACGGCTTTTGCCGCTTGTTTACTCCGAATTACGACGGATCGCCGCCCATCATCTTCGGCGGGAACGCCTCGACCACACCCTGCAAGCGACCGCTCTCGTCCACGAAGCCTATCTCCGGTTAATCGAGCAGCGCGAAGGAGACTGGAAAAGCCGGTCTCATTTCTTTGGCCTGGCCGCACATCTGATGCGCCTGATCTTGATCGATCACGCGCGCAAACGCCGTGCCGGCAAGCGTGGCGGCCGGCAGCAGAAGGTCGAACTGGACGATGCTCTCGTAGCGGACGGCCAGAGTCCGGATCAACTGCTGATCATTGATCAAGCACTGAAGGAGTTGGCGCTGTTTGACGCGCGCGCGGCGCAGGTAGTTGAGATGCGCTTCTTCGGCGGGCTTTCCGTTGACGAAACGGCCGAGGCGCTCGAGGTTTCCCCTACCAGCGTGCAACGCGATTGGCGAACCGCGCGCTTGTGGTTGCGCCGTTGGCTTTCGGCGCCCCGAACACAGATATGACTCCCCGGAACTGGGACCGGATCAAGGCGATCCGCGATGCTGCCTGCGAGAAGGAGGGCGCCGAACGCGTGGAGTACATTGCCAGCGCGTGCGAAGGGGACGCCGGCTTGCAAGCCGAGGTTGAGGATCTCATGCGCTACGAGCCGCAACTCCGCAATTTTCTGGAGACCGCGCCGGGCCCGCCTCGCCGCATCCTCGAAAAGGGCCAGGTGTTGCTCAATCGCTTCGAGGTCACCGGACTATTGGGAGAGGGCGGCATGGGCGAGGTGTATAGCGTCAAAGACCGCAACCTTGGCGGCAAGGAGTTGGCGCTCAAAACGCTCCGCGCGGAGCGCGCGTCCGGCGGTCTGGAGCGGAAACTCATTGCTGAAGTGCTCGCGACGCGGGAAATTGCCCATCCCAACGTCTGTCCTGTATACGAGTTTTTCGAAGCTCAGGTGGCCGAGACCACCGTCTGCTTCTTCACCATGAAATTGATTGAGGGCGAGACCCTTGGTGAGCAGCTGCAGCGCGGCCCGATTGAGCCCGAAACGGCTTTGCGACTCGCCCGCGATATCGCCAGCGGGCTTACGGAGGCGCAACGTCGAGGGGTGATCCACCGCGACCTGAAGCCGGGCAACATCATGATCGAGCAGGGAACTGGCACTGCGGTGATCACGGATCTCGGTCTAGCGCGGGCGCTGCGGCGTGAGGAGGATACCGTCACGATCAGCGGAGTTGTCGAAGGAACTCCACGCTATATGGCTCCCGAACAGTTCACCGGCGGGCCCGTTACTCCGGCGACGGACATATATGCGTTTGGGCTGGTGCTGTGCGAGATGATTACTGGCCGGCGGTACCGCCCGGGAACGACCGAAATGGGACTGCCGCAGCCCTGGAAACGCGTGGTGACGCGCTGTCTCATGCCCGATCCGGCAGATCGGTACGCGACTGCCGCTGAAGCCTGCGACGAACTGGAAGGGAGGGCGCCGAGGAGGCGGATCGCGGCCGCTTGGAAATGGGCGGCGGCGGCCATGCTGGTTGCTCTGCTGGCGTTCGGCACACGGATGTATCTGCGGGCCCGGAGCGCGTTACCCAGCGTACGGCACGTGGCGCTTTTGGGACTGGAGGCGCCGAAGGGCGACGAGATCGCCGGCCAGATTGCGACCGGTCTGAACAACACGTTACAGAACGAGCTCACCCGGGCCGAAGCTCGGGAGCGGGATTACTGGGTATCCACTTACAGCGAGGCTAGAGCGGCGGGAACGACGCCCCGCGCCATCGGCGAGAAGTTAGGCGCCAACCTGGTTCTTGGCGGACGAATCGAACCGAGCCAGGGCGCGATCAGCATATCGCTCGAAGTAACGGCGGCTCCCGGAGGGAGAACACTCCGGACGGCGAAGGTTACGCGCCCTCGGGACCAGCTATACGCGTTGACCGGCGATGCGGTGCAATCGGCCGCAACCCTACTGAATGTATCGTTACCTAAGCTCGTAGAGGAGGGTGCACCTCGCACCCCGGAGGCCTACCGGTTGTATCAAGATGCTGTCGCCAAACTGAAGGACGGGGGACTGCAGAACGCCACCGCAGCTATAACAATACTGGAAAAAGTGGTCAATTCTGACGAGACTTTCGCGCCAGGTTTTGCAATGCTCGCCGAAGCTTATGCAAACAGATACTACTACACGCGTGACTTGGCTGCTCTCGACCTGGCTAACCGGAACCGCGAGACAGCGCTCGCTCTTAACCCAGCGCTCCCGGTGGTCCACTTTGGTGCCGCTGCTTCTTATATAGACACCGGCCAGAATGAGGCAAGTATACGCGAACTCCAGCGCGCCCTGGAAATTGACCCAACCTACTACGAAGCGTTGACGCTCCTTGGACGCGCTTATGAAGCGCAGGACAGACTCGCGGAAGCCCAGCAAACCTACGATCGCATTCTCCGAATTCGGCCGAATTCCTGGAGGAGCTATAACCTGTTCGGGATGTTCTATTTCAACCATGGGCAGTACGAGAGAGCCCAGAACATGTTCTCGAATGTCATTCAGCTGGCTCCTTCAAACCCGGCAGGGTATACGAATATAGCAGGCGTTTACCTGGCCAGCGGCCACTACCCGGAAGCTGAAAGGTGGCTACGCCATTCGCCGACAATCGAAACAAGCGCCGCACAACTCGCCAATCTCGCAATGGCCTTGTTCTTCCAGGACAAGTTACGCGACGCGGAAAATTCCATATTGAAGGCAATTCAACTAGGCCCAGAGAACGATAGACGCTGGAGAAACCTGGGCGATATACGACTTAAGGCAGGTAATGCCGCAGGAGCAAGGCAGGCGTACCAGCGGGGCTGGGCACTCGTCGAGCGCCAGTTGGCTGCCACGCCTCACAATCCGGAGTTAATTGCTAATGCGGCGTTGAATCTAGCCAAACTATCCGAGAAGGAAAAGGCCAAGGAAATGATTGCGCGGCTTCCTGAGCCAGGCACGCGCGACGTAGAAATCCGGCTGAGGCAAGCCATGGTTTATTCGCTCATCGGCGATCAGAAAAGAGCTATCGCCCTATTAAGAAACCTATTGACAGACGGCCTCGCAATGCGGCGGATTTCCGACTCCCCGGAATTCAGCCGGATTCCACTAGATGCCCTCGCCGGCGCCGGCCCGGCGAATGTGACAGCAAATGCCGGCAATTCCCGCTAGTACGTACAGGAGGTTGTATGAAACGATTCGTCTTTCCGGGTGGGCTGTTCCTGCTCGCCATGATTTCCGCAGCCCAAACGCCGGTCCAGCATGTGGTCATGGTCAGCGGTACTTCTGCGACTCCCAGCAAATTGCATATCAAAGGGGATGGGGCCATGCACGAAATACGCTGGCAAGGGACGGGCAATTACACCATCAATTTTGCCGCCTCGCCGTGTGGGACGGCGGTTTTCACATCAAATCCCTCGACCGGGGAAGCAGGTCCGTGCGTGGTCCAAGCCGAGTGTGGCGGCAGTACCGGGCTAAAGTGCTCTAAGACGAAGAAGGACCACCGCTCCTACACCATTACGCAAGGAGCTTCTTCCGGCGACCCGGAAATCGAGATGGACGCCTCGGCAGGCCCGCCGCCGCCCAAAAAGAACGGGAAGAAGTAACAAGTATCAAGGGCGGCAGGTAAGAAGGTATGCGCAGCCTGAGGATTGCTGTGTCTCTGTATCGAGGGCGTGTCCGTTATGTGGACGCATGGGTGTGGGAGGGCGAGGTGCCGCCCGCGACGCAACTCCTGCGGGAATTCAACGCCCTCCAAGATAGAAAACCGGACCAATTCACGCCGGCTTCTTACCGGTTCGTCTTCCGGCCACTTGGCGACAGCGCACCCATCCAGGGCCAGGTCCAGTTCTACTCCGCAATGCGTGAGCTTCAATTGCCGCCGGGCTCCCAGGGGCCGGAAATGCAACCTGTTAAGCTGCGCCGGCCCCAGACGGGCATCATCACGATTCCTGGCGCATTCGATTCCGGTGATCTGTCTTTTCCAGAACTCGATTCGGCTCATCCTCTAAGAATTAGGCCTAAGAGAAGGAGGAAAGATCCGTGGTCCGAGCCCGTCTGTATCTACAATCCCGAGGGCCCGCTGAAGGTCGTGATTCTCGGGGACGGCTTCCGCGAGACCGAGTTGAAGAAGTTTGCCAGTAAGGCCCAGTTGGTGAAAAAGCGGTTGCTCAGCTTCGAGCCGTACGCCTCGTTCAAGAAAAGTTGGAGTATCTGGCGCGTGGATGCCGCATCGCCGCAATCCGGAATCGATAAACCCGCGGCCGGCATCCAACGCCGCACCGTCTTCGACACCACTTTTGGTTCGGGAGCAGAGGTGCAGCGCATCATCGACGCTCCGAATGAAAGTCGCATCCACAGGGCGGCTGAACAGAAATTTGATCCCTTATTAATCCTGGTTCTGGCGAACACGACGGAGCTCGGAGGGTCAGGTATGCCCAGCGCTGAAATTCCAGCGATCGCTTATTCTTCGCTTGCTCCGAGGTTTCAGACGATCGTCACGCACGAGATGGGACACGTTCTAGTAGCGCTTGCGGACGAATACGAATGTCTGACTTGTGCTCCAGGCGAGAAGCCCCGAACTTATGGAGCGACTCTTGGAGATCCAGCCAACGCGAACGTCACCAACAGCAAGACGTCAGGGAAATGGTCCGTAGGCCACCCCCCTGGCGCCAATTTTTTTGAAGGCGGACTCTATGCCAAGTTTGGCATTTTCCGTTCCCAGAAGCACTGTCACATGCGAGCCAAAGGCTCAAAATTCTGCGTGGTCTGCGTCAAGAATTTGAAAGCCCGCTTGGCCGCGCTGATTTCTGCCTAATAAATCGCGCCGCTTACCCCAGCTTCGCCCGCACCTTGTCGCTGAGCGCCTTGCCATCGACGGTTTTGCCCTGGAGCTTTGCCTGGACAGACTTCATCACCACGCCCATCTGCTTGGGTGAGGTCGCTCCCGTTTCGGTCATAGCTTCGGCGATGGCGGCATCAATCTCCTGGTCGGTCGCTCCGGCCGGCAGATAGCTTTCAATCAACACCCGCTCGGCGTCTTCTTTGTCGGCCTGTTCGGGCCGGCCGCCCTTACGAAACATCTCGGCGGCGTCCACCCGTTGCTTGATCAGAGATTTCAGCACCTGCATCTCGGCCGCTTCGTCAAGCGGCTTGGGCGAATCCACCTTCTGTTTCATCAGCGCCGCTTTGATCATGCGGAGCGCGCTCAGCCGCGCTTCGTCGCGGCTCTTCATGGCGGCCACCATGTCCCGCTGGACTTGGTCGATTAGGGGCATGCTGTTTGATATTCTAAGGTACTAAACCCTCTCATGCATATTCGTAAGCAACGGTTGCTGACCCCCGGGCCGACGCCTCTCTATCCGCCGGCCCTGCACGCCATGATGGCGTCCGACATTCATCACCGTACGGAAGATTTCCGCAACGCATACCGCTCTTGTTTGGCCGACCTCAAGGAAGTGATGGGAACATCCAACGATGTCATCCTGTTCACCGCTTCGGGAACGGGCGCGATGGATGCCACCGTCTCCAACCTGTTGTCCAAAGGCGACAAGGTGATCGTTTGCTCCGCCGGCAAGTTCGGCGAGCGATGGGTGGAGATGGCAAAGGCCTACGGCCTTGATGCCACCGTGCTTTCCGTCCCTTACGGCGAAGTCGTCAAACCGGAACAGGTCGGCGCGGCTCTCGCCAAAGAGCCCGCGACTAAGGCAGTTTTTGTTCAGGCATCGGAGACTTCCACCGGGGCCGCGCATGACGTGCGGTCGATGGGCTTGGCCGTCGCGAAGACCAGCGCCATCTTCGTTGTGGATGCGATCACCGGCCTGGGAACCATGCCTCTCGATATCGACGGCTGGGGATTGGACGTGCTGATCGGCGGCTCGCAGAAGGCCTTCATGATCCCGCCGGGGCTGGCGTTCCTTTCGATTAGCCAGAAGGCCTGGAAGTTGACCGAAACCGCGACGCTGCCGCACTACTACTTCAATCTGAAGAAGGAAAAGAAGAGCGGCGACGCTGGCGAGGCAAGCTGGACCCCGTCCACCTCCTTGATTCTCGCGATGGCCGAATCGCTGCGCTACATCAAGCAACTCGGCATGTCCCGGCTGGTCGAGAATGCGCAAATGCTGGCTCACGCCACGCGAACCGCAGCCGTCAAGATGGGACTCGAGCTGTTCGCTCCTTTATCGCCAGGCTCTTCGGTCACGGCGGTAAAGGCGCCCGCCGGCATGGACTCCGGCATTATCGTCAAGGAATTCCGCAACCGCTTCGGCGCCGTCATCGCCAATGGGCAGGGCTCGATGAAGGGCCAGATCTTCCGCATCGCGCACCTGGGGTATTTTGATTTCGCCGACCTGTTCGCGGTGATCGCCGGCCTGGAAATCATTTTGAACGCCAACGGCTTCCCCGTGAAATACGGAACCGGTGTCGCGGCCGTCGAGGAGATCTACGAAGCGGCCGCAGTGAAACCGCAACCGGTCCACGCATAACGGCGAGCGATGTCTCGCGCGGATTCTCATCTATGAACATCCTTATCGCCGAGCCCCTGGCGCCGGCCGGGGTCGAGTTGTTCCAGTCCCAGCCGGGGTGGAACACGATCGTTTCCAATCCAAAGGAATACAAGCAGTGTTTGGCCGAAGCCGACGCGCTCCTGGTTCGCAGCGCGGTCCAGGTGGATAAGAGCGTGCTGGCGCAGGCGCCTAAGCTGCGAGTCATCGGCCGCGCCGGGGTCGGCGTGGATAACGTGGATCTGGACGCTGCCACCGAAGCGGGCGTGCTGGTGATGAACACGCCTGGCGGCAATGCCATTTCCGTAGCCGAGCACACGCTCGCTTTGATGCTGGCCATGGCCCGGCATATTCCGCGCGCGGACGCTTCCACGCGCGGCGGCAAATGGGAGAAGAAGAAGTTTCTCGGAAATGAGCTTAGGGGGAAGACCCTCGGCATCGTCGGGCTCGGCAGCATCGGCCGTGAGGTGGTCAAGCGGGCCTGCGCCTTCGAAATGCGCATCCTGGCGCACGATCCGTATGTCACCTCGAAGCTGGCGGAAGATCTCGGCGTGGAACTCGTCGACCTGCCAAACCTGTACGGCCAAAGCGATTATGTGACCTTGCACGTCGCCGCGACGCCGGAAACCGTCGGAATGCTCTCGCGCGAGGCATTTCAGCAGATGAAGCCGGGCGTCCGCATCGTCAATTGCGCGCGCGGCGAGTTAGTAGACGAAGCGGCGCTCGAGGAGGCGCTGGCATCCGGTGTAATCGCAGGCGCGGCACTCGACGTTTATGCGACCGAGCCCCCGCCGGCAGGGTATCCAATCTTCACAGCGGACGGTGTTGTCGCGACGCCCCACATCGGCGGTTCCACCGAGGAGGCCCAGGAAATCGTCGGCATACGCATCGCCGAGCAGGTGGTGGAGTATCTAAAAACGGGGGTTGCCGTAAACGCCGTCAACATGCCCGCGCTCTCCCGCGACCAGTACCGCGCCATCGGCCCCTATATCGAGCTGGTGGAACGCCTGGGAAATTTCGCAGCGCATGTGGCGAGAGGAAATCCCGGGACCGTGCGCCTCGTCTATTTCGGCAAAATCGCGGATACCAACACGAACCTGCTGCGCAATGCGGGCCTCGCGGGCGTTCTTAGCCGCTCCACCTCGCACCGGGCGAACCTCGTCAACGCCATGCAGATTGCCGAGCAACGGGGATGGAACGTGGCCGAGCTTCATGAGAAGCGCGTGGGGCACACCGATGCTGTCCGCCTCGACCTGGAGACGGACAAAGGGATTACGTCAGTGGAAGGCGCCGTCGTGCTCGACAAAGCGCGCCTTACACAGGTGGATGGCATCCAATGCGAAGCGGCTCTTTCCGGTCATCTGATTTTTATGAAGAACCAGGATGTTCCGGGAGTCATCGGGCACATCGGAACCGTTCTCGGCCGCAACCACATCAACATCGCTAATTTTTCGCTGGGCCGCCGCGATGCTGTCAGCAAACCTGGCGAGCCTCTGGAAGCCGTCGCCCTGGTATCGACCGATGAGGCTGTACCAGAGCCGGTCCTGGCTCAACTTCGCGAGCACCCGGCCGTCAAACTCGCGCATTCCGTGGCATTCGAGAACTGACCGCGCAGGTCGCCAGCAGCCCTGCAACAACCGGTTTCCGCTTCGTATTTTTAGATACTGGGTAGGAATCGTACGTTCATTTTCCGGTTGTGGGACTCGCAGTACCCTTGTAAGCTGTTGGAGGGTGAAATTGGCGTTCACCCCTCCCGACAACAACGTTAGGCCGTTACGACGATAGGGACCCGAAAGGAGTCGTGTGCGATGAAAGAGAAGCCTAGCAACTCGTCTGTCTACGCATTGCTCGTAGGCGACTATCCCCAGTCGCGTTTGTTATTCCATCAAGTTTTCAGGGACGCTGGTTGGCGTCTGCTGGAAGCGCGAAGCCGGAAACGGGCACTGCAGCACCTGGAGCGCAATCCGGTCCAAGTGGTGATTACCGATTGCGAAGTGCCCGAGTGGAATTGGAAAGATGTCTTGAGCGAGTTGCAGCGCATGCCTCAACCCCCGCAGCTAATCGTGACTTCACGAATGGCAGACGATTATCTTTGGTCCGAAGTCCTCAATTTTGGAGGCTTCGACGTCCTTTCCCAACCGTTTGAACCGGATGAAGTCGAACGTGTGATCGCGTCGGCGCGCCGGCATTTCGATCAGCCGCTCGCGGCCGCGCGGCCATCGTTCACATCCACCGCCTCCATCGCGTAGCAGTAGCGCTGGCGGTCTTGCCGCCGTCGAATTGCGGTTTCGTTTACGCCTTCTCTCGATTCGTGCTGCGCGTGTGCGTCTCGGCTATGCGGGGCCGCCGCCTAGCAGACCAGATCTTCGCGGCCGATTTTGAAGTTCTCGAGATTTCCGAGGACCGTCAGCGCGATCTGTTTTGGATCGAAGAACGTCTGCGCGATCCGCTGCACGTCGTCGGCAGTCACCGCCTCGATGCTCTCCACCAGTTCATCGAGCGTGAAGAACTTGCCGAAATACATCTCCTGACGGGCGAGGTTCGACATGCGGCTGGCCGTCGATTCAAGGCTGAGCATCAGCGATCCCTTAAGATGGTCCTTGGCGCGGCGCAGTTCCTCGTCGCTGACGGGTTGATCTTTCAGTTGGCGGAATTCCTTTATGATCGACTCCACCACCTGGCGCGCCGACTCCAGCGACGTGCCCGCGTATATCGAGAGGCAGCCCGTATCTCGATATGGGTTCAATTCCGAAAACACCGCATAAGCCAGGCCCTGCCGCTCACGAATATTCTGAAATAGCCTCGAACTCATTCCGCCGCCCAGCAGCGTGTTCAGTACATAGCACGCAAAGCGCTCCTGGTGCGGCAGGGGGTAGGAGGGTACGCCCAGGCAGAGATGGACCTGCTCGAGAGCCTTCTTGTTGCGTAGCGCGATGCGCGCATGCGTGTTCGGGATGTTCTCCGGTGGCGCAGATTTTCCGGGCGGCAGCGATTCGAAATGCTCCTTTACCAGGGCCACCAACCGCTCGTGGGTCAGGTTCCCGGCCGCCGTAACGATCAGATTCGTGGGCGCGTAAACATCCGCATAGTAGGCGCAGATCATCTCGCGGTCGAAGCGTTTCACCGTTTCACGGGTGCCGAGGATCGGCTTGCCGAGCGGATGGTCTTTCCAGAAGTTCGAGGAGAAGATTTCGTGGACCAGGTAATCGGGGCTGTCGGCCTCCATCTTGATCTCTTCGAGGATGACGCCCTTTTCCTTCTCGATGTCTTCCG
>CAYMHP010000133.1:0-14829 GCA_964390225.1 uncultured Solibacteraceae bacterium
GCTGTACCCCATCCGCATCGATTTTCTCGAGTACGTCAACGACGCGAGCATTCAACTGGTCTGGGCGAAGCCGGAAAAGGGGCTGGAGCAGCAGGCCGTCGAGCTGGCGCGGCAGGCCGACGCCGTCGTCCTGTGCGCGGGGCTTTCGCCGAAGCTCGAAGGCGAGGAGATGCGCGTGAACGTGGAGGGCTTCGAAGGCGGCGACCGCCTGCAAATCGGATTGCCGCGGGCCCAGGAGGAGCTGATTCAGAAAGTGGCGGCAACCGGCAAGCCGCTGGTTCTGGTGTTGCTGAACGGCAGCGCGCTCGCAGTGAATTGGGCGCGCGATCACGTGCCGGTGATCGTGGAGGCCTGGTACCCCGGGCAAGCGGGCGGGACGGCGCTCGCCGACGTTCTATTCGGCGATTACAATCCAGGCGGGCGGCTGCCGGTTACTTTCTATAAATCGGTGGAGCAGCTTCCGCCGTTCACCGATTACACCATGAAGGGCCGCACATACCGCTATTTTGCGGGCGAGCCGCTATTTCCGTTTGGCTACGGGTTGAGCTATACGACGTTCGCTTACCACAACCTGAATTTGCCCAAGCAGACCAACACCGGCGATGAGGCCCGGGTCTCGCTGGAGGTGGAGAATACGGGCAAGATGGCGGGCGAAGAGGTCGTCCAGGTTTATGTGAAGTCGCCAGCCAAGGATGCGCCGATTCACTCGCTCGCGGCTTTCCAGCGCGTCGCGTTGCGTCCCGGTGAACGAAAGACCGTGCAACTTACGGTGGCGGCACACGAGCTTGCGACCGTGGTCGCGGACGGGCGGCGAATGGCCGAGCCGGGCACGTTAGAGATCTCGGCCGGCGGGCAGCAGCCCGGACGCGGCGTTGCTGGCGTACTCACCGGAAAGCTGCAGGTGGTGGGGCCGGCCAAACGGATCGAGTAAAGCTCAGATATGCGCCTGGGCCGCGCGTTCGAGCGCATGGTCCAGATCGGCGGACCTGATGGGCTTCGAAAGGTAATCGTCCATCCCGTGGGCCAAGCATCGTTCGCGATCTCCGCTCATCGCGTGGGCGGTGAGCGCGATGATCCAGGTGTGTGTCGCGCCGAGTTCCCGTTCCGCGGCGCGGATCGCGGCGGTGGCTTGGAAGCCGTCCATGTCAGGCATCTGGATGTCCATAAGGATGACATCGAAGGCGCGTTGCCGGACAGCTTCAATGGCCTCCGTCCCGTTGTTCGCCAGCGCTACCGAGTGGCCGCGTTTTTCCAAGAGGCAGGCAGCCAAACGGCGATTCACCGCGTTATCTTCTGCAAGCAGAATCGAGAGGGCGTTCGGATGCGGCTCGCCGCAACGAGCGGTGTCATTCGATTCTTCGCCAGGCGCTTCGGGCGCTGGGGAAGTGTCGGCCCGAGACGCCACGGTGAAGTGAAATGTGCTGCCCGCGCCGGGCTGGCTTTCCACCCAAATGCGGCCACCCATATTGCCGACAAGCCGCGCCGCGATGGAGAGGCCGAGGCCGGTTCCGCCGAATTGCCGCGTAATGGAGCCGTCCGCCTGGGTAAAGGCGTCGAAGATGCTTGCCTGCTTGTCTTGCGGAATGCCGATTCCGGTGTCGTGGACGGCAAAGTGGAGCATGAGATCGTCGCCCAGGCGTGGCTGGGATTCCACGCGCAGAGAGACCTCGCCTTCCGGCGTGAACTTGATCGCATTCCCCAGAAGGTTTACGATCACCTGGCGCAGGCGGACCGGATCGCCGATGATCCGGCAGGGCAATTCCTGCGCAATCTCGTAGGTCAATTGCAGCCCTTTTTGCGCAGCCTGCAGCGCCAGGGGACGGACGATTTCCTCGATTGTGGATGTGAGGCAGAAGGAAGTGGATTCAATTTCCAGCTTGCCGGCATCGATTTTGGACAAATCGAGGACGTCATTCAGCAGCAAGAGCAGCGAGTCGGCGGACGTCTTCGCCAGCGAGAGGTATTCGCGCTGCTCATCTGTGAGATTCGTGTCGAGCGCCAGTTCCGTCATGCCAAGAATGCCGTTCATGGGCGTGCGGATCTCGTGGCTCATGTTGGCGACGAATTCGCTTTTGGCGCGATTGGCGGCTTCGGCGGCATCCTTGGCCCGGCGCAGATCCTCGGTTTGCTGCCGGACGCGGCGGCGCAAGATGGCGATCCAGGCGAACGCTCCCAGAGCCACTATGGCGAGAGCGGCCAGCACGCGCAGGGTCCGCTCCGCCGTCCACCACGGCGGATTGCCGATGACGGCGACGTCACGGGGCGAACGAAGCAGCAGGGAAAACGCTGTGGGGACGGTGTGTCCCATGCGCGGAGCCTCAGTGGCAACGACTCCGGTTACCCGAACCAGGCTGCCGCTCTCCAGCCGAGGGAGGCTGCCCCGCTCCAATTGGGCGCTGAACACCGTACTGCCTGCCTGCAGGACCAATCGCTCGTCGGCGCCGAGGACGACGCGATCGACGAGGAACGCGTCGATCTTGACGAGTTCGGAATCGCGGCCGTCTTCCAGGACATCTTGCACCGTGACCAGCGTCGGCTTGTCGGGAGCCGCATGTCCCAGCTTGCGAACCACCGCGTCTTTGAGCACCGGGTTGAACGGGCCGGCTTCGGGGAAGCCGGTCGCCTCAACCACATCGCCGATCGCCAACTGCGCCTCCGAATGGTTGCGGATCTCGAGCCCGCCGCTGTCGTCCGTGATATAGGTGGGCCCGCTAAGATGGGCAAGGGAGACGATGCCGCGGACACGGACGGGGTTATCGGCATCCGAGCCTGGCACGAACTGCAGCAATTCCTCAATGCGCCGCGTCGCGGGTTCGATTGGCGGGGCTTCGATTGCGATATATTTCGGGTCCGGCACCCGCACTTGCGCGCCGAGGTGCTGCCGCTTGAAATTGAAGCGCGGCGCAAGCACTCCGCGCACGCGGATGCGCGAGTAGAGCAGCGAGCGCGGCAGCTCTTCGGTGCCGGCCACAGTCGCTTCGAACGCGTATAATCCCGAGCGGAGACCCAGCATTGCCCGGCCATTTGCCTTGGTTTCCGAATGAACGATGCCGCGCGTCTCGACCCACGTGCTGTCCCACGATCCCGAGAAAAGCTGCTGCGCATCGAGCCGCAGCGGCTCGGGCATCGGCTGTTCGCCGAAAACGCGGATTCGCGGGCCGGTAATCACCGGCGCGAAGTCGCCGGGCCCGCTGAACCCTTCGATGTCGACAAGCTGACCCGCGTGCAAGGGGGGAATGGATCTGGAGCCGACAAAAACATAGACGCCTTCCCCGCCCTGCTGCAGCACGAGATTCCGGCCGCTCGGATGGTAGTAGGTCACCAACGCCTGAAAGTGCACCGGGTACGCCCGCCGCGCCTCGTCTTCGGAGAGCCTGTGGACCTGCGCCGCGCTCGCCAACAGCGGCAGCTTCGGCTCGCGCTGGAGACCTGGGATGGGATTTGGCGGGCTCACCATCGTGACATCGCGGATGGAAGGGACGAACAGCTTGACGGATGCGATGGCGCCGCGCGCGTCGACATTGGCCGCCAGCACACCTCGGACGCGTACCCGCAGATCGAGAAGAGAACGGTAGTCCACGCCTGCCACATCGCGCACGATCGCTTTGGTCTGTTGCGCATCTCCGTCTGTGCGGACCGTAAGCACCAGTCTGCCGCTATGGTCCAAGACGGCAGAGCCGATGATTCCTTCGACCTCCACGAGACGGTATTGCAGAGTGCCAGAGGCCAGTTCGCGCGCGCCGGCCGGGACGGGCTGGGGGGGCGGCTCGCGGCTCAGCGCGCGGGCCCGCTCGCGTGTGACGAGGGGGCTGGAGCCGCCCGCGACCACGCTGCCCACAATTTCCGCGCAATCGCCGGCATTCAGCTGCGGATCGAGGCTGAAGTTCTGCAGGCGAACACCGCCGGTGGCATCCTGAAGAAACACCTGTTGCAGTGTGGGATCGATATAAGTAATGGTCCCGCGGAGCCGGACGGGAACTTGCGTGGAGAGGTGCGCCGGCAGGCGCCGCACCTCTTCGACGCGCGCGAGGGGCTTGGGCTCACCGCTTCGCTCGAGCCGTGCGCAACCGCCCGCGCAGACTGACAGCGCGACCCCGGCCAGCAAACCTCCGACCCCCAAGCGGACCTTCACCGCTCGCTCACACACACCAGCTTATCGGGTGAGTTGCTTGGGTTCTATATAACGCTGTAGTTAAGCGGGCAAGTGGATTGTTGCAATTGACGACAGTACGGGATGCTGCAAATTAGTTCTGCGCAACGGCAATTCTGCTTGACGCTGCCTCTCGCATGTTATAAACTCCCACCTATCTGCATTTCGGTTGTTCATAACATAGGGGCATTCTAGAAAACCTGAGCCGTGGCTCATGGGAGGGTAACGGGGGAATGACCATGCGTTTTTGGAAAGTCGCGCTGATTCTATGCGCGATCGCGTTGGCGTTGTTCGCGCAGAGCGATCGCGGAACCATCACAGGCACCATTTCGGATCCGGCCGGAGCGGTAATCGCCGGCGCCGCCGTGGAAGCGAAAAATATCGCTACTGGCGCCATATACTCGGGGGCATCTTCCGGGACAGGAAATTATACGCTGGCGCAACTTCCGGCGGCCACCTATGAATTATCGGTGACGGTGCCGGGGTTTAAGAAGTATGTCCGCACAGGCCTGCAGGTGGAAGTCGCTGGGACGGTGCGCATTGACGCGACTCTGGAGGTCGGGTCGGCGACGGAGTCGGTCACGGTCGAAGCCGCGGCTCCATTGCTGAAAACCGAAGGCGGAGAGGTAAGCCATAACATCTCCACCCAGACATTGGACGATCTTCCGATCCTCACCCTGACCGGCGCGGCCGCGTCAATTGGAACTGGAAACAGCCTCGGCAACGTACGGAATCCGCTGGCGTCGGTGCAACTGCTGCCGGGCGCGCGGATCACCACCGATTCCGTCATGCGCATCAATGGCATGCCCTCCAACTCGCAGGCGATCAACATTGAGGGCCAGGACGCCACGAACGGTTTCTTCAAGCAGCAAAACCAGATCAACCAGGCGGGCGTGGAAGCGATCCAGGAGGTCGCAATCCAAACGAGTAACTTCGCCGCCGAGTATGGACAGGCGGGTGGCGGGTACTTCAACTACACGATGAAATCCGGCACCAACCAGTATCACGGAAGCGCCTACGACTACTTCGTGAACGAGGCACTGAATTCCGGATTGCCGTTCACGGACGCGGGAGATACGACTCCATCGAAAAAGGGCCAGCATGTCCGAAACCCGCTCCGGCAACACGATTATGGATTCACGCTGGGCGGGCCGATCCACCTTCCGAAGATCTATAACGGTCATGACCGGACGTTTTTCTTCTTTAACTTCGAGCAGTTCCGGCAATCCTCGTTCACCAGCAACACCGTTGGGATCGTCCCCACGCTGGCGCAGCGCAACGGCGATTTCAGCGATGCGCTGCGTGTCGTACCAGGGGGAAACCCGTGCAACGGTCCCGACCCCGCCGGCCAAATGGTTTGTCTGAACCAGATCTTCGACCCGAATACGCAGCGGACCGTGAACGGCGCCCAGGTACGGGATCCGTTCCCAGGCAATATCATTCCGGTCAGCCGGATGGATCCGACAGCGAAGATCATTCAGAACATGATTCCGCTGCCGAACAATCCTGGTCTGACGAACTATTTGGCCCCGGGATATTCGAATTTCCGGCACACCACCATACCTTCCGTCAAGATCGATCACAACTTGAGCGCGAAGATGAAACTGTCCGGATATTATTCGATGATCAAGACCTTCTCGCCTCAGAATAACGGCTTCGACCAACCGTATACGGCCAAGCAGCCGCAGAATGCCCGGTCGCAGACCGTGCGCGTCAACTGGGACTATACTGTCACGCCGACCTTGCTCGTGCATTTAGGCGCGGGTTTGCTCCGTACGTCCAACCCGCAGGACGCGCCGATTTACGATCAGGGCAAGAACGGTTTATTCCCCCAGGGTCTTCCATTCAACGCGCCATACTTCCCGTACCTAGCGGGCATGACCAGTACGCTCGGTGGGGGGTGGAACGGCGGCGGGCCGTTTAACGCGTCGCCTCCCGTCACCAATACCGGCGTAGCATTCACCCTGACCCCCCAGGCGTTCGACACCAAACCGACCTTTAACGCTAATGCGACTTGGGTGAAAGGCAACCACACTTTCAAACTGGGGGCAACGGCCCTGTTTGAAGGGGTACAAAGTGTCAACGCCAGCCGAGCGGATGGACAGCTTGGATTCTCGCAGGTCCAGACCGCGGATCCCTGGCAGAACGGGCTGCCTTTCACTTTCACAGCTTCGAGCGGTTTCGGATATGCCAGCTTCTTCCTGGGGCTTGCGAATAATGTCGCGCTGGCCCAGGTTGCGCATCCCCGGCTGGGCACGCACTCCTACGGGCTCTACATTCAGGACAGCTGGAAGGTGACGCGCAAGCTGACCTTCGATTATGGCATCCGCTGGGATTACGCCATTCTGTGGAAAGAGCAATACGGGCGGATGCAGAATGCGGCCTTCGACCAGCCGAATCAGTTGATCGGAGGACGGCTGGGCAGTGTGGAATACGAAGCTACCTGCCACTGCACGTTCTCAAGCGCGTACCCCTACGGTGTCGGACCGCATCTCGGGGTGGCATATCAAATCACGCCCAAGACCGTATTCCGTGCCGGCGGGGCGATTGCCTACGCGGCCACTTCCGATCAGGCGGGGCTGAACAGCAGCGCCGGCGACTTCTACAACGTGACCAGTCCGGCGTACGGAGCACCCGCGGGCCTGCTCAAAGACGGCAACCCTTATGGACCCGGCAATCGCTTCGGAAATGCACCGATCGTGTGGCCAAATTATTCGCCGCAGTACCCGTTCCCAGCCGCGCCCGGAGTGATTCCGCCTTCATCGCCGTTCGTTTCGATCGCTCCCAACGCAGGCCGGCTGCCGCGCACGTTCCAATGGAGCATCGGCTTCCAGCGGGAGATCATGAGCAACCTGGCGGTGGACGCAGCTTATGTTGGAAACCGCGGAGCCTGGTGGGCCGCGCCACTGCTGGCGAGCCTGAACTACAATGCCCTGACGCCGGAAGGTTTGCTGGCGGACAGACAGTACGGTGCGACCCGGGGGATCGACGTGAGAAATCCGGCGGACGCCCAACTGCTCAACACGCAGATCAATTCCCCGCTAGTGACTGCTCGGTATCCGCTGCTAGCCGATCCGAACAATGTTTACAAGGGATTTCCGAACACGCAAACCTTAGGACAGGCGTTGCGACCATACCCGCAATGGGCCGGCATCCCGCCCTTTCTTGGACCGCCGATGGGCAACAACTGGTACGATGCGCTCCAGGTCAAGCTGACCAAGCGGTTTTCTCACGGCTTGAGCGGGCAGGTCGCTTATAGCTGGCAAAAGGAACTGACCAACGGCACCAACTCAAACACCTCATATGTGACGCCCTCGGCGCCCATCATTAATGACGTGTTCAACAAGGATCTGAACAAGCAGATCTCCGGTTTCAGCCAGCCACAGGTGCTGACGATTTCGTTCAGTTACACAACGCCGAAACTGCAGGGTGACGGCAGGGCTTTCAAAGTGCTTTCGTGGCTGGCGCGCGACTGGATCTACGCAGGAGTGCTCAGCTACCGCAGCGGCCAGATCCTGCAAACTCCTGACTCCGCCGCCGGACTTCTTGCGAACCTGCAGCGCGGGTTCACCAATAATCCGGCCGTCTGGGGCGGCGGCTACACGTTGATGAACCGCGTCGCCGGCCAGCCTCTGTTCCTGGTGGATCCGAATTCCCACTTCGATCCGACCAAGCAACTCGTGCTCAATCCGAAAGCCTGGGTGGAACCGGCGTTCGGCACGTTCGGAGCGTCTGCGCCGTACATGAACGATTTCCGGTGGCAGCGGCAACCCGCCGAAAGCATGGCGTTCGGGCGCAGTTTCCCGATGGGGAAAGAGGGCCGGTTCAAGTTGACGGTGCGCGCGGAATTCCAGAACATCTTCAACCGCGTGTTTTATGCGATTCCGTCCAATGGGCCCCCCGGAGGTTTTGCTCCCGCTATCACGACGACGACTCCTACAGGCCACGCCTATAGCTTGAGCGGCACCCCGGGGCTGCTGTCGTCCGGTTTCGGATATGTGAACTGGTACAACGGCGGCTCGGCCAACACGCTCGGCACCGGGCCTCAACCGCGAAGCGGGCAGATCGTGGCGCGGTTCCAATTCTGAGGAATTGCCACGGCCCAGTAATTTGTGAATCGTGCGGCGCCGGGGGCCTGCTCCCGGCGCTTGCCGCGTTTAGAATAAGACGATGTCCCGCCGTGTCCCGGTAATCCGGCGGGAGCCTCTCGAAGCCACTCCGGTGGAACCTCAGGCCGCTTCGCCAGGCTCTCGCCAGCTCTTCCCCTGGCTTTTCCTGCTGGCCGGCAGCGGCTGCGCTGCGCTCATTTATGAGATCGTCTGGTTTCAGCTCTTGCAATTGGTGATCGGGTCGTCGGCGGTTTCGCTGGGACTGCTGCTGGCGGCGTACATGGGCGGCCTGTGCCTCGGAAGCGCCGCGCTGCCGCGCGTGCTGGCCTCCGCGGCGCATCCTTTGCGGGTTTACGCGCTGCTCGAACCGGGGATCGGCGCATTCGGGCTGCTCGCGTTGTTCGGAGTGCCGCTGGTCGCGAAAATATATATTGCCGGAGCGACCTCGGGGCTGGCGGGATTGGTGCTGCGGGGCGTTGTGGCGGCCGTATGCCTGTTGCCGCCGACGGTGTTGATGGGAGCTTCGTTGCCGGCGATCGCCCGCTGGGTAGAGGCAACGCCCAAAGGCGTGTCGTGGTTGGGTCTATTCTATAGCGCCAACATCGCGGGCGCGGTGGTGGGCTGCCTGTTGGCGGGCTTTTATCTGCTGCGTGTCCATGACATGGCGGTGGCGACCTACACAGCCGCCGCGATCAACGTGACCGTCGCCGTCGTAGCGTGGTCTCTGGCGGGTCGCGCCATGGTGCCAGGTGCGACGGCCAAACGTATGCCAGTGGCCCGGCGCGCGCCCGGCGCGGCGCTGATATACGCAATCATTGCGCTCTCGGGGCTGACGGCGCTCGGTGCGGAGGTCGTGTGGACGCGCCTGCTTTCACTGCTGCTCGGCGCGACGGTCTATACATTCTCGATCATCCTGGCGGTATTCCTGATCGGTTTATGGGCGGGCAGCAGCGCCGGCTCCTTCTTCGCGCGGCGCACGCAGAACCCACGGCTGGCGCTGGCCGCCACGCAGCTTCTACTAGCGGCGGCGATCTTCTGGACCGCGTTCAACATCGCCGACGTGCTGCCTTACTGGCCAGTGGATCCATTATTGACGACGAATCCCTGGTTCAATTTCGATCTGGACTTGACGCGCTGCCTGCGTACGATTCTGCCGGCCACCATGCTGTGGGGCGCCAGCTTCCCCTTGGCGCTAGCGGCCGCGGCGGGTGAACGAGAGGACCCGGGGCGGTTGGCCGGAGAGGTCTACGCAGCTAACACGGCTGGGTCGATTATTGGCGCGCTGGCTTTCAGCCTGGTTTTGATTCCAGCGATCGGCACACGCGGATCCGAGCAGTTGCTCATCTGGCTCGCTGGGGTGAGCGCCGTAACCGCGCTGATTGCTGCCGCCGCGGGCGTCCGTAGGCGATTTGGCAACATCCCGGTTTACGCGGCGCTTGGCGGAACGCTGCTACTGGCGTGGGGGTTGAGCGCGGCCGTGGGCGACATCCCCTGGCAGGCGATCGCGTATGGCCGGCGCATCGCGCCGATTCTGCGGGGGCTCGACACCTCGATTGACGAGCAGGCCAAGCCGTTGTTCGTGGGCGAGGGGATCAACTCATCCGTAGTCATCTCGCAGCGCGGCGAACAGCGGTTCTTCTACGTTAGCGGGAAGTCGGAGGCATCTTCGGCGCCGCTGGATATGCGCCTGCAACGCATGATGGGACATCTTCCGGCCCTGACACACGCGGCGCCGCACTCGGTGCTGGTGGTCGGCTTCGGCGCGGGAGTCACCGCCGGGTCCTTCGTCCCCTACCCCGAAGTGCGGAGCATCGCCGTCTGCGAGCTGGAGCCGATGATTCCCCCGGCATCGGACGCATATTTCGGCAAAGAGAATAGTCACGTGCTCCAGGACGGGCGCACGCGGGTGGTGTACGACGACGCGCGGCACTATATTCTGACAACCCCGGAGAGGTTCGACGTCATCACGACGGATCCGATCCATCCCTGGGTGAAAGGCACGTCGGCGCTGTATTCGAAGGAGTATTACGAGCTGGTGAAAAGCCGTTTGAATGCGGGCGGCGTGGTAGCGCAGTGGCTGCCCATTTACGAAAGCGACGAGGAGACCGTTAAAACCGAGCTGGCCACGTTCTTCCGCGTCTTCCCGAATGCGACGGTGTGGAGCAACTACCTGAATGGCGATGGTTATGACTTGGTGCTTTTGGGACGCGCCGAGGACTCCGCCATCAATGTCGATGAACTGCAGAAGCGCTTGGAACAGCCGGGCTACGCGGGGGTTGCGGCGTCGCTGGGCGAGACCGGCTTTGGCTCCGCCGTCGATCTGCTGGCGACGTATGTGGGCCGGGCAAGCGACATGGCGCCGATGCTGGAGAACGCGCAAATCAATGACGATCTCAACCTTCGCTTGCAATACATGGCGGGAATGGGATTGAATGCGCGCATGTCGCCGCGGATCTACGCCGACATTCTGGCCTACCGCAGATTTCCAGAGGGGTTGCTCGCGGGTACTGGCGAACGTATGGAGCGGCTGCGGGAAGTGTTGGGCAGGCGGCACCGGGTTTTCTAATGATTCGGCACTGTCTGGCACTCGTAGTGCTCTTGCTGCCATGGGGCGCTGGGGCGCAAGTGGTGTGCGCGCTAGGAACCAATTCCGGGGCTTACAACCCAGCGGCCGATCAACGGCCGACGAATGATGCGATGAAACTGGCAACCCGTGTCAACGCCGCCGCCAAGACCATCTGCGGAACGAATTGTCCGGCGACGGCCGTGTTCCGCAACAGCACAGCGGCGAATGCGATGCTGATTGCCACTGCCGGCCAGGCCAAACTGGTGTATGCGCCGCAGTTTTTTTCCGAAGCATACGAACAGTACGGGGATGGGGCGATCGTTGCGATTGTAGCGCACGAGCTGGGACACGCTCTGGACGATGTAATGGGCGCCGCGTGGATCAAAAGCATCTGGCCTGCTGAGCTGCGCGCCGATGGCTGGGCGGGATGCACTTTGGCACGGGCGAATGTGAGTGCGTCCGAGCTCGGCGAGGGTTTGGCGGCGCTGGCGAAGTATCCGTCTTCCGCGCATCCGGCCTGGAACGGACGCGTGGGAGTGCTGAGGATTGGTTACGTGCAGTGCGGTGGCGACGGGGGCCGGTTCGACAGCTCGGCTAGCCGCAAATAGCGGATCGCCACGCCGCGGTTCCTGCTACACGAATCTTTCGCCGCATCCAGAACCGCGCGGCTGAAATTTGCTCGTTCCGCGAGTCCCCCGGCGGCCAGACCGGCGGCGCTACTTCGGGGTTTGCTCCTGCTCTTTGACGGCGAGGCCGCCGGTGATGCCGTCCACCTGGTTGCCGGTCTGGATTTTCCGAATTTTGGCGATCTCGGCAGGCGTCGCGGTTTTGGGATCCACGTTGGCGCTGGAACAGGTGAATCCTCGCAGTGTGCATTCTGAGGTGGTGTGCTTGATCCCCTTCTCCTGCATCAGGCGCGACATCAGTTTCACGGCGTCCTCGTGCATGATGACGGCATTGTTCGGCACGAACGTGCCGACGCCGATCGCATAGTCGATGGGCATCAGCGGTTCGACGCTCGCGCCGAAGCTCCCATCGTTCTTCTTGCCCAGATCATAGGCTCCCAGATCCGCGCCCTGATCGACCAGGTATTGAATGATGGAGACCTCTCCCATGTTGGCGGCAACCATCAGCGGAGTGATGCCATAGTTATCGGCGGCATTGACGTCTTCGCCGAGTTGCACCAGGAGTTTGATCACTTCCAGCCTCTCGGCGGCGGGTTTTCCCCGGCTATAGCCGTTGATGAAGCCGGTGCCGGCGGCGGCCATCAAGGTAGTCTCCCGATCTTTGGACTGGATGTGCGGGTCCGCGCCCCGCGAGAGCAGCAGTTTGACCAGTTGCAGGTCGCCGGAAAAGGCGGCGCGCATCAATGCCGTGGCGAAGACGATGCGCGGCGATCCTTCCCGCATGCGGGCTCGCGGCGTGTTGTTCACGATGGCATTCGGGTTCGCGCCGGCATCCAGGAGTTTTTCGATCAGGGGGAGCGGATCCTTGGTCACGACCCAGGGGAAGTTGGGAGCGGTCTCCATATTGCGCCGGTCGCTGGCCCAGAACAGCGGGGTGAAGCCCTGGGCATCAGCATGATTCACATTCGCATGGCTGTCTACCAGCAGCGACGCGACATCGTAATTGCCGTTGAAGATCGCCAGACCTAGCGCGTCTTTGCCGTCGCCATCGACGGCGTTCACATCGGCTCCGGCGGCGATCAGGACACGCGCGGATTCCAGATCGCCTTCGCGCGCCGCAAACATCAAAGGCGTCAACAGGCCGCTCGAAAACTCCTCCGGGGCCTGGCCGGACTTGGCGGCGACGGGCGTCGTGCCTTCGAAGCCTCGCCCGGTCGTCGACGGCACGAATTTGGAACGGGCGTTGACTTCCGCGCCGTGTTCCACGAGCATTTTGACCACAGCCGGATGGCGCTCGGAAACCGCCCACATAAGAGCCGTGGTATCGCCCCAGGTCTCTTTTGCGTTCACGTGGGCGCCATGATCCAGGAGCACTTTAATGGCGTCGGTTTTGCCCGTGCGGGCGGCGAGCATCAGCGCCGTATCGCCATACTTGTTGAGCGGCGCGTTGACGTCCGCTCCGGCGGCGATGAGCTTCTCCAGGATAGCCGCGTTGCCGTTGATGGCCGCTAGAAGCAGCGGCGTGGCGCCGTCCCGGTTGGCAGCCGAGACGTTTGCACCGGCGCGAACCAGCATTTCGGTGGTTTCCAGATCGTCTGCGCGCACGGCCCAATGCAGCGCGGTCGTGCCATCTATCTGCGGCGCATTGACATTGGCCTTCCGCTGCAACAGGGAACGTACTGCCTCGCGGTTTCCGTTCATGGCCGCATCCGCCACTTCGCTGGGCGGCGCGGCCACACCTGCGGCAGCCAAAAACAATGCGACTCCACCGCACGCGAGTATATGCTTCATCGCCATGTGTTCCCTTTCATCCGGTCCGGCGCCGCACGTTTTTCAGAATTACCGGCGCTGCACCGTAGTCTTCCAATCCAATTGCTTTTGCCGAGTCATCGACCGCCACCTTGCCGGTGAGCGAGACCTTGCCCTCGCCGTCGCCTTTGGCGTTCACGCGCAGCTCGATCACGGAAAACGGGTAGCTGTTTGCAACGGCCGAGCCGGCCGGCTTCCAGAGGTCGTTCCAGAGCCCCAAGCGCCGATCCGTGATTAAGATGATGCGCTCGCCGCCATCCGGCTCCGGGAGTCGAACGGCGCTGTGCACCGCATATCCGGTGACTTCGGATGACCAAAGATAACCAATCGTCGGAGCACGGAGCAGCGCGGCCTCGAGCGAACCCTCGGGAGTCTGGCGGGGCGGCTCTACCGCGCCGCTGCGCGCTCCGGCGGTCGGCCTGGCTCTGGGCGGTCCATCATCCTCGGCAGCCGGGTCGGGAGCGATCTCCGACGGGGAACGGGCGCCGGCTCGACGACTTCCCCCGCGGCGCGGGCCCGCAGGAGCAGTCAGATTCCATGCTGCCACGAGCTGGTCGCGCTCCGCATCGGTGGACCAGCGGAACAGCTCGATGCGAATCGAATCGCCGGCGCCCACGACGTTTGCAGTGGAGGCCGTGAAACTCAACATGGGTCCGGACGCGGGTGTCTCCGCCATGGCCAGCAGAGCGGCGGTTGCGGCCGCGGCGACCAGAAAAGCGGCGCTTCGTCCGGAGCGGGGCTTAGTGCGACTGCGCGGCTCGATCATTTGTCCTGATTCGTACCCCAGACTCTGCCCAGCCACTCTGCCAGGCGCTCCAGTTCCTCATCGGAGATCTGAGCGCCGCGCTCGCGCATGTCGACCAGGAGCACGCGCCAGCGCTCTTCCGGGTTTCGCGCCTTCTCCACGCGGTCGATGCCGTGGCACTTGGTGCAGGCCCGGTCCATCAAGCGCTTGGCTTCGGGGTCGGAGAAGAACGTGGTGATCTCAGGCGGTATGTAGGTGCGCGGGAATGGCTTCGTCTCCGGGCCGAATTTCGACACCAGCCAATCGAGCAGAAGGTTGCGATCGGCGTCGGAGAGGGCGGCCTCGCCGCCCTTATGCTTGCTCTCGATCAGTTTCTGCCATCCGTCGCGGTCCAGCGCATGGAACGCATAATCGTCGATACCGTGGCAGCGCGTGCAGTTCTTGCGGATGACTTGCCAAACGGCGCCATCCGGGCGGATCACCTGCGGGCGCGCGGGCCGGCGGCCAATTTGCGCGCACAGCGGCGCGGCGACGAACAGCGCCAATGCGACTGCCGGCAACAGATGGGGGCGGGTTCCACGGGATTGAGGGCGCCCGCCCCAGATTTCCGGTTTACCCAGGGTCACGGTCATGGTCCTAAGCGATGGGGAGCGGACCGGTGCTCGAACCGAAACTCTCGCGGTCGATCCCATAGAGATGGAGAATGCTCAGCAGCATGTTCGAGGTTCTCTGCTGGTTATCGGGGAACACGATGTGACGGTTGCCCTTGAAGCTCCCATCGAGGCCGCCGGCGAGGATTACGGGCACTTTTTCGTGAGCGTGGC
>CAYMHP010000134.1:0-14821 GCA_964390225.1 uncultured Solibacteraceae bacterium
CCGAGGAGATCAGGTTGGGCGCGCAGTTGCCGCGATCCTCCCTGCGATTACCGGGAGTCGCAGTGGAAACGCCATTATTGCCGGGCTGCCCGTTCCACATATCGCTGATGCAGTGCGACCAAGTGTAATTGGCCAGCACATTGATGCCATGGCTTAGCCGTTTTTGCAGCGCCAGGTACAGCGCGTTATAGCTGCCGGTGCCGTTCGGAGACCCTTGCGAGATGATCCCGTAGTATTGGCCTTGCGCCGCGTTCTGCAGATAGAGCGGACGCCGCTGGTTGGTGTTCGCTTGAGTGGACGAAGGGCCCAGATACAGCGCCGGGTTGAGTTGATCTTCCGTCACCAAGTGAAACGTATTGTTCCCGAGATAGTTCGCGGTCACGAGCCAGTCCTGCCCGATCTGCCGCTGAATGCTGAGATTCCACTGGTTGACCCACAGCGGCTTCCAATCCGGAGGATAGGTGATGTAAGCGCCGGCAATCGGAAACGGCATATCGCGGCTGAGCGCGATCGGTAGCGGGTTCCCACCGGGGTAGGTTGCCCAAGGATTGGAAAGATTCGCGTTTTGAACCGTGACTACGTTGCCGACTGGCGGGTCCTGGCCGAACGAGCTGAGCGCGTAGAGGCCGGAGCGGTCGGTAAAGCTGCCGAATGCCGCACGGATCGTCATGCGGCCGTCTCCCTTGGGATCCCATACCACCCCGATGCGTGGGACGAATTCGTTCAGCCGGTGATTTGCGATGCTGTTCCCCGACGTCCACTGCGAGTCGCCGGGGAAAACGAGCCCCGCCGGCGCGTTCACGTGCACATTGCTGCGGACGTTCTGGTCGAAAAACCCCTTGTCGAAACGCATGAAGAGCCCTTCCTTGCTGCTGATGGGGAACCAGGGCTCCCAGCGGACGCCGTAATTCAACGTCAGCCGGGGCGTGATCTTCCAGGCGTCTTGCACGTATAGCCCGAGATAGGTTTGGCGATTGTAGAAGAACGAGAGGTTCCCTTGCGTCCAGGTGGCAGCTGTTCCGGTAAGGAAGTCGGCCATGGATAATCCGGTGATCGACCCGTTGAAGGTCGGGAACCCTGTCGCGTTAATTCCGGAGACGTAATTAATGAGCGTGTGCAGATAGGTTCCGCCAAAACCGACCTGGTGGTTGCCTTTCACCCAACTGATATCTTCCGAAACGTTCGGATTGGGCCCGGTCATATCGTGGTTAATGATGGAGTTTCCGGACCCAATCGTGAATCCCTGCCCCGTGACCGAAATGCGCGGGGCTGGCGCGGGATTGTACGGCGCATTCACGAGCAACTGGGGCCAAGTCGCGAAATTGTCTGTGATTTTCGGAATCTCCGACCGGTTGGCGCTGAGGCGGAACGAGCTCACCACGCTCGACCCGATCAGGTAGGTATCGCCGAGTACCGCCGCATAGACGCGATCGTGTTGCGCGTTGGAATTCAGCGTCAGCGCATTCTTTCCATCGAAAGTCGTCGGCACTTCCAGGTTCGTGATGTAGTTCCGGAAGTACAGCGAATTCTTCGGAGACATCTGATAATCGATGCGCGCCACACCCATGTGCTCGTCGGAGCTGGCGGAGAGTCCGTAGTTGACTTTGCCGCACGGGTCGGCCGGTACCGGCAGATAACTCGTGATTTTCAGCGCGGCGGGGTTCAGCAGCGCGGGCGAGATCTTATTGCCCACGAAGCCTTGTGAGGCGGGGAGGGTGATTGTCCTGCCGCCATTGCATGATGCCGAGGTCGCTACGGTGAAATCGCCCTGCAGCTCGAGCGGCGTCGGAACGTACGCTTGATTCTGCGAAGGATCGGACTTCTGGATCGTACCCTGGTAACCCAGGAAAAAGAACAGCTTGTCCTTCTTGATCGGTCCGCCGATAACGCCGCCGAATTGATTGCGCTTCAGGCTATCGCGGGTGGGAGCGAAGAAATCTCTGGCATTGAGGTCGCCGTTCCGCAGAAACTCGAATAAATCACCGTGAAACTCATTTGTGCCCGACTTCGTGACTGCGTTTACCGCCGCGGTCGAATGCAATCCATATTGTGCCGGCAGGGCGCTGGTTTCCACCTTGAACTCCTGCAGCGCATCGGGAAAGGGAAGCGGCAGGTTCAGGCCGTTATAGGCGTCGTTGTGATTGCCGCCGTCAAGCGAGTAGGTCTGCTGGTTGGCAACACCGCCAGCGACCGAGATCATGACGGTAGGGTAGTTCCGTACCGAGTTTAGGAAGCCGCCATTCGCGCCGCCGATCGTCGCCATACCTGCCAGAAAGACCAGCTCGGTGGCGTTGCGCCCGTTCAGCGGCATCTCGACGACGCGCTGGTTATCCACCACGGTGCCCACCCCCGTGCTGTGGGTCTCGACCATGTTTGCATCGGCCTGCACCATCACCTGTTCGCTCACCGAGCCAACTTTCAGTGCCGCATCAATCGTCGGGTTGCTGTCGACTTGCAGGACGATTCCCGACTGGACGTACTTGCTGAACCCGTCTTTGGTGATCTCCAGCGTATACGGCCCGATCGGCAGGTTGGTGAAGACGTATTCGCCCCCGGAGCCGCTGGTGCTGGTGCGGACCAACCCTGTGGCGGTCTGGGTCACTTTTATCGTGGCATCCGGGACCGCAAGGCCGGAGGCATCGTGGACGGTGCCGTTAATTTGAGCGGTGGATGCGGCTTGACCCCAAACAGCCGCGCAGGTGATTAGAAGGCCCAACAGTAGCTTCGTGGTGGTGCTCATTT
Organism: uncultured Solibacteraceae bacterium; assembly: GCA_964390225.1. Classification (GTDB taxonomy): domain Bacteria; phylum Acidobacteriota; class Terriglobia; order Bryobacterales; family Bryobacteraceae; genus PSRJ01. Next base: position 2,743 of record CAYMHP010000134.1, read on the forward strand.
CCCCTCCTCGGCGGCCGACCTTCGTGGCGCCGGGTCATTTTTGGCCAAGGGTTATGCTTTCGCACGAGGATACACGCGCAGAGCAAGCTTGACCGCCGATTTTGTTTTCGAACCCTGAAAGCGTGCGAACGAGTCCCGTTACAGTACCTTAGGGAGTGATGCTATTTCAAAACGAATAGCGCGTCAAGATTCGAGAGAGCTGGAGTGTCCAGCATTTTGAAGCTCTTACGCGGTGTACAGACGGTGAGTCACCGCCGATTCGGGAATGTAACCGGGCGGGCTCTCGACCATGTACGTGGATCAAAACACAGGTAGATACAGGAGCGGCTCGCGATGTAACCGGCAAGTCACCGCATAGCGGAAGCTTTACGGCGCCTTGCCTACTCCATGGGAGGTGATAAACCGGTGACTCACCAGTGGTCTCGTGACTACCCTCCTCGCTTGCCGCGATAATCGAAAAGCAAGATTCACGCCTGACCAACCGAGGGGAAGTTTTGATGAACAAATTGTGGTGCGCCGGTCTGTTTGCATGTGTGTCCGCGGCAATGGTTTGCGCGCAGACGGCAAGACTGCCGGACACTTCGGCGCCGCTGACCGCCGCGACGGCCCGGCAGGTTCTCGATACATATTGCGTCACCTGCCATAACGCGAAGGCGAAGACCGGAGGGCTGGCACTCGACAAAGCGGATGTCGAGCACGTCGGGACCAACGCTGAGGTCTGGGAAAAAGTTGTGCGCAAGCTCCGGGCAGGCATGATGCCGCCAATGGGGCTTCGACGCCCCGACGCTGCCACCTATGAAGGGCTTACCGCCTGGTTGGAAGGCGAATTGGATCGCGCCGCGGCGGCGAAACCCAACTTTGTGCCGCCGGGAATCCACCGCGTGAATCGGACCGAATACGCAAACGCCATCCACGACGTCCTGGGGCTCGAGATCGACCCGGCCGAGTTTTTGCCGGTCGACGATTCCAGTTCCGGATTCGACAACGTTGCGGGCAGTCTGGGGATTTCGCCTGCTTTGGTAGAGGGGTTCATGTCGGCGGCGGCCAAGGTCAGCCGGCTCGCTTTGGGTCACGAAACCGCTCCCACTCAGAAGAAATACATTGCGCCGCAGGACTATTCGCAGGAGCACCACGTGGAAGGGTTGCCGCTCGGCAGCCGCGGTGGCATGCTGATCAATCACTACTTCCCGGCCGACGGCGATTACGTCATTTCATGGTTTCCCGTGCGGGGCAACACCGGTGAGTTGTACGGCTCCGAGCGGAAAGACGAGCACCTGGAAGTGCTGCTCGACGGCCAACGGGTGAAGTTGTTCGATATTGCTAAGATTCCGAACGGCACGGATAACGACAAAAACGAAGCGCGGCTTTCCGTGAAGGCAGGCATGCACAAGGTTGGGCTGGCATTCCTCAACGCCACCGATGTCCCCATGGACGACTTGAACCAGCACTACCTGCGGAGCGTGCTCGATACCAACCCGATTCCGGGGTACATCTTCTCGCCGCAAGTCAGCCAAGTGATCATCATGGGCCCGTACAACGGCGCTCGTGCAACAGACACTGCGAGCCGCCGCAAGATCTTCGTCTGCCAACCCGCCAATGAAGGCGAAGAAGTGGGCTGTGCGAAGAAGATTATCGCGACGGTCGGTACCCGCGCGTACCGCCGGCCACTGAACGACGGCGACGTGGAAAGCCTGTTGAGCCTTTATCAGAAGGGCCGCAATAAGGGCAGCTTCGAAGACGGGATCGAGCTGGCCCTGCAGTACATCCTGGCGGATCCTGAATTTATCTTCCGCGGCGAAAGCGATCCGCAGAACGTGAAGCCGGGGCAGCCGTATCGCATCAGCGATCTCGAGCTGGCGTCGCGGTTGGCCTTCTTTCTATGGAGCAGTCCGCCGGATGCCGAGCTGATCAACATCGCGAGCCAGGGAAAGCTTAAGGACACGAAAGTTCTGGAGCAGCAGACGCGCCGCATGCTGGCGGATTCACGCTCACATGAGCTGGTGGAAAATTTCGCCGGCCAGTGGCTGCAACTGCGGAATCTGCCGAGCACGGCGCCGATCACGCAGATGTTTCCCGATTTCGACGACAACCTGCGCCAGGCCTTTCGGACTGAGACCGAGATGTTCTTCGAAAGCATTCTGCGCGAAGACCGCAGTGTCTTAGATCTGTTGAATGCGGACTACACCTTTGTCAACGAACGCCTTGCGCGACATTACGGAATCCCGAATGTGTACGGAAGCCAGTTCCGGCGCGTGAAGCTTACCGGTGAGCTGGATGTGCGCAGGGGGCTGTTAGGGAAGGGCGCGATCGAACTGGTGACTTCGGAGCCGGATCGTACTTCGCCCGTGCAGCGCGGCAAGTGGGTGCTCATGAATTTGCTTGGCATCATTCCTCCGGACCCGCCGCCAAACGTTCCGCCGCTGCGGCAGAGCGACAAAATGGCGAACGGCCAACCGGTGCCGCTCGAGATCTCGATGCGGCAGCGCATGGAAGAGCACCGGGCGAACGCGGCGTGCGCAAGCTGCCACAAGATCATGGACCCGATCGGGTTCGCGCTGGAGAATTTCGATGCCGTGGGCAAGTTGCGGACGACGGAGTTCGGCCAGAAGCTGGACGTTGTCGGCCAATTGAGCGACGGCAGTAAGATCGATGGTCCGGCGGGCTTGCGCGATGGATTGATTCGCTACTCGCCCCAGTTCGTGCGCGTGATGACGGAAAAGCTGCTTACCTACGCATTGGGCCGCGGCGCGGAGTACTATGACATGCCGGTGGTCCGGTCGGTGGTGCGCGAAGCGGCGCCGGCAAATTACCGGCTGACGTCGCTGATCGTCGGGATCGTGAAGAGCGCGCCCTTCCAGATGAACATGAAGGCGGAAGAGGCAGCGGCTCCCCGGCAAACGGCCAGCGTCTCGCGCGGGGAAGCAGACGTTTCGAAGTAGATGAGAAAAGGCTGAGGAGGACGGATTCGCGTGTTCATAACCAGGAAGCACATTGACCGCCGCGCGTTCCTGCGCGGAGTGGGTGTAACGTTATCGTTGCCGTTACTTGACTCGATGGTGCCCGCATTGACGCCGATGGCCAAAGCGGCAGCCAACCCGAAAACCCGTTTCTTAGCCATCTTTTCGCCGCACGGCTGGTCTCCGACCTACTGGGCGGACGGACGGCCGGACATTCCTCCGACCGAGGGCCGCAACATCGGGCTGAGCTTCATTCACAAGCCGCTGGCGCCCTGGCAGGATAAGCTGACGCTGGTGAGCGGCCTGGACGCCACGTCGTCGATGCCGCCTCCCGGATCGAGCGGCGGCGACCACTCGCGCGCGTCGGCGACCTTTACCGGAGTTGCGCCGAAGAAGACTGCCGGCGCCGACATCTATTGCGGCGCGAGCGTCGACCAGATCATCGCGCAAAAGTACGGCCAGGACACGCTGCTACCTTCCATCCAGTTGGCCATCGAAGATCCCGGCGCTAACACCGGTATCTGCGGCTGGGGGTATAGCTGCGCCTATTCGAATTCGATTTCCTGGGCCTCGCCCACCAAGCCGCTGCCGCACGAGATTAACCCGATGGTTGTGTTCGAGCACTTGTTTGGTGACGGCAGCACTCCCGAGGAGCGTGTCGCGCGGCGGCAGGCGACCGGGAGCATTCTCGACGCGGTCACGGCGAAACTGACGCGCTTCGAAAAGACGCTGCCCGCGGCCGATCGGAACCGGCTGAACGAATATCTCGAAGCCATTCGGGAAATGGAGCGGCGCCTGCAAATCGCGGCCAAGCGGTCGGCGGAAGCGCCTTCTCTCGACGTGCCGTTCGGTGTGCCGGATTCCTTCGACGAGCACGTGAAGCTGCATTTCGATCTGACCGCGCTGGCATTCCAGGGCGATATCACGCGCGTGGCATCGCTGATGTATGCGCGCGACGTCAGTCTGCGCAGCTATCCGGATTCCGGCGTCACCACGGCGAACCATCCGGCGTCCCATCACGGCGAGGACCCGAAGCGCCGCGAGGATTGGGCCAAGATCAACCAGTACCACATGAAGTGCTTCGCTCGTTTCCTCAAGAAGCTCGAAGACACCAAAGATGGCGACGGCAATCTGCTCGACCATTCGCTAATCGTCTGGGGCAGCAACATGGGGAACGCCAACCAGCACAGCCATGTCAATGTGGGTTACCTGATGGCCGGCGGGGCCTCGGGAAGGCATAAGGCCAAGCTGAACGTGAAAGAAACAGGGCCGACGGCGAATGTTCTGCTCACCACGCTGCGCATGATGGGCGTGGAGAAGGACAGCATCGGCGACAGCACCGGGACCATTTCGGTTTAGCCAGGAGATTGCGAATGAAACGCCTAATCACCGGATGCTGTTTGGCGCTGCTGGCGGCCATGGCCGCCTTTGCAGGGACGAGCGACGTTGCCGATGCCGTAATGAACAAAGATAAGGACGGCCTGCGCGCACTGCTTCAGAAGAAAGCGGATGTCACCGCGGGGCAGTCGGATGGGACGACGGCGCTCCATTGGGCCGTGCGGCAGGACGATCTGGAGACGGTGGATGCCCTGATCCGTGCCGGCGCGAATGCCAGCGCTTCGAACCGCGATGGCGCCACGCCAATGTACCTGGCCTGCGTGAACGGCAACGCGGCGATGGTGGAGAAACTACTGAAGGCGGGAGTGAATCCGAACGCGACTTTCCTCATGCACGGCGAGACCGCGCTGATGGAGGCCGCGCGCACAGGCAACGCGAACGTGGTCAAGCTTTTGCTCGAGCACGGCGCCGACGTGAATGCGAAGGACACTCTGCGGCAGACGACGGCGGTGATGTGGGCCGCCGAGCAGGATCACGCGGAAGTGGTCCGCCTGCTGGTTGATCACGGAGCCGATCTCAGTGTGCGGTCCGTCGTCAACCAACCCAAGAAGCGGTACGGCGTCAACTACAAGGGGACCGAGGCGAAGACCGGGGGCTTGACCGCTCTGGTGCTGGCCGCTCGCGAGGGCGCCCTGAATTCGCTCGAGGCGCTAGTGGCGGCGAAGGCGGACGTGAACCAGCAGACCGGCGATGGAAGCACCGCTATGCTGGTTGCCATTCAGAACGGCCATTACGATGTCGCGACGTTCCTGCTGAACCACGGAGCCGATCCAAACCTTTCCAACGAGAAGGGCTGGAACCCCCTGTACCTGGCCGTGAAGCACCGCAACATCGAGACCGGCACGATTCCCGTTCCGAACGCCAACCAGGCCCTGGACTTCATCCAGTTGCTGCTCGACAAGGGCGCGAACCCCAACCTGCGGTTGAAAGCCAACACGGAGATTCGCAACGGACAGCGCGCCACCTGGCTGAACGAGGCAGGCGCGACACCCTTCCTACGGGCAGCGTTGTGCGGCGATATCGAGGTTATGAAGCTATTGCTGAAACACGGCGCGGACCCGACCATCAACACCGACGACCATACAACCCCGTTGATGGCTGCGGCAGGCGTCGGCTACTCCGAGGGATTCATTCACGACCGGTCGGAAGAAGAGACTATCGAAGCGATGAAGCTCATTCTCGACCTGGGAGCCGATGTGAACGCAGCAAACGACCAGGGCTTGACGGCGCTCCACGGAGCTGCGCACAAGGCCTCGCTCGCCGAGATTCAGCTTCTGGTCGATCGCGGCGGCGATTTGAGCAAGCCAGACAAGGGCAGCAAGGCATACGGGGCAAACACGCCGGGGCTGCTGCCGCTCGATTGGGCGCAGGGCGTGGTCGTGGGCGTACAGTCCGCGATTTACCACGCCGATGCCGTCGAACTGATCACGAAGCTGATGAAGGAGAGGGGAATTCCGATTCCGACGACCACCCGAACGTTGGGTGGGAAGGCCGTCGCGAAGAATCAATAACTTTGTCTTTTGCCGTCCGAGGGCCGGAACCCTTGACAGGGGCTTCGGCCCTTTTCTATTTATCCCTTATGCACTGCCGAGTTTCTATCTGTCTCGTTGCACTGCTGGCGCCGGTGATGGTCAACCGCGCCGCGGCGGAAGAAAGCGGCCAGCGAAAGCAGGAGAAGACCGTCCTGGATGGCGTATATACGATGGTACAAGCGAAGCGGGGCCGGTCGGTGTATGAAGCACGCTGCGGCAGTTGCCATCGCGCCGACCTCGGCGGATTTTCAGGTCCGCCTCTTAAGGGCGATCTGTTCATGGACCGATGGCGGGAGTTCCACTTGAATGTATTGTTCGATCTCATCAAGAACACCATGCCCGCGGACAATCCAGGTACCCTGAGCGAGGCGGACTATCTGGCGGTGACGGCCTACCTGCTCGAGGCCAACGGGATCGCCCCCGGGACCAAGACGTTGACGGCCGCCGCGTTGGGAAGCACATTGCTGGTAGGTAAGGACGGGCCGAAGCCTCTGCCCACCAGCTCGCAAGTCGCTGTAACAGGCTGCCTGACGCTCGATTCCGGCAATGGCTGGTTCCTGACGCACGCCACCGAGCCGGCGCGGACACTAAACGCATGGGAAACCACTGCCGAGGAAATGAAACGCGCAAAAGAAGAGGACCTGGGAGATCAGTTGTTCCGGCTGCAAAACATCACCGAAGTGCCGGGGTTCGATGCGGAGAAGATGGCCGGCAATAAAGCGGTCGCGAAAGGGATTCTGGTGAGGCAGCCGAAGAACGAACGCATCAACGTGATGTCGGTTCAAACCCTCGGGTCGAATTGCGAACAGTGATGAAGAGACTCGTTTGGTTCACTCTGGTAGCGGCGGCCTGCAGCGGATTCGCCCAGACGAAGAGCAGCCGCACGGTTCTCGATGGCGTATACACAGAGGCGCAGGCGAAGCGCGGCGAGGCGGAATACAGCGCCAACTGCGCCAAATGCCACGACGGCGCCGATGTGGATGGCCCGCCTTTGACCGGCGACCCGTTCATCGACCGCTGGCGGGAAGACAGTCTGGCCAGCCTGTTTTCTTTTATCAAAGCCAAAATGCCGCGGGACACTCCTGGGAAACTGAGCGATGGAGCGTATCGGGATATCGTCGCTTACATCCTGCAAGCGAACGAATACCCGGCAGGAAACGCAGAATTGACGGTGAACACGCTGGCGAGCACGCAACTGGTCGGGAAGGACGGGCCGAAGCCACTGCCGACAAACGCGCTGGTGGCGGTCGTCGGCTGCCTGATCCCGGGTGAGAAGGACGAGTGGGTGCTCACGGATGCGAGCGAACCGGTCAGAACCAGAACCGCGGACGCAACAACGCCAGAGGAGTTGAATATTTCCGCCGCAAGGCCGCTCGGTACTTTGACGTTCAAACTGCAAGGTGCGTCCGATTTTAAGCCCGAGACCTACAAAGCACACAAAGTGCAGGTCAAGGGCGTTCTGGTCCGGCAGTCCAACAATGATCGAATCCATGTGAATTCGCTGGAGGCGGTTGGACAAAACTGTAAATGAAACTTCCGGGAGGAAGAGGATGCTCGCGAAATTACTGAAGACGAACGCCGGTGTAGCTCTGCTGCTGGTGCGATTCCCGCTCGGCCTGGACATGTTCGTACACGGCTATCAGAAAGTGACGCACGTGCCGGCGACGATGCGCTACTTCGACGGGCTCGGTGTGCCGCACTTGTTCGCGTGGCTGGCCATCATCGCCGAGTTCTGCGGCGGGCTGGGGCTGATGATCGGATTGCTCAGCCGGATCGCGGCTTTCGGCGTGGGTTGCACGATGGTAGTGGCCGTCTTCCTGCGCCACCTCCCGTACGGTTATCTGATGAACTGGCACGGCGCGCTGCCGTTTGGAACGGAAGGCTACGAGTATCACACGTTGGCAGTCGGGATGGCATTGGCGGTGATGCTGGCGGGGGCCGGGTCGTTTTCGGTGGACCGATTGCTCGCGACGCGATTGCTGGCTTCAGTTAGTAAATCGAAGCAGGCAGTGGCGAGAGAGACTGCGTACGCGAGATAGCGGGTTTAACCGACCCTGACCGCACCATTGTATTGAGCGTACCCCCGCCCTCACGGGCACCGCTGAGAGCTGCTTCAGCCGCGGCAGTCATGCCGCGGTTCCCGTTACCTGAAAGCCTCGCACATCACTGGCGTGGTTGAAAACGTTCCCGGCCGCGCCGGGCTATCGGCCGCGGGCGCAAACAAGACCCGAATTTTCCGCAGTGTATAATCGTTGCGGTGGAGGAGAGTGGCTGATGGAGGTCCGTGACGACGCGGTGGCAGCGGAAGTCGAACGGATTCTCGACAGCAACACTTTCCGCAACTCCGAGGCGCTCCGCCGCCTGCTACGCTTTCTTGCGGACAAGCGCTTGTCGGGTGAAGCCGACCAATTGAAAGAATATTCGGTAGGTATCGATGCGCTCGGCAAGCCGTCCACCTACGATCCGCGGCATGACTCGACAGTGCGGATTCAGGTCAGCCGGCTCCGGCAAAAGCTGGCTGAGTATTACCGGACGGAAGGCAAAAGCGATCCCCTCGTGGTCGATTTGCCAAAGGGGCGTTTCAAGCTCACGTGCGAAGAGGCGCCGGCGATCCGTCCACCTGCCGCGCCCCCAAGCGACGAACTCTTCCCCGCGGCAGCAGCCCAGCCTGTGCAGGCCGCGATTGTACCGGCGCGCCCCGCCACGCAGTCTCCTACGACAGTTCTGGTGCTCGGGGTCGCGTTGGCGCTCGTGCTTGCATGGGCTATCATCGCGACCACCGGGCTGTGGCGGACGCAACAAACCGATTCGATGTTCACAGCCATGTGGACGCCAGAGTTGGAACAACTGTGGAGACCGTTCGTCACTTCCAAACGGCCGCTGCTGGTCTCGATCGCGGACCCACCCTTTGTGCAGTTCAAAGGCTTCGGCGCATATCGCGATCTGACGCTGAACCATTGGGAGGACATTATCAAGTCTCCGGCGGTTGGGGCGATCCGAAAAGCGCTCAACAACGCCGACGTCCAACCGAACGTGTATTACGCGCCCATGGGCGAGGTGAACGCTTCGTTCTTGATCGGCAAGCTGCTGGGGCCGCGCGTCCAGACGCTATCGCTACTGAGGACCAGTGAGCTTTCCTGGCAGCAGCTTGCGGATAACAATGTATTGTTCATTGGAGCGCCGGTATTCTTCGAGAACCAGTTGAAGGGCTTGCCGGTGCAACTCGATCTGGTCAATGCCCGGCCGGGCATCCACAACCTGCATCCACGCCCGGGAGAGCAGGCGATTCTGAACGATCAACTGCCAACCGGTTCGTCCGAAGACGGCGAAGCGCACGTGTTGGTGACGCACGTGCCGGGACCATTAGGGACCAGCGAAATCGAGAGTTTTACGAGCAATCGGACGCCCGGGCGCCTCGCCGCCGTACAGTGGTTCACGGAACCGAGCCATGCCCGCACATTAGCAAGTAAGCTGCGGAACGCTTCCGGCCAGATCCCCCGGTATTATCAGGTAGTGCTGAAGGTCAAGTTCAAGGGCGGCGTTCCCACCGAGACTTCCTACGTGCTGCACCGCGAGGTGCACGTAACCGGAACTCAGTAGCGCCGGCTTGAATTTGAACGGCGCGTCGCCGTCGCTACCCGGATAGTTCAGCCGCAGCTGAACAGAGCACCGGCTCTAGGCTAGGCCACCGCTTCGGACTGCCGCGTAGCTTCCTGGGCGCTCTCAAATGCCTCGTGCAACTTCTCGAGGAGCGCCTTGCGGCGTTCGGCCGTATTGGATTCGTGCGCCTGCGCCTTCGTTTCATCGGGGCAGTTGGAGGCCAGGTAGACGGACATGATGGTATCGAACAGTTCCTGTTCGGTGAGGTTGACCTGGATCATCGTACTTGCCTTTCTATTGCGAATCGTTCATGCGAACACTGCTTCTTGCACCGTTTCTTCCGCCCGCCCGGCCGCGAACGGCACTTTCGGGATGGCGGCGAGTAGCGTCTTCGTATACAGATGTTGGGGATTCTGAAAAATTTGCTCGCAGGAACCGGACTCGACAATGCGGCCTTTCTCGAGGATAGCGATGCGATGGCAGAACGACGCCACCGAGAGCAGGTCATGCGAGATGTAGAGAACGCTCATGCCCAGTTGCCGGTTGAGTCGCGAGAAGAGCTTCAAAATCTCTGCCTGGTTCACCGGATCCAGAGCGCTGGTAGGCTCATCGGCCAGCAAAAGCGCCGGGCGATGCACGATCGAAAGGGCAACCAGCACGCGCTGCGCCTGGCCGACGCTGAGCTGATGGGGGTACTTTTCCAGGAATGCGCGCTCCGCGGGGAGGTTTACAACCTCCAGGATTTTGAGGAGATCGGGTTTTGGCTGCGTCGTGGTGCGGCGGTGAGCGCGCCACGATTCCAGTATCTGGCTCCCGATGCGCATGGCAGGGTTCAGCGCGGAGAGCGGACTCTGCAGCACCAGGCCGATCTCGCGTCCGCGCACCTCGCGCATCTCGCGCTCCGATAAGCGCATCAGATCGCGGCCCTGAAAGCGCAACTCGCCGCGCGCGGTCCCGCCCTTCAACTGGAGAAGCCGCAAAATGGACAGCGCGATCGTGCTCTTTCCAGAGCCGCTCTCTCCGACCAGGCCGACAATCTCGCCGGGGAAGATTTCGAGGTGCACGCCATCGAGAACGCGCGCACGGCCCGGATAATCGGCCGACAGCGTGGCGTCGAGCAGCAGGTGGTCGGTAAAAGAGTCTTTCACGCTTCGGATCCTCCCCATGGCGTAATCAGCCGGAAGCACAGAACACAGATGGCCACTGCTGCGATTGGAGCGAACGCCTCCGGGGGCGCGAGTAGCGGGCTCTGCAGCTCCTTCATCAAATTTCCCCAGGTAGCGAAGGGCTCGGCGGCGCTGAGCCCCAGGAAACCCAGATTGGCTTCCGCAAGAATGAACACCGGAATGGAAGTCCAGAACTGGGCGAGCAGAATGGGCTTGAGGTTCGGCAGAATATAGCGGAACAGCACACGGGCTTCAGAGGAGCCCTGTGCGCGAGCCTGAAGCACGAAATCGGCGGCGCGGAAGTTCCGGATGCCCGCACGGACAACGCGCGCCGGCGAGGCCCACCCCAACAGGGCCAACAGCGCGTACGTCACCGTTAATGAGGTAAGGGGCGAGGCATTTAACGGCAGCAGCGCCCGAGCGGCGAGCAACAGGAACAGCCACGGTAGAGACAGCATCAGATCAATCGCGCGAACCACACAGGCATCCCACCAGCCGCCCAGATATCCCGCGAGACCACCCACCAGAATGGCGAGCAGGGTTGCGCCCACGGCCGCGGCCGCGGCGAGCAGAAGAGAGATTCTGCTCGCGTAGAGCAGGCGCGCCAGTCGGTCGCGGCCGAGATCGTCGGTGCCGAGGAGAAACCGGCCGGACGGCGGCGCGCTGGTCAACTCGCGGTGCTGGTCGGTAGACGAGATGCCGGGCATCAGGTCGGCAGCCAGGCAGAGCGCCAGGATGACGCCAAGGAGCGCGATTCCGATGATAGCCCGGCGCTTCATACCTTGGTCCACCGGAAGCAGGAAGTGGCCCAATCGGACGCCGCGTTACAGATCTGGGTGACGATTGCCAGCAGGATCGTGAGGCTGACAAGGACCGGCAGATCGCGGGCGATGGCGGATTTCCATGCGAGTTGCCCGATGCCGGGCACATCGCACAGGGTCTCGACCGGTATCGCCGCACCGAAAGCCATGCTCACCGAAACGCCTGCCAACGCAAGCATCTGGGGCGCGCAGACCGGCATGACGTGGCAGAGAAGCATGCGAGCCGGATGGATGCCTCTGGCGCGCGCAGCAAGAATGTGAGGCCGCGCGTAGGCATCACGCAGCAGGTTGCGGAGGTAATCGAAAATCTTGGGGAACAGGACGATTGCCAGAATGGCGTACGTCGGGCCGCCCCAGCTAAACATCAGGACGGCAATGGCTGCGGAGGGCAGGCAGAGAAAGCAGACGTTGAGCGCGCCCGCGATTCGCGAGCACGTGCGCGTGCGCCACAACACGGAGCCGAGTGCGAGCGCGAACGCCAGTCCCCACCCGCCTGCCAGCCCGGCTCCGATGCCGCGCGCCGTAAGCGGCAGGCGCGCACGAATCAGTTCCGAGATGGGCCGGTTCAGCGAGACCGAAGTGCCGAGGTCGCCTCTCAGAATGCC